>DASZQO010000163.1:0-3420 GCA_035549615.1 Acetobacteraceae bacterium
GTCCATGCCGGCGCAGAGCGCGCCCTTCTCGGCCCCTTTCCACCCGGCTGGCCGGGCCATGACCCGGATGGCATGGCAGGTGTGCCACTTCCGCCCGGCCCTCCCACCATGCCCGGACTTGCCGCCGATGCGATCCGCCTGATGCTCCGCAGCGCATCCACGCCCCTCACCCTGGTCGGGATCGCGCCCGCGACGAATCTCGCCCTTGCCCTGGCGACGGAGCCGGGGCTCGCCACTTCGGTTGCCGAGATCGTCCTGATGGGCGGCGCCTCGGGCAGTGGCAACGCCACCAGGGAGGCAGAGTTCAATGCCCTCGCCGACCCCGAGGCGCTCTCGATCCTCACCACCGCCGGCCCTGCCCTCACCCTCGTCCCTTTGGAAGCAGGCCGCGCTGTCCGGGCGAGCCCCGCCCGCATTGCGAAGCTCGCGGCGGCTGGTTCAGGCCGGGCGCTGCAAACCGCGGTTGCCATCCTCAGGGCCTTGCCCTCCCCGGAGGCCGGACCGGCCCTCTATGACCCGCTCGCGCTCGCGTGGCTCATCCGTCCCGCGCTCTTCCGCGCCCGGTCCGTCTCGCTCGCCGTCGAATGCGGGCCTGGCGCCACCCGGGGTCGAACAATCATCACACCTGCAGCGGAGGGCACGCGGCCCCCGATCCGTCTCCTCGAGCCCTGCGATCCGGACGGATTCTTCATCTTGCTCGCCGAGCGCCTCGCCCGCCTGCCGTGATCTCGTCCGTCTTTTTGCGGCAGGCACGCCGGGTCTATAGGGGAAAGCATGCAGAATGCCCGCATGAACGGGTGCCCGGGAAGGGAGGAACCATGTGCCGGATTTTCGCCAACCAGGATCCGAAATCCTACGCTTTCGCAACGCGCTCGGTGCGCCTCGCCGGGCATTCCACGAGCCTGCGGCTGGAGCGGCAGTTCTGGGACATTCTGGCCGAGATCGCCGCCCGGCAGGGGATGACTCTGCCCCGGCTCCTTTCCCAGCTCTATGACGAGGTGGTGGAGGAACGCGGCGAAGTGCGCAACTTCGCCTCCCTGCTGCGCAATGCCTGTGTCCTTTATCTCCGGCACGGTGACAGCCTGCCCTTGTCACCCGCCTTGCCCCACTCTGCCACGCCGGTCGTTCCGCTGCGCCGCGCTGGCGAGATCCCCGTTGCCCGGCTGGAATGAGGGTACTTCCTCTTTGTTTTCAGTGATCTGCCTATTTCCTCCGGTCATCATGAAACATGACGGGCGGAGAGGACGGGACACGAACGCGTGATGATCGAAAATCATCTTGCTCGAGAGCAAATCGCGATGAGCCGGAATCGGCTGATCACGTGAACATACCGGTAAAACAGATCCATAGCGCGGTGTACGCGGGCCCATGAAAGCGCACACCGCTCCAGTTGCCGCTTGAGGCCCGAATTGTAGTAGGCAGCTACCACCACGGAGCCCGCGCGGGCGCCTATCCTGTTTCATCCTCGTTACGGCGCGGACGAAGCTCATGGCGAAGGCCATCCACACGATGATCCGGGTGAGCAACCTGGAGCGATCCATAGCATTCTACGAGGATGCATTCGGCTTTGCGGTCGCAGACCGTTACGATTTTCCGGATTTCACCCTTGTCTATCTGCGCGATGCCGAAAGCGGCTTCGAGGTCGAACTCACCTTCAACAAAGGGCGCACCGAGCCCTATAGCCACGGGGACGGCTATGGCCATCTTGCCGTCGCGGTCGATGACGTTGCTGCGGAGCATGCGCGCTTCACGTCAATTGGCCTGAGTCCGAACCCGATCCGGGAGTTCCATCGCGACGGTGCGCTGATGGCCCGATTCTTCTTTGTCCAGGATCCTGACGGATACAAGATCGAGGTGCTGCAACGGCATGGCCGCTACTGCTGAACGCGTCTCCGGCCGGCCCTTTCCGCGCCGCGCCCACCGCCTCGGCACTGACCAAAACAAGAAGGGCCCAAGCCAAAAGCCCAGCCAGAGAGGAAACATGAAATGATCAAGAAAGGCATCTATCGGCGACAGCTCATGCAATCCGGCGCCGTTGCCGGCATCGCCGCCGCCTCGTCGTCCGCTCTGCTCGTCACACCCAGCGTGGCGAAAGCCATGAGCCTCACGACGCTCGATCCGCACGAAGGCGAAACGCTTCTGGTGATGAGCCGGCAGATCTTTCCTCACCCCAATCTCGGCGACATGTATTACGCGCAGGTCGTCACCGATCTTGACCAGAAGGCCGCTGCCGACAAAGACCTCGCCCAGCAGATCAAGGATGGCGTCGCGGGGCTCGACCGCGCGATGGGCATCGCCTGGATCGCGCTCTCACCGGGCAACCAGATCGCCGTGCTGACATCGATCGAGACGACACCCTTCTTCCAGGCCGTGCGCGGCACGGCGGTCGTCTCGCTCTACAACAATCCGCTCGTCTGGCGCTTTTTCGGCTATGAGGGCGCATCCTTTCCCTATGGCGGCTATATCCATCGCGGCTTTAACGACATCAACTGGCTTCCGAAACCGCCCGATGCAGCCAGTCCTGCTGCCGGCTAACACAGAAAAACAAGGGAGGAGGAGATGGCTCAATACGAACTCAGCGACGATTCGGTTGTCGTCATCATCGGCTCGGGTGCCGGGGGCGGCACACTCGCCAATGAGCTCTGCCAGAAAGGCATCAAGGTGGTACTGCTGGAGGCCGGACCACGCCACACGATCCGCGATTTCGTCAACAATGAGTGGGCAGCCTTCAGCATGCTCGCCTGGACCGACAAGCGAACAGCTTCGGGGAACTGGCGTGTGGCCAAGGATTTTCCGACTTTGCCCGCCTGGGTCTGCAAGACCGTCGGCGGTACGACGGTACACTGGGCTGGTGCCAGCCTGCGCTTTCAAGAGCACGAGTTCCAGGCCCGCACCACCTATGGCGACATTCCGGGCGCGAGCCTGCAAGACTGGCCGATCACGCTCGCCGATCTTGAGCCCTATTATGCCAAGGCCGAGGACAAGATGGGGGTCACCCGCACCAACGACATCCCCGGCCTGCCCGGCAACAACAATTTCACCGTCATGTACTGGGGGGCCACGCGCATCGGCTATACCGGCGTCAGCACCGGGCGCATGGCGATCAACAGCCGTGTCCGCGCCGGTCGCAGCAGTTGCTGGCAGATGGGATTCTGCTTCCAGGGCTGCAAATCGGGCGCAAAATGGTCAACCCTTTATACCGAGATCCCGGCGGCCGAGGCGACCGGCCGGCTCGACCTGCGGCCGCAATCCATGGTGCTGCAGATCCAGCACGACGATACCGGCAAGGTGAACGGCGTGCTTTATGCCGATGCCAATGGCGCGCAGCACCTGCAAAAGGCCCGGGTGGTTTGCGTTGCCGGCAATTCGATCGAAACCCCGCGCCTGCTGCTCAATTCCCATTCTGCGCGCTACCCGGAC
>DASZQO010000164.1:0-7468 GCA_035549615.1 Acetobacteraceae bacterium
TGTGCTGATGCTGGTCCGCCCGCAGGGGCTCTGGCCCGCGCGTATCGCGCGGCGCGTCCAGCTCCCCGAGGACGACGCAGGCGATCTGAGCTTCGCCGGGGCCACGGCGAAGCGGGGCGAAACACTGCTCGAAGTGAAGGATCTCGGGCGGGATTTCGGTGGCGTGCATGCCGTGCGCGGCATGAGCTTTACCGTTCATCGCGGGGAGATCCTCAGCATCATCGGCCCCAACGGGGCGGGCAAGACCACGGTCTTCAACTGCCTGACCGGCGTGATCCGGCCGAGCCGCGGCGAAATCGTCTTTCGCGGCCAGCGCCTCGGACACTGGGCGCCGCACCGCGTCGTGGCACTCGGGCTCTCCCGCACATTTCAGGGCATCCGGCTCTTCCCGAACATGACTGCCCATCAGAACGTGCTGGTGGGGATGGACCCGCACCATCGCGTCTCGCTCGTCGGCGAAATCCTTGGCCTGCCCTCGGCACGGCGCGACTCGCGTGAGCATCTCGGCACCTGCCGGCGCCTGCTGCAATTCGTGGGGCTCGAAGACGCGGCGGGCAGGCGCGCCGGCGATCTGCCCTATGGCGATCAGCGCCGGCTCGAAATCGCCCGCGCGCTCGGCGCGAAGCCGGAGCTGCTGCTGCTCGATGAGCCGGCCGCCGGCATGAACCCGACGGAGAAGACCGCGCTCATGGGCCTCATCCGCGGCATCCGCGATCTCGGCGTGACCGTGGTGCTGATCGAGCACGACATGATGCTGGTGATGGGCGTCTCCGATCGCGTGCTGGTGATGGATCGCGGCACGCTCATCGCCGCCGGCGAGCCGGCGGCGATCCAGCGCAACGAGCGGGTGATCGACGCCTATCTCGGCAATGACAGCGAAGCCGATGAAACCGCGGGCGCCGAAGAGGCGGCGCTATGGGAGTCCTGAATTGGACCTTCTGAACGTTCAGGACCTCCACGTCGCCTATGGCAAGGTCGAGGTCCTGCACGGCGTCAGCCTCGCAGTCGCGGCGGGTGAAATCGTCGCCCTGCTCGGCAGCAATGGCGCGGGCAAGACGACCACGCTCCGCACGCTCTCCGGCCTTGTCCGCCTCCGTCAGGGGCGCATCCTCCTCGGCGGGGAAGACATCACCCGGCTGCCCGCCCACAAGGTCGTCGCCAGCGGGCTCGGTCATGTGCCCGAGGGGCGGCGCATTTTCGGGCCGCTCTCGGTCGAGGAGAATCTCCGTCTCGGCGGCTATCTTCTGCGGCATGACCCGGGGGAGGTGGAGAAGCGCCTCCATGCGAGCTACACGCTCTTTCCCCGCCTTGCCGAGCGGCGCCACCAGCTCGCCGGCACGCTGAGCGGCGGCGAGCAGCAGATGCTGGCGATCGCCCGCGCATTGATGCTGGAGCCGCGCCTGCTCGTGCTCGACGAACCCTCGATGGGGCTTGCGCCGAAACTCGTGCTCGCGATCTTCGCGATCATCCAGCAAATCCGCGCCAAAGGCACGGCCGTGCTGCTGGTGGAGCAGAATGCGCGCCAGGCGCTTCGCATCGCCGATCGCGCCTATGTGCTCGAAAGCGGACGCATCGCCCTGAGCGGCCCGGCGAGCGCGCTGGCCGCCGATCCGCGCGTCCGCGCCGCCTATCTCGGCGGCTGAAAGGAAGGGTTTCCTTTCGAGCGTGATCGCCGAAGTTGGAATCACCCAAGGCGTGAATCACGCGACACAGCAACAAGCGGGAGCGGGATAAGTGAGCGAAAGCGAATGCGTCCCGCTCTAGGCGAGCGGCCGCGCGACATGGGTGCGGTAGGGCGGGCGCTCGAGCAGGCGATTGTACCAGGCCTGAAGGTGGGGGAAGGGCGGGCGGCTGAATTCCATATTGAGCCAGCGATGGACATGCACACCGAGCGGGATGTCGGCGAGCGTGAAGGCGGAGCCGCCGACATAAGGGCGGTGGGAGAGCTCCGCCTCCAGAATGCCCCAGATGCCTATGCAATCCCGGATCGCCGCGCTGATCGCTGCCTGGTCACGCTGTTCCGGCGGCGTGCGCACGAGCCCCTGGAAGACCACCGTCATGGGCCGGTTCAGCGTCGTCTGCTGCCAATCCATCCAATGGTCGATCGTTGCCCGCGCGCGCGGTTCGGCAGGCCAGAAGGGTGTTTGCGGCGCATGCGCGGCGCAGAGATAGCGCAGGATGGCGTTGCTTTCCCAAAGGAAGAAGCCGTCCTCATCGAGGGTCGGCACGAGGCCGTTCGGATTCATCGCCCGATATTCCGGCGTGTCGGTCTTGCCGAAGCTGCCGCCGGCATCGATCCGTTCATAGGGCAGGCCGAGCTCATCGAGCAGCCAGAGCACCTTCATCACATTGCTGGACGTCGTCCGGCCCCAGATGCGCCGCATCCTCCCCCCCTTCGCTCAGCAGGCGAAGCGCGTCTCCCGCCCTCTCTCCCTTCGTTGCGTTTCGCGGTGGAGGGAGAGGATAAGCAGGCCACGGAAAACAAAAAACCGCGGTTCCGATCGCCTGCTCATGCCATTGCGACGGACCTCGGAATCCGGACACTAGAGCCTCGCTCCCCGGGCAGCAACCGGGCCGGTTTGTCGCCCAGCTTGCTGGATCGCCGCGAAGCGTTCATATCGGCCGCCATGCAGCGCATCGATCACCGCGTGGCGGGATTCGCTGTGGCGATCGCGGCGGGGGCGGCGCTCGCCGTTGCCGAAGGCTCGCAGCACTGGCTCGGATTCGTCCCTTGCGCGTTCTGCCTGCTCGAACGCTGGCCATGGCGGGTGGTGGTGGTGCTCGGCCTGCTCGCCGCCGTCATGCGCCGGGGATCGGCGGGAAGGGGCGTGTTGCTGCTATCCGTCCTCGCCCTGCTTGCGGCGGCCGGGCTTGCTTTCGTTCATGTCGGCGTTGAGCAGGGATTGTGGCCGAGCCCGCTGCCGGAATGCGCCGCGCCGGAGCTGCACGGGAACAATATCGCCGAGCTTCTCGCCTCGATGCCGGCGCGGCCGAGCAAGCCTTGCGATGCGCCGAGCTTCCTCATCCCCGGCCTGCCGCTCTCGATGGCGGCGATGAACCTGCTCTATGCGCTTGTGGTGTGCGGGGGGCTCGTGGCCTATCTGGCGCGGAGTCGAGAGGAAGCGCGATGAGCGGGAACGGGGATGTGCCGGCGGGCGAGGCGGTGGCGCGGATGATCCGTGTCGATCATGCCGGTGAATATGGGGCGGTCCGCATCTATGCGGGCCAGCGCGCGGTGCTTGGGCGCGGGCCGAAGGCGGCGCTCCTTCAGCATATGCAGGAACAGGAGAGGGCGCATCTCGCCTCCTTCTCCGAAGTCATGGCGCAGCGGCGCGTGCGGCCCACGGCACTTCTTCCGCTCTGGCATCTCGCCGGGTTCGCCCTCGGCGCGGCCACCGCCGCGCTGGGAGAGCGGGCGGCGATGGCCTGCACCGTCGCCGTCGAGGAGGCGATCGATGCGCATTATGCCGGCCAGGAAGCCTCTCTGCCCGAGGAAGAGGGCGCGCTTTCGGCGCTGATCGCGAAGGCGCGCGCGGAGGAGCTCGAGCACCGGGATATCGGCCTCGCGCACGAGGCCGAGCGGGCGCCGGCCTATCGCCTGCTTTCCACGCTGATCAAGGCCGGATGCCGGGTCGCGATCACGCTCAGCGAGCGAATCTAGAGCATCTTCGGTGTGACGGAACAGGCGCGAGTTTTGTTCTGCCGAGCAGATTCACGCGCTCCCGGATCGCTCCGCGCTCCCGTCGAGCGCGATCCGCGCGACCTGATCTTCACTGCCGCCGCGGCAAGGCTGCCCCGATTCTGGCGCATGGAGTACGAGGCCCTTCGCCCGTTCTCCCTCTTGACCATGCACGGTCCCGCGCAACACCATCCAAGATAACAATTCCCGCACGCTGTCACATCGGCCGGGAAGGAAACGCAAGGAGAAAAACTTGGATACTGTGCGGGAAATCCGTGACCACGGCACCGGAATTGCCGCGCCGCATCCCTCGCGCCGGGTGCGGCGGATGCAGATCACGGCGCTCACGCTGCTGGTGTGCAGCGGGGCGGTAAATTATATCGATCGCGCAACGCTTGCGATCGGCAATCCGCTGATCCGCCGCGACCTCCATCTTTCGATCGCTGAGATGGGCCTGCTCCTCTCGGCATTTCTCTGGGCCTATGCCTTTGCTCAGCTTCCGGCGGGCGGGCTGGTTGACCGGTTTGGGCCGCGCCGGCTGCTCGCGGCCGGAATCTTCATCTGGTCTTTTGCCCAGGCCCTGGCGGGGCTCACCACCGCCTTTGGCCAGTTCGTCCTCGCCCGGGTGGTGCTCGGTTTCGGGGAGGCGCCGCAATTCCCCACCGGTGCCCGCGTGGTGCGGGACTGGTTCAATGTGCGCGGTCGCGGTTTTGCCACCGGCGTGTTCAATTGTTCTTCGACGCTCGGCAATGCGATTGCTGCGCCGCTGCTGACGGTGCTGATGCTGGCGCTCGGCTGGCGCTGGATGTTCGGCCTGATGGGCATTGCCGGCATCGTCATTGCCCTTCTCTGGTTCGCGCTCTACCGCGAGCCCGCATCGATGGCCCTCACGGCGGTGGAGGATGGCTATCGCACGGAGGGTGACGAAACCGGGGAGGCCGCGCCGGTCACGCTCGGTGAGTGGCGCCGCCTGCTCGGCCATGCGACCACCTGGGGGATGATCATCGGGTTTTTCGGTGTGGTCTATCTGACCTGGGTCTATACCGCGTGGCTTCCCGGCTATCTCGAGATTCAGCGTCACATGAGCGTTCGCAGCGCCGGGTTTGCGAGCACCGTCCCCTTCGTCGCCGGGGTGATCGGCGCGCTCTGGGGCGGGTGGCTCACCGATTGGCTGGTGCGTCGCGGCCTTTCCCCGGTCGATAGCCGGCGCTATCCCCTGACCGTCTCTCTGCTCGGCATGGCTGCCTGCACGGTGGCGGCGGCACTCGTGCCAAGCAACGTGCTGGCGCTCGCCTTCATCTCGCTCGCGATGTTCCTGGGATACGTCGCAAGCTCCGCGGCATGGGCGATGGCTTCGGTGGCGGCGCCGGCCAATACCACCGCCTCGCTCGGAGCGATGCAGAATTTCGGTGGCTATATCGGGGGCGCGCTGGCGCCGATGGTCACAGGATTCATCGCTCAGGCGAGCGGCTCGTTCGTGCCGGCGCTGATGACAGCCGCGGCAATCGGGGTCGTCTGCGCGCTCGCCTATGTCGTCATCGTGCGCCGGCCGGTCACGGCGGCCGATCTCTTGCCGGGATGAGGGGAGGGAGAAAGTGCCGGCGGGATCAGCCGATCCGTGCGCCGGCCGTCAGAAGGTTTCTGCGGACCGCCACCAGAAGGTCGAGCAGCTGGTCGCTTTCCGCGTCGGAGAGTCCGGCGAAGGCTTCTCCGCGGACGATCTTGGTGATTTCCACGACCTGGGCGGCCACGCCCTCGCCCGCGTTGGTCAGCCACAATGTGCGGATCCGGCGATCCTTGGGATGCGGGCGGCGTTCGAGAAGCCCGGCCTCTTCCAGCCCATCGACCAGGCGCACCACGGAGATCGTCTCCATGTCCAAAAGAGTCGCGACCCGGACCTGCTTCACGCCCGGCTCATAGAAGACTTGCAGCAGCAGGCTGGCTTCCGAGCGGTTGAGGCCGAGCCCGGCGCGCTTCGTATGGTGGACGAAGCGGCGGCGCATCAGGCGCGAGCCCTCCCGCAGCAGGAAACCGAGCGTCCGCCGCCCCTCTGAGATTTCCTCGACGCTGCAATCGGCGCCGGCGCCGCCCTCGCACGGCTCGGCCCCCTGTTCCTCCTGGGCTGCGGACCAGATCGGATCGGGCGCCAGGGCCCCGGTTCCGCCGTCATCTGCGGCGTCGAATCTTTGACGAATCATTGGCCGTTCCTCGGTTGGTTAATCGTCGCCTTCGGCCCCGGCCGCCGTCATCATCGCGGCAAGCTTCGGGATATGCACGGTTTCGCCCTTCATCAAGAAGCGGCGCTGGAAACGATCCAGATAGATATAGATCACAGGCGTCGTGTAGAGCGTGAGAACCTGGCTGAGCGCAAGCCCGCCGACCATCGCGAAGCCCAGCGGCTTGCGCAGCTCGGAGCCTGCGCCGTTCTCCAGCATCAGCGGCAGGCCGCTGAAGAGCGCGGCCATCGTCGTCATCAGGATCGGACGGAAGCGCAGCAGGCAGGCCTGGCGGATCGCGGTCTCGGGCGCCATCCCTTCGCGGCGCTCGGCGCTGATCGCGAAATCCACCATCATGATGCCGTTCTTCTTGACGATGCCGATGAGCAGGATGATGCCGATGAGGGCGATCACGGTGAGCTGGTAGCCGAATGCGAGCAGGATCAGCAGCGCGCCCACGCCGGCCGAGGGCAGGGTGGAGAGGATGGTGAGCGGCAGGATATAGCTCTCATAGAGAATGCCGAGAATGATATAGACGCTCACCAGCGCGGCGGCGACGAGATAGGGCTCGCTGCTGAGCGAGGATTGGAAGGCCTGCGCCGTGCCCTGGAACGTTCCCTGCAAGGTCGGCGGCACGCCCATCTCCGTTTCGATCTGCTGAATGGCGTTCACGGCATCGCCTAGGGATGCGCCGCTTTTCAGGTTGAACGAGATCGTGACCGAAGGCATCTGGTTGACGTGATTCACGGCAAGCGGCTCCACCGGCACGCTCGTCTCGTGGACCAGGGTCGAGAGGGGCACGGCCTGCCCGCTCGAGGAGGTGACATAGAGTTTCTGCAGGGTGGAGAGATCACCCTCCTCGCTCGGCAGCACGCCGAGGATGACGTAATAGGCCTTGTCCCCGGTGAAATACTGGGTCACCTCCCGCTGGCCGAACGCGTCATAGAGAATATTGTCGATCGTTGCCGGCTCGATCCCGAACCGGGCGGCCTGGTCGCGGTCATAGGTCAGGGTCTCGGTCGTGCCCGCGATCTGCTGGTCCGACGTGACATCGGTAAGCTGCGGCAGGGTTCGAATCTTCTTGAGGATCCGCGGGGCCCAGCTATTGAGCTCGGTCTGGTTCACATCCTCGAGCGTGTATTGATACTCCGTCCGGCTGATCAGGCCGCCCACGCGCACATCCTGGATCACCTGCAGATAGAGCTGGATTCCCTTGAGCGCCTCCATCTTCTTGTCGATCTGGGCGATGACCTGGCTTGCGGTGGAGGTCCGCTGATCCCACGGCTTCAGAGTGATGTACACCCGGCCGTTGTTTGCCGTCTGGCCGCCCGAGCCGGCGCCGACGGCGGACACCTCGGAGGCCACCGAGGGATTGGAGAGAATGATCTTATTGACCTGCTGCTGCAGGGCGGACATCCCCTGGAAGGAAATATCCTGCGCAGCCACCGTGGTGCCGAACAGGATGCCGGTGTCCTGCTCCGGAAAGAATCCTTTCGGGATGATGATGTAGAGATAGGCGGTGAGCGAAAGGGTGGCGAGGAAGACCATCAGGGTGACGAAGCGGAACCGCAGC
>DASZQO010000165.1:0-5481 GCA_035549615.1 Acetobacteraceae bacterium
GCAATTGGAGAGGATCGCGCGATGCGGCAGCATCACGCCCTTCGGCGCCCCGCCGGTGCCGGAGGTATAGATGAGGCAGGCGAGGGTCTCGGGGGAAATCCGTGCGGCTTCCGCTTCGATATCCGCTGGCTCCGCATCGCCGGCGATGATCTCGGCCCAGGCGAGCGAGCGAATGCCTCCTGTCGCCGGCAGCGTCTCTCCCGTCACGATGAGATCGAGCCCACCGGCGAGCGAAGCGCCGGCGAGCAGGCGTTCGGCGAGCGCGCGGGTTGAGACGATCGCGGCGCGGATCCCGGCATCACGAAGAAGATGGGCGTGATCCTGGGGCGTATTGGTCGTATAGGCCGGCACCGGAACGGCGCGGATTGCCATCAGCGCGGTCTCCGCGATCGGGTATTCGGGCCCGTTCTCGGCGAGGATCAGAACCCGCTCGCCAGCACCCACCCCCGCGGCGCGCCGAAGGCGCGCCGCGGCGGCGGCCTCGCGCGCGAAGCGGCCCCAGCTCTTGCTCTGCCAGGCGCCGTCGCGGAAGGCGCGCAGCATCGTCCGCTCGCGCCAGAGCCTGGCACGGTCGAACAGCATTGCGGCCAGGTTCGGCCACTGCGGATAAGCCCCCACGCTCTCTCCTCGCACTCCTCCCCCTCGCGAGCTTTCTCATCGGGCTTTCGGCGGCCCCTTTGACGGGTCTGCCCCCCGCCTCCATCTTAGGGGTCGAGCAGATCCGCTCCTCAGCATAGAGGACCCGAGTCCAATGCCATATCCCGGCCCGAGCCACGCCCCGGAAGGTCAGGCGGGCAGCGCGGAGGTGCTGCCGAGCTGGGATCTCGGCGATCTCTATTCCGGACCCGACAGCCCGGGCGTGGCTGCCGATCTCGGCCGCGCCGAGAAAGACGCCAAGGATTTCGCCGCGCGCCACGCCGGCCGCCTCGCCGCCCTCTCGGGCGCGGAGCTTGGCGCAGCGATCCGGGAATTCGAGCGGCTGGAGGAAGTGCTCGGTCGCCTCGTCTCCTACGCGCAGCTTCTCTTCAGCACGGATTCGACCAATCCCGAATATGGGCGCTTCTATCAGACCATCAGCGAACGCGTGACCGCGATCAGCAGCCATCTCATCTTCTTCGGCCTCGAACTCAACCGGCTTGAGGAATCCGTGCTCGAGGCCAAGCTCGCCGATCCGGCGGCCGGTTATTTCCGGCCGTGGCTCCGCGATCTGCGCGTCTTTCGGCCGCATCAGCTCGATGACACGCTCGAGAAGCTCTTCCACGAGAAGGAGGTCACCGGCCATAGCGCCTGGAGCCGGCTGTTCGATGAAACGATCGCCGGCATGCGCATCCCCCTCGCCGGGGAGGAACTGACGATGAGCGCCGCGCTCAATCAGCTTTCGGATCGCGACCGCGCGACGCGCGAGGCGGCGGCCCACGCCATCGGCAGCGCGCTCGCGAGCAATATCCGACTCTTCTCCCTGATCATCAACACGATCGCCAAGGACAAGGAGATCGCCGATAGCTGGCATCACTATCCGCATCCGGCGAGCTATCGCAACCGCGCCAACATGGTCGAGGACGAAGTGGTCGAGGCGCTCACCACCGCAGTGCGCGCCGATTATCCGCGCCTCGCCCACCGCTATTATCAGCTCAAGGCAAAATGGCTCGGGCTTCCCCGGCTGCAGCACTGGGACCGCAACGCGCCGCTGCCGGAGGATGACGACCGCCGCATCGGCTGGGAAGAGGCGCGCCAGCGCGTGCTCGGCGCATACAGCGCCTTCAGCCCCGAGCTCGCCGAGATCGGCGGGCGCTTCTTCGCCTCACCCTGGATCGATGCCTCCCTTCGCCCCGGCAAGGCGAGCGGCGCCTTCGCGCACCCCACCGTGCCCTCGGCGCACCCTTATGTGCTTCTCAACTATCACGGCAAGACACGCGACGTGATGACGCTCGCCCACGAGCTCGGCCACGGCGTGCATCAGGTGCTCGCCGGCAAGCAAGGCTATCTTCTTTCGAGCACGCCGCTCACGCTTGCCGAGACCGCGAGCGTCTTCGGCGAGATGCTGACCTTCCAATCCCTGCTCAAGGACACCACCGACAAGCGATCACGCCGCATCATGCTCGCGGCAAAGGTCGAGGACATGCTGAACACGGTCGTGCGGCAGATTGCCTTCTACCGCTTCGAAACGCTTCTGCATGAAGAACGCCGCTCGGGCGAGATCCTCCCCCAGCGCATCGGCGAGATCTGGCTTTCGGTGCAAAGCGAAAGCCTCGGGCCAGCCTTTGAATTCGCGCCCGAATACGCCAATTTCTGGGCTTATGTGCCGCACTTCATCCACACGCCCTTCTATGTCTATGCCTATGCTTTCGGAGATTGCCTCGTGAACGCGCTCTATGCCGTCTATCGCGACGGCCATCCGGGATTCCAGGCGAAATATCTCGATATGCTGCGGGCCGGCGGCACCCGGCGCCATCGCGAGCTGCTCGCGCCTTTCGGGCTCGATGCCTCGGATCCAGCCTTCTGGAAGCGCGGCCTCGATGTCATTGCCGGCTTCATCGACGAGCTCGAGCGCATGCCGGGCGCCGGCCCCAGCTAAACGTCATGGCAGGCTGAGACCGTGGCAGAAAGCGATGAGAGCACGCTGTTCGGCGAATTGCGTCGTCTTGCCCGCACATCGGGTGCGGTGGGCGGAATCGCCGCGCGCATCGCGGGCCAGCGCGTCTTCGGCCTGAAGACCGACCGCGCCGCCCACGCTGAAGACCTCAGGGCCATTCTCGGCGGCCTCAAGGGCCCGTTGATGAAGGTCGCGCAATTTCTCTCCACCATCCCCGACGCGCTGCCCGAGGAATATGCGGCCGAGCTTTCCAAGCTCCAGGCCAATGCTCCGCCGATGGGGTGGAGCTTCGTGCGCAGGCGCATGGCGAGCGAGCTCGGCGCCGGATGGGAGCAGCGCTTCACGCGCTTCGGCCACAGCGCCGCCGCCGCCGCGAGCCTCGGGCAGGTGCATCGCGCCACGCTGCCCGACGGCACGGAGGTTGCCTGCAAGCTGCAATATCCGGACATGCCGAGCACGGTGGAAGCCGATCTCCGCCAGCTCAAGCTCGCCATGGCGGTCTATCAGCGGATGGACAATGCCATCCACCAGGACGAGATCTACAAGGAGCTCGTCGAACGTCTGCGCGAGGAGCTCGATTATCTGCGCGAGGCGGCCCAGATGCGGCTCTATGGGCTGATGCTCGCGAACGAGCCCGATGTTCACGTGCCGCGGCCGGTCACGGACTATTGCACGCGCCGGCTGCTCACCATGACCTGGCTTGAGGGGCGCGCGTTGCAGGCGCGGCTCGCCGAGAATCCGCCGCTTGAGGAGCGCAACCGCATCGCCCATGCCTTGTTCCGCGCCTGGTACGTGCCGCTCTACCGCTATGGTGTGATCCATGGCGACCCGCATCTCGGCAACTATCAGGTGCGGAAGGATGGCGGGGTGAATTTGCTGGATTTCGGGACGATCCGCGTCTTCCGGCCGCACTTCATCCGCGGCGTGATCGATCTTTTCGAGGCGGTCCGCGACCGTGACGCCGGCAAGGCGCTGCGCGCTTACCAGAGCTGGGGCTTCACCGAGATCACGGAGGAGAAGCTCAAGGTTCTGAATCTCTGGGCCGAATTCCTCTACGAGCCGCTCATCGAGGATCGCGTGCGGCGAATCCAGGAGACCAATGATCCACAGTTCGGCCGCGAGGTTGCCGAGCGCGTGCATGCGGGACTGCGCCGCACCGGCGGCGTGCGGCCGCCGCGCGAGTTTGTGCTGATGGACCGGGCGGCGATCGGGCTCGGCAGCGTCTTTCTCCGCCTCGGCGCGGAGCTCAACTGGCACCGCCTGTTCCATGAGCTGATCGCGGATTTCGAGGAAGAGGCGCTCGCCGCCCGCCAGGCGGCGGCGCTGGCCGAGGCCGGGGTCCCGCCCGCCGGTTGAGAGAGACGTTTGAGAATACGCTGCGGTGAGTCGGAAGCACCACAGGCGCTAGTCCGGCGCGGCTTTCGAGAACTGGTGCGGAGCCGCCTTTGAGGGCCGTGAGCACCGGAAGCGCAGAAAGACGCGCCGGACGGCCGCCGCACTGGCATTCCCAAACGTCTCTCAGTCGTTCGTCCCCTCTTGCCGAGGGCTCATCCGCTCGCGCATGGTGAGGCCAGCGTGCAGCTGAGGGAACCTTACTTGATGCGCTTGGCCGTGCTGAAGGAGCGTCGCGTGGGGGAGACCCGCGTGGCCGCCACACCCGAAACGGTGAAGAGGCTCTCCACGCTCGGTCTTGGCGTCGCCGTCGAGAGCGGGGCCGGTGCCGGCGCGCATATCGCCGATTCCGAGTACCGGGACGCCGGCGGCGAAATCGCCCCCGATGCGGCCGCAGCGCTCGCCGGCGCCGGGATCGTCTTCTGCGTATCCATGCCGGAAGCGGAACAGCGCCTGCTCATCCCCCGCGGGGCCCTGCTCATCGGCATCTCCGGCGCCTATGGAGACCCCACACTGCCCGCTGCCCTTGCCGCCGCCGGCATCGATGCCTGCGCGCTCGAGCTACTGCCGCGCATCACCCGGGCCCAGGCGATGGATGTCCTTTCAAGCCAGGCGAATCTCGCCGGCTATCGCGCGGTGATCGAAGGGGCGGCGGAGTTCCAGCGCGCCTTCCCAATGATGATGACCGCGGCCGGCACGGTGCCGCCGGCGCGTGTCTTCGTCCTCGGCGCGGGGGTGGCCGGCTTGCAGGCGATCGCGACCGCCCGCCGCCTCGGCGCCATCGTTTCGGCAACCGATGTCCGCCCGGCGGCGAAGGAGGAAATCAAGTCCCTCGGCGCAAGCTTCATCGGCGTCGAGGATGCGGAGAGCGCCGCCGCCCAGACTCGCGGCGGTTACGCTAAGGAAATGAGCGAGGATTATCGCCGCAAGCAGGCGGAGCTGATGGCGGCGACCGTCGCCAGGCAGGACATCATCATCACCACCGCCCTGGTGATGGGCCGCAAGGCGCCGACGCTGGTGAGCGCCGAGATGGTGGCGTCGATGCGGGATGGCAGCGTGATCGTCGATATCGCCGCCGATGCCGGCGGGAACTGCGCGCTGACCGTCCCGGGCGAGCGCATCGTCACGCAAAACGGCGTGGCGATCCTCGGCTACCGCAACTGGCCGGCGCGGCTGCCGGTCGCGGCGAGCGCGCTCTACGCGCGCAATCTCCTCACCTTCCTCTCGACCTTCTGGGACAAGGAGGCAAAGGCGCCGAAGCTGCCGGCGGATGACGAGATCATCAAAGGCGTGCTGCTGACGCGCGGCGGGGCGGTTGTACACCCGCAATTCCTTCCATCCGAGGCAGCCTGACCGCGGAGAGAGACGATGAACCCGAATGAGCTCGCCAACGAGGCCGCGCACCTCGCTGACCAGGCGGCTGCGCTCGCCGCCCACGCCCACGCGCTCGCCAGCGCAACCGCCAGCCATCCCGCTGCGGTGGAGACCCCCTTCAT
>DASZQO010000166.1:0-6753 GCA_035549615.1 Acetobacteraceae bacterium
CCCGGGAATGGGATGTGTTCCTCGAAGGAACGGGCATGGCGGTCGCGGCCGCCTTTCCGGAGAACGCAGCCCTTGCACGCTTGCTCAAGGCGGCCGCCCGCCGGCGCGAAGCTGCCTATGACGCGCTGCGCGCGGAACTCGGGTCTGCTGGTTTCCGTCGCCTCATGCTTCAACTCTCCTCCCTCGCCATGCTCCGCCCCTGGCAAAGAGTCCCTGGTGAGCGAATCCGCGGGGAAGGACAGCAGGAAGCCGCCGAGGGCAGGCTCGCGGAGGAGGGGCCGGCCCCCCCTCTCACGGCAGCGACGGTGGCGGAGCTGCTGCAGCGGCGGCAACGGAAGCTCCTCGCCGCCGCCACCAACATCACAGAGGCCGATGCGCAGCATCTGCATGCGATCCGGCTCCGCGCGAAGCGCCTGCGTTATGCGGGCGAGCTTTTCTCCCCCCTCTTCCCGCGCAAGGACACCCAGCGTTTCCTTCACCGCCTCGCCCGCCTGCAGGACCGGCTTGGCGTGGTCAACGATGCGCAGGCCGTGGACCGCCTGCTCGGCGATCTCGGTGCGATGGGAAGCGGCCATGCGGCGGGGCTCGTGCGCGGCTTCGTTGCCGCGAACGCGCTTCGGGAGCGGGCACGAGTCGAGCCGGCCTGGCGCAAGTTCCGCCGCCAGGTCCCTTTCTGGCACTAACGAACGGCGGGGTTGGCTCGGGGAGGGTCTCACCCGCCCGGATCGGCAGGACCGATCGCTTTCTCTTTCCGGATCGTGAGCGTGTGATGCTGCGGGCGCGAAGGTTGCGCCCGATCCGATTTCGTCCTTAGTTATATTTATTGCATCGCGAAGCGCCGGGCGGAGAGAGAATTCTCTCCCGTCCGGCAGTGCATTGGGGATGCGGCCGCGGGCGACCGGTTCTGCCGCCTGGACGGAAAAGGGGGAACTGCATGAGCGGAACGACCAACGGCTCCGTGACGATCAGCCTTGACGGCACGAACCAGTCCATGAAGCTGCCGCTGCTTGCCGGGACGATCGGCCCGTCAGTCGCGGATATCCGCAAGCTCTACGGCAATCTCGGGATCTTCACCTTCGATCCCGGTTATGGAGAGACGGCGAGCTGCGAGAGCAAAATCACTTATATCGACGGCGATCAGGGCGTTCTGCTCTATCGCGGCTACCCGATCGAGGAGCTTGCCGAATACGCAAGCTTCATCGAGGTCGCCTATCTGCTGCTGAACGGAGAGCTGCCGAACGCGGCGCAGCTTGCCGAGTTCGATGCCGGCGTGCGCAACCACACGATGGTGCACGAGCAGCTCCGCCGCTTCTTCGAAGGCTTCCGCCGCGACGCCCACCCGATGGCCGTGCTGTGTGGCGTCGTCGGCGCGCTGTCGGCCTTTTATCATGACAGCCTCGACATCACGAATCCCGAGCATCGGCGGATCAGCGCCTTCCGCCTGATCGCCAAGGTGCCGACGATCGCCGCCTGGACGTACAAATACGCGATCGGCCAGCCCTTCATGTATCCGCGCAACGATCTCAACTACGCTGAGAACTTTCTCTACATGATGAACGCGGTTCCGGCCGAGCCGTACAAGGTGAATCCGGTGCTGGCGGCGGCGATGGACCGCATTCTGACCCTGCATGCGGACCATGAGCAGAATGCCTCGACGAGCACGGTCCGGCTGGCCGGCTCCACGGGCGCCAATCCCTTCGCCTGTATCGCCGCCGGGATCGCGAGCCTGTGGGGTCCGGCGCATGGCGGAGCGAACGAGGCGGTGCTCAGGATGTTGAGCGAGATCGGCCATGTGAAGGCGATCCCCGACTTCATCAGCAAGGTGAAGGACCGCAACAGCCATGTGCGGCTGATGGGCTTCGGCCACCGTGTCTATAAGAACTACGACCCGCGGGCGAAGATCATGCAGCGCACCTGCCACGAAGTGCTGGATGAACTCGGGATCAAGGACGACCCCCTGCTCGATCTCGCCATGGAGCTCGAGAAGATCGCGCTCGAGGATGACTATTTCGTCAGCCGCAAGCTTTATCCGAATGTCGATTTCTATTCCGGCATCATCCTCAAGGCGATGGGCTTCCCGACCAGCATGTTCACGGTTCTGTTCGCGGTGGCCCGGACCGTCGGCTGGATCAGCCAATGGCAGGAAATGATCGAAGACCCCTCGCAGCGGATCGGCCGACCGCGCCAGCTCTATACCGGACCCACCCAGCGTTCCTATCTGCCGATCGAAAAGCGCGCCTAGGGCCTTCTTGGCGCCTGTTTATGAATGCGCTGTGGTTTGTCGGAAGCGCCGCGGGTGGCTTGCGGGCGCAGCTTGCGGGAACCGGAGCGAAGCGGCCTTGAGATGAATGGGGCTTCTTCTTAAGCCGATCGCGATCAAACGGGCTCGGCCGATCGCGTGAAGATGCTCGCAGAAACAGACAGCGAGAGCGGTTTGCGTGAGCCAGGGCGAACGCAAATGGCGCTGGAGCGTGTTCCGTTGACGGAACACGCTCCAGCCTTGTTCTGCCGTGCAGATTCACGCGCTCCCGGATCGCTCTGCGCTCACGTCGAGTGCGATCCGCCGAAGCTCCAGGGGAGTCCTGAAATTGATCGCCAGACAAACCTGGCCTTGAGCGCCGAAAGACGCGCCGGACGGCCACCGCAGCCACATCTCCAAAGAGGCTTCTCTCCCCCGCCGGCCGAGCCGGCGGAGGGCGAAGACAGGAAAGGATGAAAAGTGCACGAGGTTCCGGCCTCGTGCCCTTTTCTTTTTTCCCGCAGCTTTCAGCTTTCTCCGCCAGTCCCGAAAGAGGTCGCCGCGTGCGCGGTTATTCACTGCGCCTGCCGGGATCTGTGGATAAAATCGTCCATAAAATATTGATAAGCAACTTCAACAAATGATTCCAAGCGATTCAAAAGATTCAACAGCCATTCTCACTATCAAGCGATGATTCCGAAATGCAGGGATAGATCATGGCACGGCACCCGTCCCGGTGAAGAGACTGGATACAAGGGAACTGACACTTCAAGTTGAACATAGCGTCGATTTATCTTTGTTATCAGATAATTTTTCCTTGCCGGCCCGACCCATTACGCTATGAATGAACCAATAAATTGATAATTCAGCCCTGGCGAACATAAAGGAAACCGGCTATGAAACATCTCCACTCGCTGGATGCGCTGGTGCGGCACCGGCTACGCAGTTGGCCTCAGCGCCCGCCAGGGCTGATCCCGAGAACGCGCGAGCGCGAAGGGTGGCTGCGCGCCAGACCGGGTCCGGAATCAGAAACTTGTCACCCTTTCCTCAAGTTTCCGGGCAGCAACCGGCTGCGCACCCTGCCGGACGGGCTCTGGCTCCATTTCGGCGGCGTCCCGGTGGAGCCCTTTGTGGATATTTTCGCGATCGAAGCCTGCGGATCGCTCCAGAACCTGCTCGATAAGCGGTCCCGCTTCGCGCCCAGCACCAATTCCCTGCTCGCTGTCTGCCCTCTGCCCTGGCTGCTCGCGCCAGCCCTGCCGGATGACCCGACCCCGCGCTGGCGGCTCACCGGCGTTGTTCTCGCCCCGCCTGTTGTTCCCCTCGTGCTCCCGGTTCGGGATGTACGGGTGATGTACGGGCTCAAGCAGCGGCACTATAACGGCTTCGCAAAGAGCCAGATTCCCCACCCGCACGAGTATTTCGTGCCGATGGAGGCGCTGCTGGCAGAGGACGCCGTGCAGAATCCGGCGATGCAGGCGCTGTTCTCCCGCGCCTCGGCCAATGCCAATTTCCTCAATGCGATATGAAGGTCTATTCGGCGAACAGCGCCAAGGCGAGATCCGGGCGATCCGTGATCAACCCGCCAACGCCCCAGCCGGCCAGGCGGGACATGGCTACGGGCTCGTTGATCGTCCAGGGAAGCACATCGATGGAAAGGCGTGATGCCGCCGCGATATCGGCCGCACCGATCGTCTCGAACGCGGGCGCCCAGGCTCCGCCCCCCTCATCCGCAATCAACTGCGGAAGGGAACGCCCCGCTGGTGCCACGCCCCACCAAGCGGGGGCATTCGCCGCCGTTTTCGGCTCGGTAAGCCAGGCGCGCGCGATTTCCGGACGGGTGCGGGCGAGATGGCGCGGGCCGCTCCAATCGAAGGACTCAATCCGGATGCGCCCGAGCGCACCCGCCGCTTCCGCCACCGCCACGACATGCTCGGCCATCTCTGGCCCGGATATCGCGAGCTCAGGGCGGGTCGGGTCGGTCTTCAGCTCGATCGTGAAATGCGCCTCCGGCGCCGCCGCAAGAGCCGCCGCCAAAGTCGGGATGCGCGCGCCATCGCTTGGCTTCTGCACCGGATGGCGGGCCGCGTAGGCGGAGCCGGGACGGATCCGGCCGACATCATAGGCAGAGAGGGAGGCAAGCGTCAGCCTGCGGAGCGGTGGGCCAGGCCGGGTAAGCCAGGCGCCGTCCGGTCCCCGCGTCAGATCCGGGTTAAGGACAAAATCGTGATAAAGAACCGGAACATTGTCGGCGGTGACGGCGATATCGATCTCGAAGCGCCGCACCCCGAGCGCCAGCGCCGCTTCAAACCCTTCCAGCGTGTTCTCTGGGAAGAGCCCGCGCGCGCCGCGATGGCCGATGATCTCGAAGCCGGGCCGCACAAGCCGGACACTCTCAGGCGCAATCGCAGCCCGAGGTTGGCCCCTTGTCGCCGCGCACGACGTGATGATCGATCCATTCCGCCACCAGGAGCCGGGCCTCCGAGATCGAGGCCTCCGGGTGATGGATGCGGTAGAGTGTCGTGCAGGCCTGAAAGGATTCGAGATCGCCGCAGCCGCCGCGGCGCAGGTCCCGATAGGCCGTCACCACGGCGCGCTCGCAGCGGCGAGCGATATGGCTGAATTCACGACCCATTCGGCCCGACTCCTTGTTGCGAATCACTCGCAAAACCCGACGGGAGTGTATCCGCCTCGCTCCCCGTCGGCAAGCCGAGCGGACGGACGAACATTGTCAACCCTCAATACGGGGAAGATGCCGCCGCGTCGTTGGGTATGGACTCTTCCCCGTCATTCGTCAGCATGACGCGGAGGAGGGTTTCACCCCCATGACCGAGACCAGGACCCACGAGGCGGTTGTCAACGCGCAATTCGGCGCCCGCGCCGCTGTCTATCTGAAGAGCGCGGTGCATGCCGCGGGCGCCGACCTTGATGCGCTGACCGATCTCGTTCGCGGCCATGGCGAGGCCTGGGTGCTCGATCTCGGCTGCGGCGCCGGCCATGTCAGCTTCGCCGCAGCCCCGCATGTGCGTGAGGTTGTGGCCTGCGATCTCTCCCCCGAGATGCTTTCCGTGGTCGCCAAAGCGGCCCGGGAGCGCGGGCTTGAGAACATCACGACCCGGCAAAGCATGGCCGAAAATCTGCCCTTCCCCGACGCGCACTTCGATTTCGTGCTGAGCCGCTACAGCACCCACCATTGGGGCGATCTCGACGCCGGGCTGCGCGAGATCGCGCGGGTGTTGAAGCCGGGTGGCGCCGTTGCAATTGCGGACACTGTCTCGCCCGGCACGCCGCGTCTCGACACCTTCCTTCAGGCGATCGAGCTGCTGCGCGATCCTTCGCATGTGCGCAGCCGTTCCTGGGCCGAGTGGCTGGAGGCGCTCGCCCGCGCCGGGCTTTCCGAGCGAAACGCACGCTCCTTTCGTATCCGGCTCGAATTCGACACATGGGTGGCGCGGATGCGCACTCCGAAAATTCAGGCCGACGCGATCCGCGCCCTTGAGGCCGCGATGCCTGCGAGTGTCGTCGCCTATTTCGATATTGGGCCGGACGGCAGCTTCAGTATGGACACGGCGCTCTTCGAGGCGGTGAAACCCGCCTTCTAATCCAAATCAGCGGCGAGCAGCGCCGCCATGATCCGCTCACGCGTGAGCGGGAGGGTTCGGACGCGCGCGCCAAGCGCATGAGCCACCGCATTGCCGATCGCCGCGGCGGTCGGCCCGAGCGCGGCCTCGCCGACGCCGACCGCCGGATCATCGTCGCTGCCGATGAAGGCGACCGTCACCTCCGGCACCTCGGGGAAGCGGAGGATGGGATAATGTTCCCATGCCGCGCTGGCGATGCCCTCGTCCGAGACCCTTACCGCCTCTTTGAGCGTCCAGCTCGCGGCCTGGACGACGCCACCTTCGATCTGGTTCGCCGCGCCATCCGGATTGATGACAAGGCCGGCATCGACGGCGCACCAGACGTGAAGGAGCTGCACTGTTTCCTCGACGAGAACCTCCGCGATCGCCGCGACATAGGCTGCCCTGTTCTTGTAGCGGCTGAAGGCGATCCCGAACCCCTTGCCCGCCCTGCCCGCGGGGCGGCCGGCCCAATCCGCCATTTCGGCCACACGCTCCAGCACGCGCCGGCCGCGCCGATCGGAAAGCAGCGAAAGCCGGTAGGCAAGCGGGTCTTCGCCCGCGAGCAGAGAGAGTTCGTCAATGAAACTCTCGATCGCGAAAACATTCCCATGCGCGCCGAGCCCGCGCATCGAGGACGTGCGGAGCGGCGGACGCGCGATCAGATGATGGATGACGCGCTGCGGCGGCAGATCATAGAGCGCGCGGGCATTGCGCAACCCACCGAAACCGTTCGCCTCCGGGATATCCGCAAGCGGCGCGGGCGGTGGTGGCTCGGGCAGGGCCTCGGCGGGCAGCAGGTTGACGGCGCCGAACAGCCCCGGCCGCCCGCCATGAGTGCCGCTGAAAACCTCGACCGACCAGTCCACCGGCCGGAAGCGCGCATCGAGCGCG
>DASZQO010000167.1:0-10078 GCA_035549615.1 Acetobacteraceae bacterium
CGCAGAGTGGCTAGGCATGAACGAGACGGAGGCCCGCGCAACCGGACGCGCGGATGACTGCGTGCATCGGAGGGCATGATGGCAGAGCTCACAGGTTCCGAAATTCTCGCAAAATGCCTGAGGAAAGAGGGAACCGAAGCCCTTTTCTTTCTGATGGGCGGGCCGATGCTGCTCACCGAGTCGAGCTGCATCAGGGAAGGCATTCGCATGGTCGATGTCCGCCACGAGCAGGCGGCGGCTTTCATGGCGCAGGCCTATAGCCGGCTGCTGCAGAAGCCGGGGATCTGCATGGCGGCGAGCGGGCCGGGGGTTGCCAATCTCGTCACCGGCATGGCCAACGCGCTGATCGATTGCGCACCCGTGGTGGCGATTGGTGGTTCGAGTCCGATCAGCCAGTTCGGCCGGCAGGTTTTTCAGGAGATCGACCAGGTTGAGCTGATGCGCGGCTGCTGCAAGCATGTGGAGCGCGTGTACACGCTCAAGCGGATTCCGCAGCAGGTCAATTCCGTGCTGCAAACGGCGATGGCTGGAAAGCCAGGCCCTGTCTATCTCGATTTCCCGGGGGATATCCTCTATCAGAAGATCGACGAAACCGCGATCGACTGGGGTTTCTGCGGCCGCAAGCTCCTTGATTCCCGTCCCCTTGGAGATCCGCGCCGGATTGCCGAGCTGATCGAGGCGCTCGCCACGGCGCGCAAGCCGGTGCTGGTTTCGGGCAGCGGCGTGATCTGGTCACGCGCCGCGGAGAAGATGCAGACACTGGTCGAGAAGATCGGCATCCCGTTCTACACCACCCCGCAAGGCCGTGGCGTGGTTCCGGACGATCACCCCTACTCCTATCTTGCCATGCGCAGCACGGCCTTCCGCGAGGCCGACCTCATCGTCATCCTCGGCACGCGCATGAACTACATCATCGGCCATGCCGCACCGCCGCGTTTTTCCGCGACCGCGACGATCGCACGGATCGATATCGATCCGGAGGAGATGGCAACGGCGGCGCGCACCGTTGATATCCCGATCGTCGGGGACTGCCGCATGGTGCTCGATCAGCTCATCGCAGAGGTCGGCAGCCGTATCACGCCGGACACATACAGATCCTGGCGTGAGACCCTCGCCGAGGGCGAGGCTGCCAAACGCGCGGCCGCCGGGGCCAATCGCCCCGATGAAAACGGCGAGATTCACCCGGTGCGCCTGTTGGAGGAGATTCGCGACTTCGCGCACCGCGATGCTATTCTCTGCGTCGACGGACAGGAGACGCTCAATTTCGGCCGGCAGACTATGCCCACCTTCGTGCCCGGCCACCGCCTCAACTCGGGTCCTTTCGGCACCATGGGGGTTGGCCTGCCGTTCGGTATCGGGGCGAAAATCGCCAAGCCCGACAAGCAGGTGATCGTCGTGCATGGTGACGGCTCCTTCGGCCTCAATGCCATGGAGCTTGACACCGCCATGCGCCATCATGTGCCAATTCTTGTCGTCATCAGCCTGAATGGCGGCTGGACGGCGGATCCCAAACGGGAAAAACCAGGGCGTGATCTCGGCTATACGCGCTTCGACCGGGTCGCCGAAGCGCTCGGCTGCCATGGCGAATATGTCGAGAGACCGGAAGATATCCGCCCCGCTCTCGAGCGCGCGCAAGAGAAGGTGGATGAGGGAATCGTGGCGCTCGTCAATGTCCGCACCGACTACCGCGCCCGCTACGCCGGCGCCGCTTTCTCGGACTATTCTACTTAGAATGCATTGCGCCTTTCGATAAATGATCAGAACAAATTGGCTTCTTTTTCTGAAGAAAAAGAAGCAAAAGGGCTTTGTTCTGTTTTCCGCGCCAGGCACCAGCCATGAATTACAAATAAAAGGATGAAAGTTCTTTGGTTCTTTCTCTCAAGAAAGAACGAATTTCCTTCCTCGAAAGACAGCAAGCGCGCTCGCGCAGCCCGAGCGCGGGCCCTCGCTCAGCCACAGCGCTCATCATCGTCGGCCATGGCCGATCATGAGCGTCCTTCACTCGCGGCAACCCCCAATGCGCGCGAAAGACTCGCCGCGATCCGTTCCGCCAGCAGCGTGAAGCGCGCCGCAGCGGGAGGTGGGCAAGTCTCCAGCGCGGTCCCGCGCCAAAGCGCAAGCCAGCGGGCGAAATGCTCCTCTCCGATTGGCAGAGCCCGGTGGCTTTCGAGCGGATTCCCATGATACCGCCCGCTCATCAGCGCAACGGAGGACCAGAAATCCGTGATGCGGGTGAGATGGGACTCCCAATCGGTCACCCGCGCGAAGATCGGGCCAACCACCGGATCGCGCCGGGCGGCCTCGTAGAAGCGCCGGACCTGCAATGCGATCATGGCTTCGTCGATGCCGGTGTCATCCGCAACCGCGGCGGCATAGCGCGTGCGCCGGAGGAACCTTTCGGATGGCGGGGCCTGGCTCATCGGGTCTTCGCCCTTCGCGTGTCGCGGTTTTCATGGTAGCCGTCTATTGTGGTATTTGAAATACCAATTATGGTGAGGTGCCATGCGCCTGATGAACTTCACCGATTTCGGCCTCCGCGTGCTGATGCTGCTCGGCGCCGCGCCGGAGCGCACGCGCACCACCGAGGATCTCGCCCGCGCGCTCGGAATCTCCCGCAATCATCTCGTCAAGGTGCTCCAGCATCTTGCCGCTTCGGGCTATGTCCACACCATGCGCGGCGCCGGCGGTGGCGTGCGGCTCGCCCGCCCGGCCGCTTCGATCCGGCTTGGCGAAGTGGTGGCCTGGCTTGAGCGCGGCCAGCCGCTCGTCGAATGTTTCCGCGCCGATGGCGGAGCCTGCCCGCTCACGCCTTGCTGCCGGCTGCGTGGGGCGCTTTCCCGCGCCCGCGCCGCATTCCTCGAAAGCCTGAACGGCGAAACACTCGCCGAGTGCATCATGACCGGGCTATGACCGGCCGCCCTTGACGCAAAGCACGAAGCTCCGAACCATCAGCGGATGAGCGAGGTCCAGACCCTTCCGCGCACGCGGCGCAATCTTCTCGGGCGGCCAGGCAATGTCTGGCGGCCGGCAGGCTTTTTGATCGCGATCTCGCTGATCGCGACCCTCCTCTCGCCGTCCTTCCTCACCTTCCGCAATCTCCTCGCGGTGGCGACGAGCTCGAGCTTCCTCGTCGTGCTCGCGGTCGGCGAGGCGTTCGTGATCATGGTCGGAATGATCGATCTCGGCATCGAAAGCGTGCTCTCCGCCGGTGGAATGTTCGTGGCCTGGCTTACCGTCCTGCACGCCGTCTCCTGGCCGTTCGCGGTGCTGGCGGGGCTTGCCGCCGGCGGGCTATCGGGGCTCGGGGTCGGCCTCCTCGTCAGCCGCGGCGGGATCCCCTCCTTCATCGTTACGCTCGGCACCTATTGGGGCATCCGCGGCATCGCGCTTTTGTTCAACCAAGGAAACTATATCAGCCCTGATACCGTGAGCCCGGCGCGCCCCTTCGGCTTTTCCTGGATGGCGGCGAACATTCACGGCGTTTCGGTGCTCATCCCCATCACGCTCGTGATCGTGGTGCTCGGCCAGGCGCTCATCTCCTTCACCCCGCTCGGCAGCTGGATCCGCGGGGTCGGCTCGAACGAGAGCGCGGTGCGCGCGGTGGGCCTGCCCAGCGGGCGCATCAAAATCTTCGTCTTCGTGGTCTCCGGCACGCTCGCGGCGCTGGCCGGCATCATGCTCGCCGCCTGGCAGCAATCGATCTACCCGCTGAGTGGGGAAGGCGACTCACTCTCTGCGATCGCCGGCGTGATCCTGGGTGGCATCCCCTTCACCGGCGGGCGCGGCAGCATCGTCGGCGCGGCGCTCGGCGTGCTGGTGATCGGCGTCATCAATGATGTGATCGTGCTGCTCGGCCTCGCCTCGCTCTATCAATATATCTTCGTCGCCTGCATCCTTATCCTGGCTGGCCTGCAGGCGCGCCTCGCCTACGCCAAGTGAGCCGCGCCCCAGCCCGAACACGAGAAGATCAGAAATCGACGTCCTTCGTCTCCGGTCCCATCGCCGCGCCGATCGTCGCGATCACTCCCCCGATGCAGAGCAGCACCGCCGGCGCGAGATGGAAGGAGAAGATCCGGCTCAGCCAGTTCACATAGAAGGCGTAGAAGGAGGGAATGATCACCGAAAGGCTGAACCCCACTCCGAACCCGGTCGCGCGGACATCGGTGACGAAGCGCTCGTTGATATAGGTGATGATCACGCCCCAGGGCGCCGTCACCAGGATCGAAAGCAGGCAGACGAGCAGGATGATCGCCGGCAGAGAGAGGCCGGTGCCGTTGGTCAGCGCATAAAGGATGCCGGCCCCCACGGTCGCGATGAGCGGGCCGAGAATGACGAAGGTCCGCCGCCTTCCGAACTTCTGGCTCAGCACGCCCGCGCCGATATAGCTGAAGAAGAGGCAGCCATAGGCGATGAGCAGGGTGAAGGTGAGCTCATATTTCGAGAGATGCAGGACATGCAGCAGCAGGGTGGAGGGCATGAAGATCGTGATGATGTTCTGGGTGGTCCAGAATCCGGTCATCATGATCAGAACCTGAAGCAGGCTGCGCAGGCTGCGGCCGCGGAGAAGATCGGAGAGCGGAAGCGGCTTCTGCTCCCCTTTGGTCTCCGTCGTCCAGATCTCCGATTCGGAAACCTTAAACACATAATAGAGCGCCAGAACGAAAGCGAGGACCGCGCCAATGACGAATGGAATGCGCCAGCCCCATTGCACATAAGGGGAATCGGGCCCACCCGTCGGGAAGAGCGCGAACATCGCCATCGCCACCAGGGTGATCGCAACATAAGCGGCGGGAAAGGCCGCGATGATCAGGCCGCCGACGAAGCCGCGGCTCTGTTTTTCCGCATATTCGATCGCGAGCGGATGCGCGCCGGTATAGCCGCCGCCGAGGCAGATCCCATCCAGGAAGCGAAGCAGGACGAGCAGCAGATAGGAAGAGAACCCGATGCTCCGATAGCCCGGCAAAAGCGCGATCAGGAAGGTGATGATTCCGAACCCGGCAACCGAATAGATCGAAGCGAGCCGCCTGCCGATCCGATCCGCCACGATGCCGAAGATCAGGGAGCCGACCGGCCGGCCGAGCAGCGTGGTGATGAAGACGAGCGAGCCGAGAATGGCCGCCGTCGCCGGGTCGAGATGGGCCGGCTGGAAATAGAAGAGCACTGGCGCCAGCACGACGACCGGTAGATAGATATCGAACATATCGATGAATTCAGAGAAGAAGGCGCCGCGGATGGCGGTTCTTCTCCTCTCGGCGAGGCTGGGCCGCGCCGCGCCCGCGGCCACGACCGGTGCGTGTGCGGATATGTCTATGGACATTGATCCTCCTTCCTCTTCGGCGCCGATGCGGCGCGTGCGGTTCCTGTGCTGTTCAGGATTCAGTACATGACCATGCCGCCATCGGCGACGAGGGTTGCCCCGTGCACATAGGATGCGGATGGCGAGATGAGCCAGGCGATCGCCTCGGCAATCTCCTCGGCCGTGCCGAGACGGCCGAAACTCGTCATCCCCTCGATGCGCGCGCGGATGGCCGGATTGCTGAGCGGCATCGCGGTGAAGGGCGTGTCGATCATGCCGGGCGCGATGGTGTTCACTGCAATCCCTCTCGGGCCGAGTTCGCGCGCCGTATTTTTCGTAAGCGCAATCACGGCCCCCTTGGTCGATGCATAGGAGACCATGCCGGCAAGTCCGCCGCCGCGCAGGCCCGCGACGCTCGCGACCGTGCAGATCCGCGCGCCCCGCTCCATCATCCGCGCACCCTCGCGCAGGCAAAGGAACGTGCCGGTAACATTCACCGCGAACAGCCGGCTGAAAATCTCCGCATTCGTCTCGAAGAAAGGCGTCGTGTCATAGATCCCGGCGCAGGTCACCAGCGCATCAAGCCCGCCCATCCGATCCTTGATATCCGCGAAGACGCGGCAGACATCCGCTTCCACCGCGACATCGAGCGTCATCGAAACGACCTCGCCGGCCGGCGGGGACGCCTGGGGAGCGCGGTCGAGGCAGGCGACACGCCAGCCCTGGCGGGCGAGGAGCGCAGCCGTGGCCGCGCCGATGCCGCTGGCCGCGCCGGTCACCGCCACTCTTTTCCCCCCGCCGCTCATTCCGAGGTCCCTGCGGCGAAGAGCGGAACATCGGCCGCATAGACGGTCGCGCCACGCTCATATGCGGGTCTTTTGCATTTCGGTATCTTGTATTCAGATATCTGGAGCAATTCTCTGCCTTTCCCGCACGAAGCGGACCGCCGCGAAGTCGTCAGCCCTTTTCCACTTCCTGAAAGGCCTCGCGCGCGATCCGGAAGGAATCGACCCCCGCCGGAATGCCGCAATAGATCGCGACCTGAAGGAGAACTTCGCGGATCTCCTCCTTCGTTACGCCATTCCTAAGCGCGCCCTTGATGTGCATCTTGAGCTCATGCGGGCGGTTGAGCGCGCTCAGCATCGCGAGGTTCAGCATGCTCCGCGTCTTGCGTGGAAGCGTCTCCCGCCCCCAGACCGCGCCCCAGCAATATTCGGTCGTCAGCTCCTGCATCGGCTTGTTGAAGTCATCGGCCGAGGCGAGCGATTTCTCGACGAACTCGGCCCCGAGGACCGCTTTGCGAATCTCGAGTCCACGGTCGAATGTTTTCTGATCCATGGGAATCCTCCGTTTCTTTCGATAAGAAAAGCGGGCGTCAGGAAACGTTCACCACCGTCGGAGCCAGCCGCGCAAGGCTCATTTCTTGCGCACCTCGACCCCGGCCCAGCTCTCGATCGGGCGCACCATGGAGGTGAAATCGGACTCCGGACCATAGACGGCATTGGTGATCGAGAGCATCTGCCGCACCGCCGCGCCCACCGGCGTGGGCACGCCCATCGCCTCGGCTTCGTCAAGGCAGAGCCGCACATCCTTGTAGGAGAGTCCGGTGGCGAAACCGAAATCGAAGGTGCCGGGAATCACCGAGCGCGGGAACTTGTCCTCTGTGGCGCTGTTGCGGCCCGTGCTCACATTGAACACATCGCACATCACGGAGGGATCAAGCCCCGCCTTCACGCCCATGACCATCGCCTCGGAGGTGATGGCAATCGCCGCCGCGGCAAGCAGATTGTTGGTGAGCTTCATCATCTGGCCGGCGCCCGGCTGCTCGCCGATGAAGAAGATTTTTCCAAACACGGCGAGAACCGGCTTCACCGCTTCGAAGGCATCCTTTGGGCCGGAAACCATGAGCGAAAGCGTGCCTTTTTCCGCCCCCGCGAGGCCGCCGCTCACCGGGCAATCAAGCGCCACGATCCCGCTCTCGCCCAGCCCCGTGAACACGAGCTTCGCCACGCGCGGGCCGGTCGTCGAGACATCGATGAAGGTCCTGGCCGCCTTGCCGTGGATGACACCATTCGCGCCGAGCGCCACCTCCTCGACAATGGCAGGCGACGGGAGGCTCGCGAACACCGTCTCGGCCCGGTCGGCCACATCATGGGCGGTCGCGGCACGCTCCGCGCCCTGGCGGGTCAGCCCATCGAGCGCCGCTTCATTCGTGTCACAGATGACGACCTTGTGCCCGGCATCCAGCAGACGCCTGGCCATTCGGCTGCCCATGCGCCCGAGCCCGATGAAGCCGATCACACGGTTTGGCGGATGATTTGGCAAAGCTGTCGCTCCCTCCTTTGTCCAGCCGCTCCTTTGTCCGGCATGGATTTTGGATACCAGCAGAGCCTCGGCCTCGCTACGTTCAGCCTTTAGATATCAGGTTTCGCCTTTCCGTATGACCCAAATCCCGGGATGCCTCATCGCCCGGCTGCATCACCGCCACATGCCTGCGGATCATCTGGATGACGAGGCGGATGGAAGGGGTGATCGGGCGCTGGGTGGAGGTGGTGAGCATGAGCTGGCGGCGAATGGCGGGGTTCGTAATGCGCCAGAAACGGATGCGGCCTGCGCTGATCAGATGTTGGCCCGCGCCTTGCGAAAGAATCGTGTATCCGTCTCCGCTCTCGACAAGCTGAAGCGTCGATGGCATGGCGTCGAGCTCGCTTCGCACATTGAGCGTGACCCCGATCCTTTGGGCGAAGCCATCGATCAGGATGCGAAGCCCGTGCGGCTCGGCCGGCAGAAGGAGCGGCACCCGCGCGAGATCCGCCGCCCGGATCGGCGATGCCCCGAGGCCCGAGGGATCATTGGCCGGGCCGAGCACGACCAGTTCCTCATCGAGGAGCTGCTCGGTTTCGAGATGGGCGCGATGCGCGGCATTATAGACAATGCCGATATCGATCCTGCCGCTTGCAAGCCAGTCCAGCACATGGCCGCTGAAGCCCTCGACCACATGAAGCGAGATCTGCGGCGCTTCGCGATAGCAGGAACGCACCAGAGGCGCCGTGAGCAGCCAGCCGATGGAGGGTGGCATGGCGATCGTCACGCCCCCGCCCGGCTCCGCTTTCAGAAGATCAAGCTCGGCCCGCGCATTCCTCATGACGGCAAGCAAGGATTTGCAATGGGTCTCGAAACGCCGCCCCGCTTCGGTGAGGCTCACCCCACGGCCGGTGCGGTGAAAAAGCTCGACCCCGAGCTCCGTCTCAAGAAGACGAATCTGCCGGCTCAGGACCGGCTGGCCGACATTGCGCCGCGCCGCGGCACGAGAGAAGCTCCCCAGTTCGGCAATGATGGTGAAATATTCGAGGGCGGTGAGATTCATAACGCGTTCAGTGGTGTTCAGGGCTGCCTTGCCCGCGCTCAAAACATCGCGTGGACGAGATCGGCGACCGCGAGCCCCTGGTTCGGCATCACCTTGCGGATGGTGCCGTGGAAGAAGACCGCGATGCGATCGGCGACCGCGAGCAGGTCCTCCAGCCGGTGGCTCACCAGCAGGACCGCCTTGCCGGCTTCGCGCAGGCGGCGGACGAGATCGAGCACATCGGCCACCTTCTGCACCGAGATCGCCGCCGTCGGCTCATCCATGATCACCATGCTGCGCTCGAAGAGCACCGCCCGGCCGATCGCCACCACCTGCTGCTCGCCGCCCGAGAGCTCGCCCACGATGTCATCCGGCTTGAGCTTGGTGTTGAGCGTCTTCAGCACGGAGGCGGCGCGCGCCCGCATCGCGCGGCGATCGGCAAAGAAGCCGAAGCGACGCGGCTCCTCACCGAGAAAGAGATTCTCGGCCACGGTGAGATCGGGCGCGAGCTCGAGCTTCTGGTAAATCATCTCGATGCCGAGCACATCGCGCGCAACCGCCGGTGAGGTGATCCGCACCGGCCGGCCGCGATAGATCAGGCTCCCCGCGTCCGGACGGTGGAATCCGGTCAGCAGCGAGAGAAAAGTCGATTTCCCCGCGCCATTGTCGCCGATGATGCCGAGCACCTCGCCCGCCGCGATATCAAGGCTCACGCCATCCACCGCGCGCACCGGCCCGAAGGTCTTGACGAGGTTGCGCACCGCGAGCAGCGGTGCCTCGGCGGACTCTCCCACGCTATTTCTTTACCGGATGCGGAGCGGACTTGCCGTAAGGCAGGGGCGGGATCACCTCCGGCGTGCCCCAGGCGGCGATGCTCGCCACGTTCTTGCTGGTGACCAGCGTCATCGGGATGATGATATTGCCGTTCGGGAACTGCCCGGGTGGCGGCTTCACACCGCCATTCAGGTAATTCTCCATCGCCTCGACCGCCCAGAACGCCTCGACATAAGGCGAGTGCGTGACGGTATCGAGCTGCGTGCCGGCCTTGATCGCATCGAGGCTTTCCGGCTGCGCGTCCGCGCCCGCGACCAGCGTTTTCTCGCCCGGCGTGATGCCATGGCTCTTGAGGGCATTGATGACACCGAGCGCCATCGCATCATTGGCGCAGGCGACGAGCTGAATATTGGTCGTGCGGGCGAGCAGCGCGCCGATCATCGTCTGCGCGGTCGCGGTCTCGAAATTGGCGGACTGGTTCAGCACCATCTTGACCGAGCCGTCCTTCACCAGCGGCCCGAGCACGCTCATCGTGCCGGCCTGCCGGCCGATGGTGACGGACGCGCCAAGCGTTCCCTGCAGCACGACGACGTTCCAGGGCTTCGGCACCGCGCGCGCGCCAAGTGTTTCGATACCGTATCGCGTGAGATCCTGCCCGAGCG
>DASZQO010000168.1:0-3760 GCA_035549615.1 Acetobacteraceae bacterium
GCACGCTGTCACTCATCCCGACAGCCAACCCGACCACGCGCTCGGCAGCCCGGGCTCCCCCACCTTCCGAGCAATCGTTTCGAAGCTCGATATTTTCGATTCAGAGGCCGAGACGTTCGACTCGAACCTCAGGACATTCGACTCAAAGCTCCGGATCATCGATTCAGAGTCCGAGACATTCGATTCGAAGCTCAAAAGTTTTCGTTGCGGAGTCCCGGGCACAACGGTGGGCTCTCGTTCTCCATTGATATTCGTTCTTTGGTTGTGCAATACCTTGCAGACAGGAGCTGGGCGACAACTCCACCAAGCTTTCGTTGCTTCGGTCGGCTCCCGTGTTCCGTATCCATAACGGGCTCCAGCAGCTGCTTTCAGCATGTTGACTGTGGCCGAACGATCGCAGCGGCCAACAAAGTGGACGCGGCCTTGCCGCAGCGGGTTGACCTCGGGCCTGGAGTTGAGCACCGTGGTTCCACGCTCATTGCGAGCACACGTCCTTCAGGAGCCCCTCTTTGCCCGTCACCCTCATCGCCGCCGCCACGTGCGGCGACGCGGCGCTGGCCGCGTCCCAAGTGCTTGGCTTTTCCGCTTACGCCGCCGCCTTGCCGACCCTCCTGCTCGATCTTTCCGGCGGAGGTCCGAGGCCGGGGCTCATTCCTGAATTGCCCCTCTCCCCCGAAGATGCGCCGCGGGTGCTGCGGGGGCTGGGCGCCTCGGTCGCGGCCTTCGTCCGGGTCGGCGCCGATCGCAAGGAGATCGAGCCGCTGCTGCCTTATGCCAATGCGGTGGTGATCACGGCCACCCGCATTCCAGCCGGGCTGGCGGAAAGCTTCGCGCTCTACCGCTCACTCACGGAGCTGCGGGTAGAGGGCCGCTCCGGCCGGGTGATCGAGCCCTGGCTGCTGCCGGTCGGCTGGAGCTCGACCAAGCTGCCGATGGTGCGGCTCCGGGACTGGCAGCGGGATCTCGCGAAGCTGGGTCAGGATGATCTACGCTGCCTGCCGCTGATCCTGCCTTGGGCGTCGCTGGGCGCCGTCGGCATGGCCGATCCCGCCCGGCTGCAGGCGGTCGGCGCACGCCTGCTGCACGGCCTGGCGGCGGTCGCCGCGGGCCGGGAACCGGCACGGCCGGAGCGCGGGCTCGAAGACGGCGATCCCTGGCCGACCCCACCCGCGCCCGTCGCACCCCCTGAGCCGCCGCTCCGCCTGGCGGTGGCCGGGCTCCGCCCCCGTCTCCGCCTGGTGCACGGGGCCTGAGATGCGGATTGCCATTCTCGGCGCCAAGGGTGGCTGCGGCCGCACCGTCACCGCGCTCACCCTCGCTTACGGCCTGGCCCTCGAAGGCCGTGAAGTTACCCTCTTGGAGCTCCTTCCCCCCGGCCGGGGGCCGAACCTCGATCCCGATTGGTCGGGGCCGTTCCGCTATAAGGCGACCGCGCTCGACGGGGCGCCTTCGGCCGCCAGCGTGAAGACAGCGATCGAGGCCGCGGGGGTGACGGGGAACGTCGTGCTCGATCCGCCGCCTCTCTCTCCGGCCGATGTGGCGGAGCTGCTGGCGATCCTGGATCTGGTGCTGCAGCCGCTGCACCCCGACCCGCTCGACCTCCGGGCCGGTCGCCGGTTCATCGAGGCGCTCGACCGGCTCGCCCCCGGCTGGAAGGCGACGCCGCCCCGCTGGGTCCTGCATGTCGATCCGGTGCAAAGTCTCCGCGGCTCGCTCGCGCTGGTCGACTCGCTGGTCCGGGACTGGCCGCAGGACCGGCTGCCGCCGATGGTGCTGCCCTGGACCCTGCCGTTGTTCACCCGCCCGGCGCTTCGGGGGCTCATGATCGGCCAGCTCCCGCCGCCGCTGGCCGCGAGCTGCCGGATCCTGGCGATCGCGGCGCTCACCCTCGCCGAAGGCTCCCCGGAGGAGTTGCTGATGCCGCGCACCCTGGAAGCCAGGATGCCGGACGAGCTCAAGGCCCGCTACCGGGGCGAGGACCGCGATCTTGCCGAGAAGGTCCAGGGCCTGGCCGCCGACCTCGCCCTCATTGGCAACGGCGAGGCACCTTCGCGCTCGGATCTCCTGGGCGCGCCGGTCCTGCAGGGGTGGTCAGAGGTGCCCTTCGCGGCCACCCGCCTTACCGGCCGCGGCAGCGGTCATCCCCGGCTCGGCAACCCGGACAATCTGACGACCTCGATGGCCGTGGTGATCAACGAGCCAGAAGGGTGGGCCAGAACGTTGAGCCGGTATTACCGGCTCGGCCGCCCGGCCCGGAATCCGGCAGAGCCGATTCAGTGAGATGGGCCCCGACGATCAGGACCGGCTGCGCCGCCGCCGCGCCTTCCAGCGGCGCGCCGCCGCGGCCGAGGCGGGGCTCCACCTGCCCACGACCTCGGAGCTGCTGCGCGGCATGGGCTTCATGAAGGATTCTGCAACCGACGCCCAATGCTTCGCCGAAAGGGTGCTACCCCGGCTCGACCTCCGGGGCGAAGCCGGGCGTGCCCTCTATCCCCTGCTCACCGCCCTCACCCTGCATCCGTTGGCCGAGGACCATGTATCGGCGGCCGAAGCCTTCGACCGGTACCAGGAACGGCTCGGCAAGAAGATCGACGGCGAGGACGGTGCGTTGCGCTGCCACCTCTATGCCGCGGCACTTGGGTCTCAGGAATCCGCCCGCAGGGTCGGGCTCGAAGCGCTGCGCCGCGGCGCCGACCCGCGGGTGCCCCGCGACGAAGCCTTCGACTATGCCCTGGGCGGCATGGGCTGGCTGCTGTTCTCCGGCTGGAGGATCGCTCTCTGGGAGGGCGAGATCGCCGGGCTGCGGCGAACGATCCGTGAGCATGCCGAGGGCCTGCTCGACCGGCTCGTCACCGAGCTCAAGCATCGGACCAGCCCGGAACCGGAAGCCAGCCCGGAATCGAAGGCCGAGCCAGAGCCGGAATCCGATCGGGCCGGGCTGCCGGGCGAGGGCGTCATCGTACTCCGGGCGCTTGGCGATACCGACCTCGCAGGCGCGAGCCATGTCACCAAGGAGTTCCGCCGCATCGTGAACCAGTCCCTGCCGCTGGTCCCGTTGCCCGATCTCGGCGAGGTTCGCGACCGGCTGCTGCGCATGTTCCCTCATGCCGCCCCGATCATCGGGACGATCCTCGATTCCTTGGCCTCCGAGACTCATGTCCGCTTCCGTCCGACCCTGCTCCTGGGCTCACCCGGCTGCGGCAAGACGACCTTCGCGGCGCAGCTGTTCGCGCTCCTGGAGGTCCCCTTCGAGACCTATTCCTGCGGCGGGGTTGCCGACAGCGCGCTCGGCGGCACTGCCAGGCGATGGTCGAGCGGCGAGCCCGCCCTCCCGCTCTCGCTCGTCCGGCGCCATCATGTCGCTTCCCCCGGCATCATCCTGGACGAGCTGGAGAAAGCCAGCTCCAACCGCAACAACGGCACGGTCTACGACGTGCTGCTCGGCCTGTTGGAGCCGCAATCCGCCCGCGCCTGGTTCGACACCTATGTGCAGGCCCGGGTGGACCTCTCCCACGTCCTCTGGCTCGGCACGGTCAACACGATCGAGAGCATCCCGCCGCCGCTGCGCGACCGTTGCCGCATCCTGCGCTTCCCCGACCCCGGCCCCGAGCACCTGCCGGTGCTGGCCGCCAGCCTGCTCGAAGCGCTGGTCGCCGAGCGCGGGCTCGACCGGCGCTGGGCGCTGCCGCTCGATGCCCTGGAGCTCGAAGCCCTGGCTGCCGCCTGGCCGGGCGGCTCGGTCCGTCTCCTCTCCCGCCTC
>DASZQO010000169.1:0-13320 GCA_035549615.1 Acetobacteraceae bacterium
GCTTTGGTGGGCGCATCGTTGGATGCCGTGAGGACGCTGTGCTGCTTTCGGTGGCACGGCGTCTGAGGCGGCCAGTCCGATGGCGGGCCGAGCGCAGTGAAATGTTCATTGCTGCGCCGCATGCTCGCGATCACGATGCCGATATCGAAGGCGCCTTCGATGCCGAAGGGTATTTGCTCGCCTTGCGCACCCATGTTTTCGCCAATCTCGGTGCTTCGCCCACCTATTTCGGAATCCCGATTGCGACCGCAACCCGCAATCGTATCGTCGATGGCCCCTATTGCGTGCCGGCCACGCATGTAACGGTGGAATGTGTTCTGACGACCACTGTGCCGACAGGGCCATACCGCGGCGCAGGGCGTCCCGAAGTGATCCATCGGATTGAGCGTCTGATGGACGTTGCCGCCGACGTGATCGGTCTCGACGCTGCCGAGATAAGGCGCCGCAATCTCGTGCCGGCAGAAGCCATGCCATATCGGAACAATGCCGGCCAGTTGTACGATAGCGGCAACTATCCGGCGCTGTTGGATCAGGCGCTGAAGGAAGCGGACTGGGCAGGATTTCCGGCCCGGCGTGCAGCATCCGAAGCACGGGGACGGCTGCGTGGTCGCGGCATATGCTGTCATATAGATACAACAAGCGGGATTCAGCCGCACGAAACCGTGCAGGCACAATTGACTTCCGAAGGGCGGTTCCGGTTTTTCTCCGGCACGCAGGAAATGGGCCAGTCAATCATCGATAGCTATCGCGCACTCGCCGCAGACGTGCTAGGTGTGTCCGGATGCCGCATTGAGATCGTCCAGGGCGACACCGGACGGATCGAAAGCGGGGTCGGAAGCTATGGATCCCGCTCACTGCATATTGGCGGTTCCGCGTTGCGCGAGGCTGCCATCGCGCTCCGGGCGGAGATTGTGCAGCTTGCCACCAGGCGCTTCAATCATGCCGCCGAAGACATCGTGCTCGATGAGTCTGGGGTGCGCGTGCAAGGCACAGACCGGACGCTATCCTGGACCGGGCTTGCCGCGCAGCCGGAAGCGATCGCACTGCGGGTAAGTCGGACCTTCTCTGCCCCGTTCAACTTCCCCAATGGCTGTTACGTGTGCGAGGTGGAGATCGATACGGAGACGGGGGCTGTCCGCGTCGAACGATTCACCGCGGTCGATGATGTGGGTAGCGTGTTCAACCCCGTAGTGGTTCACGCCCAAGTCCAGGGCGGGGTCGCTCAAGGGATCGGGCAGGCCCTGCTCGAAGAATGTACATACGATGAAATCGGCCAGCTCCTGGCCGGTTCCTTGATGGACTACGCGCTTCCGCGCGCGACGGATGTTCCTTCGGTCCATGGTCTGTTTGATCAGCGGTTTCCATCGCCGACGAACCCGCTCGGGGTCAAGGGAGCGGGCGAGAGCGGTGCCGTCGGTGCTCCGCCGGCGGTTGTCGCTGCCGTTCTGGATGCGCTGCGGCCCTATGGCGTGCAGCATCTCGACATGCCTATCCGCTCTGGCGACGTATGGCGGCGACTGAAGACCCTGCAAAAGAACAGATAAATCTTATTCCAGCTTATAAGGGATAATCGGCCTTCGCCGGGCGGAAGCTCGGGTTCCCGCCATTTGTTCTCGCGTGAGTTGCGCGTTCGGCGATTCCAGCTCCGGTCATCATGCGCTCACTCTGTTTTCCCGATCGATTTCGTGGCTTCTGACGGATAAGCGAAGCGGTCGGCGACAGCCCTATTGACCTAATGTGTAACAAGCAGCGGCAGCAGGCTCATGCCGACGACCTCACGCGTCGCGCCGCCGAAAAGCGCCTCCCGCCATGGCGCATGCCCATAGGCGCCCATCACAAGGAGATCCGCCCCTTCTTCCCGGGCCGCCGAGAGCAACTGGCCACCAGGCCCCACCGCAGATACCTTGGGCATGTTGCGCACTGTCACTTCAATCCCGTGCATACGGAGATAGCTCCGGATCGATTCTGCGCTTTCGCCGTCATCCCCACCGATCGCGATGACGAAGGTCTGTCGCGCCTTCTGCAAAAGCGGCAGCGCGCCGGCTGTGGCGCGTACCGCTTGCGCGGATCCATTCCAGCCGATGGCGATGACCTCGCCAAGGGTGGCCGGCGGCTCCGCTGGTGCGATCAGTACCGGCCGGCCCGACTGAAGGAGTGTCTGCTCGATCGCATCGGAATGCGGCTTGTCAACGACACGGTCAGAGCGGCCGAGCACGACGAGGTCGAAAAACCGGCCACGTTGGGCGACAATCACCGGCGCATCCCCCGTCTCTGCCCGCCATATGGCCCCCGGCTTGCCGGGCTCCGGCGCCGCGCACACCGGCAGGCCGTGGCGGCCCACGGCCTCGGTGAAGGCTGTCTTGATCGTCTCCGCCGTTGCTGCGGCGTTGGCGGTGATCTCGTCGATCCATCGGCCATCCACCGGCATCGCGAATCCGCTCGCCCCGGCAGACAGCATCAGCTCCTGGACATCCAGCCCGACATGCAGCCCCTCGAGATGTGCGCCGAACTGGGTGGCGAGCCTGCAGGCGAGCTCAAGCGCTCCCTTGCTGGCGGTGCCGCCGCTCAGCCCCGTGAGAATGGTCTTGATGGCCATGGTCTTCCTTTGCCGTGACAAGAAGCCGCCCGTCGGAAGCCTACCCTGACGCGACCTTCCCGCCGCGTCAAAAGGGGGCGATGGTCGCCGCTTCTTATAGGCTCATCACAAGCCCGTCGTAGCCGGGCTCCACTCCGGCCGGCAGATTTTGCAGCAGCCAAGCCCAGTCCATGTCCGAGCCCATATGCGTAAGAACCGTCCGGCGCGGCGCAAGCCGGCTGACCCAGCCGAGCACCTTCTCGAGATGGGCATGGGTGGCGTGCGGCCCCGGCCGCTGGAAGCAGCCGACGATCCAGGTATCGATGCCCGCCAGCGCGGTGAAGGCCGCTTCGTCGAGGTCGCGCACATCGGTCGAATAGGCGAAGCCGCCAATCCTGAGGCCGAGCGTATGGGTGAAGCCATGGTCCTGGTTGAACAGGCGGACATCCATCCCGGCAATGCGGATCGTCTCGCCGGGCACCACCGCCCGCGTTTCGAGGACGGGGCGGAGAAAGCCGCGCCCATCCCATGGCTGGAAGACATAGTCGAACCGGCGGGCCAGCTCCGCGAGCACGCTCTCCTCCGCATAGGCCGGCAGAGGTCGGCCAGCGATGCGGTTGAGGATGCGCACGTCGTCGAGGCCGGTGATATGATCCGCATGGGCATGGGTGAATAGGATCGCATCCACGCGCGGAATCGCGCAGGCGAGCAGCTGGCTGCGCAGCTCCGGCGGCGTGTCGATCAACAGGCGCTGGCCGGCATGGGATTCGATGACGATGCCGGCGCGCGTACGGCGGTTGCGCGGCTCGCTTGGATCGCAAGCGCCCCAATCACCGCGCCCGTCCGGGCCGCCGATCAGCGGCACGCCGGCCGACGCGCCGCAGCCCAGCACCACGATTCTCATGCGGCCTTGCGGAAAAGGCGGCGAAAATTGGCGCTGGTGAGATCCGCGAGCCCTTCCGGCGCGAGGCCGCGCACTTCGGCAAGCATCGCGGCGGTATGGGTGACGAAGGCCGGCTCATTGCGCTTGCCGCGCAGCGGCACCGGCGCGAGGTAGGGCGCATCCGTCTCTACCAGCAGGCGGTCAGCTGGAAGATCGCGCGCGATATCCCTGATCGCCTGCGATTTCGGGAAAGTGAGGATGCCCGAGAAGCTGACATAGCCGCCGCGGGTGATGGCAAACTCGGCAAGCCGGCGCCCGCTCGAGAAGCAGTGGAGCAGGAAATCGAACGGGCCGCGCGTCTCAAGCTCCTCGGTGAGCACCCGCTCGATATCTTCATCAGCGTTGCGGGCATGGATGACGAGCGGCACGCCCGCTTCCTGAGCCGCGCGGATATGGATGCGGAAATTCTGCTCCTGGATCTCACGGGACGGTTCCTTATAGAACCAGTCGAGCCCGGACTCTCCAATGCCGATCACCTTGGGATCGGCGACCAGGGCGATGATCTCTTCGGGGGAAGGAAGCGGCGCTTCCGCGGCATGGTGCGGATGCACGCCGACGGTGCACCAGACATTCGCGTGGCCCCGGGCACGCGCAAGGATCGCCCGGGACTGGTCCATGGTCGTACCGATGGTGACGAGGGTGCCCACACCGGCGGCAGCCGCGCGGGCGAGAATCTCGGGCAGCTCGGCATCGCTGTAATAATCGAGATGGCAGTGAGAGTCGGTCAGCATGGGGGGTGTTTGTCACGCCGCGCCGGGAATGGCTAGATCAATCCGGATTCTGGAGGAATCAAGGAACCTTGATGCGAAGCGAACTGATCGCCTGACTTGCCTGGCCGTGCGCACCGGAAGCGCAGAACAGAGAGAGATTGGGCGACCACCATAGTCCCATTCCCATAAGGTCTCTCAGCGCGGCGTGTCCGGCACCACATAAGGGCGGGTGATATCGCTGTACGCGTCGCGCATCGGTTGACTCGAAACCTGGATGACACCGCTGAAAGGCGTATCCATATCGAGCATCACGAAAACCGCCGAGGCAATCGAGAGCGCACAGAGCGCGATTGTCATGAAGACGAAGGTGGTGCGCGGCGCGTTCAATCCGAAACAGATGAAGATCACCATCAGCCAGAAGATCATCACCACGAAGAAAGGCTGCGAGATGGTCGAGCGCGCCTCCTCATTGACCGTCCAGCGCGCCTGCACCAAGTTATGATAATCCGTCAGGCAGGAATCGGCGATCCCACGATGATAGGCGTCCACGGGCGCGAGGTGGCGGATCCCGAGCCCGATTTCGTTGATGACGTCGCCAAGAGCGACACTCTCCATCGCTCCCGGCGAGATGGGCCTCAGCGCGACGAGATGACCCATCCCCGGCGGCCTGGGTTCAAAGGGCCAAGTGCTGGCAATGACTTCCGCGATATAATCACGGAGCAAGGCGCGCGTATCCGTCGTCTCCGGCCCATAGTTGCGCAGGCATTGGTCCGTCTGGACGATTTGAGCGGCGAGTGCCGCCATATCCGTGTTGGCCTGGTCGAACGAGCTCTTCACCGAATAGATGAGAAGGCTTATCACCAGTGCGGCGAAGGTGACGAGCATGGTGATGGCGAGGCTCACCAGCTCCAGCGTCTCACGGCTCTGGTGCCGCTCGGAAAGACCTGCCTTGACGAACATGCCCGCTGCGGCGCTGAGCAGCAGCAGCAGGAAGACGACCGCGGCGAGCAAAGCCTCGTGCATCGCCTCCTCCGGTCCTGCTAGGCGGCATCCTCGACGAAACGAGGGAAAACCGCCTGCGGCGCTGGCAAGGCCGTGCCGGCAGGCAGCGGCGTGGCGAGCGCGGCAAGGTTGCGCGCATTCGCTGGCACGCCGAGCTGATCGAGCATGCGTCCCATGCTGCCCGGCATAAAAGGCTGCAGCACGGTCGCGATGACGCGCAGCGTATCGGCCAGCACGCGCAGCACCGCGGCCATGCGCGGCGGGTCGGAGCTGCGCAGCGCCCAGGGGGCCTGATGGTCGATGTAGGCGTTGGCAGCCCGCACGATCTTCCAGACTTCTTCGAGCGCCTCGGAGAAGGCGACCCGGTCGAGCGCCTCGGAGACCCGCACCGGCAGCGCGGCGGCAGCACTGAGCAGTGCCGAATCGTCCGCCGTCGGCGGGGCAAGGGCGGGCAGAGAGGCGGCACAGTGGCGCGCGAGCAGAGAGAGCGAACGCTGCGCGAGATTGCCGAGATCATTGGCCAGCTCGACATTCATCCGGCTGATCAGCGCGCGATGGCTGAGCGAGCCGTCATTGCCGAACGGAACTTCCCGCAGCAGAAAATAGCGCACGGCGTCGAGGCCGTAGCGGGTCACCAGCTCGTCCGGATCGATGACATTGCCAAGGGACTTGCTCATCTTCTCACCCTCGACCGTCCACCAGCCATTGGCGAAGACCCGCTTCGGCGGCGTGAGACCGGCGGCCATCAGGAAGGCCGGCCAATAGACCGCATGGAAACGGATGATATCCTTCCCAACGAGATGCAGATCCGCCGGCCAGAAATGCCAACGCGTGTCATGCTCGTCGGGGAAGCCGGCCGCCGTGATGTAATTGGTGAGCGCATCGAGCCAGACATACATCACATGGGCCGGATCGCCCGGCACCGGCACGCCCCAGCGAAAGCTCGTCCGGCTGATCGAAAGATCCGTGAGTCCGGCCTTGACGAAACTCACCACCTCATTGCGGCGCGAGGCGGGCGCGATGAAGTCCGGATGGGCGTCATAGAAGGCGAGCAGCCGATCCTGCCAGGCCGAAAGGCGGAAGAAATAGGAAGGTTCGCCCACCCACTCCACCGGCGCCCCGCTCGGTGCGAGGCGTGTCCCGCCAGGCCCCTCCACCAGCTCGGATTCGGCATAGAAAGCCTCATCACGCACGGCGTACCAGCCCTCATATTCGCCGAGATAGATCTCGCCCCGCTCGGCCAGACGCTGCCATAGCGCGGCACAGGCACGCTTATGGCGCGGTTCCGTGGTGCGGATGAAATCATCGTTGGACGCGCCCATCCAGGCCGTCATCTCGCGGAACTGCGCAGCAACACGGTCGGTGAAGCTCTGCGGGTCAAGCCCCGCCGCTGCCGCCGCCTTCTCCACCTTCTGCCCATGCTCGTCGGTGCCTGTGAGGAAGAAAACCTCGTGGCCCTGGAGCCGCTTCCAGCGCGCCAGCACATCGGCGGCGACCGTGGTGTAGGCGTGGCCGATATGCGGCGCACCGTTGACGTAATAGATCGGGGTCGTGATGTAGAACTTCATGCTCCGTCCAGCAAAGCCAGACCCGAAATGAGGGCCTGGCGCCGATCCAGATTGAGCCGCTCCGTCTCGTCCGCCAGGCCGGAGAGCGCGTGCCACACCTCCCCCCACGCATCAAGGGGCCGGAACGCAAGCAGGCGCTGCTGGCCCGGATCAGCATGCCCGCGCGCCCCGGCGCGCACCGCTGCCGCGATCGCCGAGAGCAGAAGCTCCATGAAGGTCGCAAAACCGCTCTCGCCCCGGCCGAGACGATCGACGAGCCCATGCGCCCGTGCGGTGCCATAGCCCGGCACCGTGGCCAGCACCTCTTCCACCAGCGCTGCGATCGCAATACCCTCCTCGGCGGCGAGCCGAAGCGCGCGTCCGGGCGAACCCTCCCCCAGGGCAATTAGACGCGCCCGCTCTTCCACCGGCAGATCCGGTAGAGCGCGCGCCAGCACCTTCTGCATCTCGGCCGTTCCAAGAGGCGCCAGCCGCAGCAGCCGGCAGCGGCTTCGCAATGTCGCGGGCAAACGTCCCGGCGCCGAACAGACGAGCAGGAGAACCGCCCGCGCCGGGGGTTCCTCCAGAAGCTTGAGCAAGGCATTGGCCGCATTGGCATTCAGTGCCTCGGCCGGATCGACCACCACCACGCGCCAGCCTCCCTCGGCAGCGGTCAGGCGCAGAAACTCCGCCCCCGCCCGCACATCATCGACCAGAATCTCCCGATGCAACCGTCCCGTGCGCGTATCGGCGCTCCGCTCGATGGTGTGAAGATCGGCATGCGAGCCCGCCGCAACCCGGCGAAACACCGGATGATTCGGATCGAGCGCCAGCCCCTCGCCCGTCGGCGGCAAACCCGCCAGCAACCGGCGCGCGAAACGGTAAGCCAGCGTCGCCTTGCCGACCCCCGCCGGCCCGACGATCAGCCAGGCATGATGCAAACGCCCGCTTGACGCCGCTTCTAGCAGAGCAAGCTCGGCGGCTTCATGTCCCACCAGTTCTGGATTTGCCCGAGGCTCCGGCGCCGTCACGCGAGTCTGGCCTGAGCGAGAGCGAAGAGGCGGTCGTGCACTTCGGCCGGCGAGGGTGAAGCGTCGATCAGGATGCAGCGTTCCGGATGGGTCTCGGCAATGGCCTGGAAGCCCTGGCGGACGCGTTCGAGGAATTCAGGGCCGAGGCGTTCGTAGCGGTCAGCACTTCTGCCGCGCTGTTGGCGACGGCGTTGTTCCTCTGCCGGCGGCAGGTCGAGGACGAAGGTGAGATCCGGTGTAAGGTCGAGCAGCCGGATCAATGTGGTGATGGCGGCACGGTCAGCGCTTTGCCCATATCCTTGATAGGCCATGGTGGAATCGAAGAACCGGTCGCAGACAATGGTCAGGCCCGCGGCGAGCGCGGGGCGCAGAGTGCTGTTCGCATGATCGATGCGGGCGGCGAAGTGGATCATCGCCTCAGCCAGCGGATCGAGCGCGGTTCTGTTGGCAAGCAGGAAGCCGCGCAGCGCCTCGGCCCCCGGCGCGCCACCTGGCTCGCGCGTGAGCAGGGTCGGACGGCCGCTGGCTGCCAGGCTCTCGGCGAGGAGCCGGGCCTGGGTCGATTTGCCAGCGCAGTCCGTACCCTCGATCGTGATGAGGCGGCCCCTCACGACAGCATGATGACCGGCGATGGAATCACCGAAAGCCTCAGTCACGCGGGAAAACAAATGACGGGAGCAGGATCAATGAGCACACACGAACGCATCCTGCGCTAGCCCATGCCGCCGAAGACCATATGGAACAGCACCGCGAGCGAACGCTCGACGAGCGTGAGGCGCGGCACGGCGGTGCCGGCAACGAGGGTGAATTGCTGCCCCGCGGGCACGCCCTGGCCCGCGACGATGAGAGTCCCGAGCGGGCGGCCAGCTGCAATCGGGGCTGGCAGGGGCGAAGCGTAGCGGACGCGAATGGTCGCGGTGCGGCGCCATTCGCGCGGCATGGTGGCGACGAGGTCGGTGGTGCCGGCGAGAGGAACCGTGAGGCTCTTGCCGAGCCAGACTTTTGCCTCGGTCACCGTCTCTCCCGCCTTGAAGAGGGTCACGTCGGTGAATTCGTTGAACGACCAGTCGAGCAGGCGCTCCGCTTCCTCGGCGCGATCGCTCTCGCTCGGCATTCCGTTGAGCACAAGGATAACACGCCTTCCTTCGCGGATGGCGCTGGCGCAGAGCCCGAAGCCGCCAGCATCCGTAAAGCCGGTCTTCAGCCCGTCAGCAAGACCGTCCTGGACCAACGGATTGCGGTTATATTGCTTAATTTTGCTGAAGGTAAAAACCTTCTCGGATGCGTAATGATAATATTGTGGGAAATTGCTGATGATCAGGCGCGCGAGCGTGGCGATGTCCTGACAGCACATGTAATGGCCGGGTTCCGGCAGGCCGGTCGGGTTCATGAAGTGGGAGCCGACGAGGCCGATCTTGGCCGCTGTCTCATTCATCCGTTCGACGAAGGCCGGAACCGAACCGGAGATGCCTTCGGCGAGAACGATGCAGGCATCGTTGCCGGAATCGACTTCGATACCCTGGATCAGGTCGGCGACGCTAACATTCCCGCCGAGCGGGACGAACATTTTCGACCCGCCGGTGCGCCATGCCGCCTCGCTCACGGGCAGGGTCTGATCAAGGGTGAGCTGGCCGGATTTGAGCAGGCTATAGACGATATAAAGCGTCATCAGCTTGGTCATCGACGAGGGCGGCATCGGCGCGGTCGGGTCTTTCTCGAGCAGCACCGCGCCCGTGTTGTAGTCTGTGATGAAGGCCCAGCGCGCCTTGGTTCCGATCGGCCCGAGCGGTGAGGTGGCCGGCGTGAAGTTGCGCTTGATGGCCCCTTTTCCGACCAGCTTGGGGAACGTTTCGATGTCTGGCACAGCTTGCTGCGCATGCGGCGCAACCATGGGCAGCAGGCTGCACGCAGCACCGAGCAGGAGCGCGCGACGGGAAGCTCCCCAATATCTCCTGAGTGATGTCATGCGCGCTGCCTCCCCCTCATTCCACCACCAGCTGGGCGCCGGTGACCCCCGAACGCAGCACCTGGTTTAGCACGCTGTCCGCCTCGGCAACCGATTGGAAAGGACCGATTCGTACCTCCACCTGAAAATTGCCGCCGCCATAGCGCGGGATCATCGCGGGCGAGAAACGGGCAAGCGCGGCCGCCTGAAGGGAGGCATAGTCCTGGTCGGTGAAGAGTCCTGCCCGCACCCAGATCGCGCCGGGATTCGGTGGCACCTGAGAGAGCGCCCCTGGGCGCTCATCTGCCGGGATGCTGATGGGCGAGGCCGAAGCGGGCAGCCCCGCGTGCGTTGCCGGCGCCTGAGGTCCGGGTGCCGGGGGGGAAGCCGGAGGGGATGCCGGGGGGGCGGCACTGCCGAGTGCCGGCAGCGCGCTGACCGAGACGGCGCCGACCGGCGCGCGGGCAATCGCGAGCTTGGGCCCGCCGGGCAGAGACAAGGCGATCTGCTCGCTCGGCCCCGGCAGAACCTGAACACGCACGCGCGCCGTCCCGTCTGCATCGAAGCCGAGCAGTCGCGCGACACGGGGGGTGACGGCAATCAGTCGCGCCGGATTCTCCGGCCCGCGATCATTGATGCGGACGACGATCTGCCGTCCGTTCTCAAGATTCGTGATGCGGGCGATCGCGGGCAGCTGCAGCGTGGGATGGGCGGCGGCAAAATCATCCGGGCTGCTGCGCTCACCATCCGTCGTGTAGCGCGCACGTCGCTCACTCTCGATCGCGGCGATGCCGCTCGCATCATAGGCGAAATCCGCCTTCGGGTAGCGCCAGACGCCGCCGGCCAGATAGGGCGCGCCGACGACGTAATGCACGGGCGGTGGCGGCACTTTCTGCTGGCAGCCCGCAAGGAGCAGCAGCCAGAGAGGGAGAAGAAGGGCGGAGGAGCGGCTCAAGTGGTCACGAGATCGCCGAGTAGCCCGACAGCGAGGGCATAGAAGTCCGAGGGATTGTAGGCGCGGATCGCCTGGAAGTTCTGAAAGACGAGATAGGCGGGCCCGCCCGGCCCGCCTGGAACGAGCAGGCGCGCATCGAGTGCGGTGGCCGGCAGCGGCCCACCATCAATGGCACGGAAGCCGAGAGCGGCCCAGGCGCTGAGAGGCTGTATCACGCCGCCGCCCGCAAGTTGCGGCGAGAGCGTGGGCGGCGGCAGCACCTGCCGTCCCCAGGACTCACCCCAGCGCCAGCCGGATCGCACGAGGTAGTTGGCGATCGAGGCCAACACATCGGCCGGATCATTCCAGATATCGCGCCTTCCATTGCCTTCGAAATCCACGGCATAGGCGAGATAGGAGCTCGGCATGAATTGCGGCTGGCCCATTGCGCCGGCCCAGCTTCCGAGCATCCCGCTCGGCGTGATATCGCCATGGGCGAGAATCCGCAGAGCCGCGATCAGCTCGGAGCGGAAATAGCCGCCGCGCCCGGCGCCATAAGCCAGTGTCGCGAGTGAGCGGATGACCTCGAAGCTGCCCTCGTTCCCGCCGAAATTGCTCTCAAGCCCCCAGATCCCCATCAGCACGGAGGGCGAGGCCGGATAGACGCTGGTAACGCGGCTCAGGAGCTCGCGGTCTGCCGCATAGATGGACCGGCCTCGGGCGATCCGGTCGCTGGTCAGTGTGTCAGCCGCGTACTCGCTCCAGGTCAGGGTGAATTCGGGCTGATGCCGATCGAGGTCGAGGACTTTGGGATCGAGGGTCAGGCCCGAGAAGGCGGCATTCACAATTCCCGCCGGAATACCGGCGTGTTCGGCCTCGGCGCCGACGGAATCGAGGAAACCCGCAAAACCATAATGGGCGGCGAAGCCCTGCCGGGTGAAAAGCAGAGAAGGGAGGCCAAATGCCATTCCGAGGACATGGCGGCGGGGAATCGGGCGCATGCGCGGATTTCTGCCACGGGCCGGGACCGCGCCGCAATGCGGTCGCGGAGAGCGGATCTGGAATCAGGATCGCGCCTTGCGCGAGAATGAGGCGGCAGGCAACGAGGAAACGGGTGCGATGGGAATCACGCGGGAGTTTTCCGAATTCGCGGCTGGGCTGACGCTTGGCCGATTGCCCGCCGAGGTGGTTGAGCGGGCGCGGTTCCTGGTGCTCGATCTCATCGGCAACATCATCCGTGCCCGGGCCGAGGCGGAAAGCACGCCAGCGCTTCTTGCCGGCGTGCGCGCCCTCGGCCTTGGTGTCGGCAATGCCGGCGTGTTCGGCGATGCGGCCCGTTATGCGCCGGCGGGCGCAGCCCTGATCAACGGGGCGCTCGGCCATTCGCTCGATTTTGACGACACCCACGCTGAGGGCTGCCTCCATCCGGGGGTGACCGCGATCGCGGCAGCCCTCGCGGCGGGCGAGATGGTCGGCTCACCGGGAGCGGATGTGCTGGCGGGCATCATCGCAGGATATGAGGTCTCGTGCCGGCTCGCACTCGCTCTGCCGGCTGGTGAGCATTATGCGCGCGGGTTCCATCCGAGCGCCACCTGCGGCGCCTTCGGGGCCGCGGCTGCGGCGGCGCGTACCTTCCGCCTGCCCGCCGAGGCAATGGAGTCCACGTTCGGAATCGCACTCTCGCAGACCTCGGGCAGCCTCGAATTCCTCGTCAATGGCGCCTGGACGAAGCGCTTCCAGGTCGGCTGGGCGGCGATGAACGGGCTCGCGGCCGCATGCTTCGCCCGCGCGGGCTTCAAGGGCGCTGCGGGCGCTTTCGAGGGGCCGCACGGGTTTCTCCGCGCCTATGCCCCCTCCCCGGCCCCGGCGCGCGCGACGGAGCGGCTGGGCGAGGTTTTTGAGCTGATGGCGACGGCGGTGAAACCCTATCCTTCCTGCCGTTTCGGCCATGCCGGGATCGATGCCGCGCTTGCCCTGAGGGAACAGCACAGCTTGCGGCCCGAGGAGATCGAGGCAGTGACGCTCGGGCTTTCCAGGGCAGGAATGCGGCTGATCGGCGCGCCGGCGGAAAAGAAGTCCGATCCCCGCAACGTGGTGGATGGGCAGTTCAGTGGTCCGTTCGTGCTGGCCGTCGCGCTCACCACCGGGCGGATGGACTGGGATAGCTATCGCCTGCTCGATGATCCGGCTCTGCGCCGCCTTCTCCCTCGCATCACCTGCGTTCACGATGATGCGATCGAGGCCGAGTTCCCGACAAACATGGCGGGCAAGGTAACGATCCGCGCCCGTGGCCAGGTGTTTGAAAAAACGGTGCGGGTGCCGAAGGGCGAGCCCGGCAATTTCCTGAGTGAGGCAGAGCTGCGCGGGAAATTCGCGAGTCTCGCCACGCCGGTGCTCGGCGCAGGCCCGACGGCGGCGCTGGCGGATGCGGCGCTCAGGATCGCCACGCTTGCCAATATCGCCGTGCTGCTGCGCCAGAGCGCGCCCGAAGAAACGGTTCGGCTCGCCGGAGAGTAGCCAACCGGATCAACCGAGGCTCCGCCCCGCCATCTCGTGAACATTCTTGCTAAGGCGCGGCTCGGCGAGGATGCGGCGCAGCTCCTCCTGCATCATCCGGCGCCGCTCCGGGGTGA
>DASZQO010000170.1:0-6356 GCA_035549615.1 Acetobacteraceae bacterium
AACTGCTGGGCAGGGTTCACCGGCGGCTCGCCGCCGAATGGGGGATTGGCCCGGACGAGGAGGCCGAGCGCCGTTTCGGCGCCTCGGTGCCGGACTGGCCCGCTTTTCCCGATTCCGCGGAAGCGCTCGCTTACCTCAAGCAGCACTATCAGCTCGTCATCCTCTCCAACGTGGACAGGAAGAGCTTCGCCGCCAGCAATCGCCGCCTTGGCGTGAATTTCGATGCCATCTTCACCGCCGAGGACATCGGCTCCTACAAGCCCGATCCGGCCAATTTCCGCTATCTGATCGCGCACCTGGCGGAACGCGGGATCGCAAAGAAGGATATCCTGCATACCGCGCAGAGCCTCTATCACGATCATGTTCCGGCCCAGCGTGCCGGCCTCGCCACTGCCTGGATCGACCGCCGCCACGCGGTGGAGGGCTTCGGCGCGACCATGAAGCCGCCGGAGGGCGTGCGCTATGATTTCCGTTTCCCGAGCCTCGCGGCGATGGCGGACGCGCACCGGGCCGAGGCCTGCTGATCGGCGCGCTTGCCGGGCCCCGGCCGCATCTGTTCCGATAGCGCAAGTCCCGGCGCCGCGCTCTGCGAGTCGTGACGAAGTCGTCGCGGGAGCGGCCGATGGGGTTGGTGATCACGGTGGCGCAACAGAAGGGCGGGGCGGGAAAAACCACGCTTGCCGCCAACCTCGCCGTGGCGCTGGCGATGGGGGCCGCCCCCGCCGGCAATGGAACGCGGGTGGCGCTGCTGGATGCCGATCCGCAAAAGAGCCTCGCGCGCTGGCAAAGCTTGCGCCGCCAGCGGGGCAAAGCGAATGTGGAGATCGCCTTCTCCGAGGTCGCCGGATGGCGGATCGGGATCGAGCTTGAGCGCATTGCGCGCGCGCACGATGTTGTGGTGATCGACAGCCCCCCGCAGATCGATACGGATGCGCGCCAGGCGGTACGGGCAGCGAGCCTCGTGCTGGTGCCGCTGCAGCCAAGCCCGCCCGATCTCTGGGCCGCCGAGGGAACCCTGAAGCTCGCCGCGAGCGAGCGTCGTCCGGCGCGGCTGGTGCTGAACCGCGCCCCGGCGGGGGCGCGGCTGCGCACGGCGATCGAGGGCGAGATCGCGGCGCGGGGCCTGCCGATGCTTGCCGCCGTGCTCGGCAACCGCGCCGCTTTCGCCTCCTCCTTCGCGCTCGGCTCAAGCGTGATCGAGGCCGCGCCGCGCTCGGCCGCCGCGGCGGAGATGATGGCGCTCGCCGCCGAGATCACCGCGCTCACCGGATGAGAAAGGCCGAGGCCGGTCCGTTTCCCGCCGATTTGACCATATCCCCCGGCGCCGGCACGATGGACGCGGTTGAGGGAAGGGATCGATCGGATGGCGCAATGGAGCGATCAGGTGGCGCTGGTCACGGGTGGGGCGCGTGGTATCGGCCGCGCGACGGCCGAGCTTTTGGCGAAGCGCGGCGCTTCGGTGTGTGTGAACTATGTCTCGCAGGCGGAGGCGGCGGAGACTCTCGCCAAGGAACTGCTCGCAGGCGGTGCGCGCGCGATCGCGGTTGGCGCGGACGTGAGCGATGCGAAATCGGTGGAAGCGATGGTGGCGCGGACCGAGGCGGAGCTCGGGCCGATCACGATCCTCGTCAACAATGCCGGCATTTCCTTGAAAGCGACGCTCGATACGTTCGATGAAGGCGATTTCGCGCGCATGAACGCAATCAACGTCGATGGCGTGATCCACACGACGCGCGCGGTCATGGGGGGCATGCGGGCGCGGCGCTATGGGCGGATCGTCAATATCAGCTCTGTCGCCGGGATCGGGACCGCGGCGGCAGGCAACGCGTTCTACGCGGCGACGAAGGCCGCGGTGATCATCCTCACGCGGCGCTTTGCCTTGGAGCTGGGGGCGGCGGGGATTACCGTGAATGCCGTCGCGCCCGGCTTCGTTCGCACCGATATGACCGAGGCGAAACTGTCTCCCGAGGCGTGGGAGCAGACCAGGAAACAGTTTGCCGAGCGCGCGATGATGGGCCGCATCGGCGAAGCCGCGGACATTGCCAACGCGGTCGCGTTCTTCGCTGCGCCCGAGGCGAGCTGGATCACCGGCCAGGTACTCGCCGTGGATGGCGGAAGGCTCGATTATATCGGCCACGGCTAGAGCCATTCGCGTTCGTCCTGGCTCACGCGGACCGCGCTCTCCCGGTTTGTTTATGCGAGCCTCTTCACGCGATCAGCCGAGTCCGCCCAATCGTGGCCGGCTCTAGAACCTGTTGACCGGAGGCGGAGCAACCGCAGGCCCCGATCATGCGGGAAAACGAATGGCGAGAGCGGGACCGGTGAGCGGGAGCAAACGCCCCCCGCCCTCGGTGCCGGCCATCGACAACGCATGAAAGGAGAAAAGCTCTCCGGTTCTTTCTTTCAAAGAAGAACCGCTTCTCTTCTTTGCCTGCCGCATTTTGTCCGCCGCCTTGGGCCTGGGAGAAGGTTCATAACGCCCTCTATGAGTTCATCTGCAAATGCCGGGCATCGAAACCAGAACGATTCATTCTCGACCCGCATCCGTCAGACGCCGGGACCAGACAGCTAAAGCGGCAACCCGACATAATTCTCGGCAAGCATCGCCTGCGCGGCCGGCGAGGCGACCACCATCTCGAGCTCGGCATGCTGGCGGCGGCGATCAAAGTCGCTCACCCCTTCAAACCGATGCAGCATCGACGTCATCCACCATGAGAAATGCTGGGCGCGCCAGACGCGGGCAAGCGCCCTCTCCGAATAGGAATCGAGCAGATCCTGCCGGCCCGCGGAATAGAAGGCCGAAAGAGCGCGCGAAAGAAGGAACGCGTCAGCAATCGCAAGATTGAGGCCTTTGGCGCCAGTGGGCGGGACGATATGGGCCGCGTCGCCGGCAAGAAAAAGCCGGCCATAGCGCATCGGCTCGGCAACGAAGCTCCGCATCCGGATCACTCCCTTCTGGAAGATCGCTCCTTCCACGAGGCAAAAATCGGAACCGGAGACGCGGCCATGAAGCTCGGACCAGATGCGATCCTCCGACCAGGAGTCCGGCGATTCCTCGGGATCGCACTGGAAATACATCCGCTGCACCTCGGGCGAGCGGGTGCTGATCAGGGCGAAGCCACGCTCATGGCTGGCATAGATTAGCTCCGGCGCAGAGGGAGGTGCCGCGACAAGAATGCCGAACCAGCCGAAGGGATAGTCGCGCTCGAAGACGCGGCAAGCGCTCGCGGGAATGGCATGGCGCGCCGGGCCGGATGCGCCGTCGCAGCCGACGACGAAGTCGCAGACGATCTCGGCCTCCTTGCCGTGATGGAGGAAGCGGAGCGCGGGCGTGTCGGTCTCAAGGTCATGGAAAGAGAGGGTCTGGGCGGAGAAATAGATCGGCCCGCCCGCATCGAGCCTTGCCTTGATAAGATCCTTGAGAACCTCGTGCTGGGCATAGATCGTGATGGATTTGCCGGTGAGAGCGGAAAGATCGATCCGGTGGAAGCCCTCCTGAAAGCGGAACTGGATGCCGTGATGAACCTGGCCCTCGCGGGCAAGGCGCTCGCCAAGGCCAGCCTCGGTCATCAGATCGACCGTGCCCTGCTCCAGCACTCCGGCACGGATCGTCGCCTCGATCTCTGCCCGGGTACGGGATTCAATCACGATGGAATCGATGCTCGTGCGCGCGAGGAGGTGAGCGAGCATCAGCCCCGCAGGGCCAGCGCCGACGATCCCGACCGAGGTGCGAAGCAGCGTCTTTTCCTTACGTTTCGGCGAGCGGGTGCGTCATGTCCTCGGGGCGGACCCAGGCATCGAACTGCTCCGCCGTGAGAAACCCGAGCTTCAGGGCCGCTTCGCGCAGGCTGATATCCTCCCGATAGGCGGTGAGGGAGATTTTCGCCGCCTTCTCGTAGCCGATATGGGGATTGAGGGCGGTCACCAGCATCAGCGAATTGTCGAGATTGGCCTTGATCCGTTTCTCATTGGGCGCGATGCCGCGCGCGCAATGCTTCTCGAAGGAGAGGCAGGCATCGGCCAGCAGCCCGGCAGACTCGATCACGTTGTGCAGCATCACCGGCTTGAAGACATTGAGCTGGAAATTGCCCTGCGAGCCGGCGAAAGCCACGGCATGATCATTGCCGAAGACCTGGACCGCGACCATCGTCATCGCCTCGCACTGGGTCGGGTTGATCTTGCCCGGCATGATCGAGGAGCCGGGCTCGTTCTCCGGGATGTGAAGCTCGGCGATGCCGGCGCGCGGGCCGCAGGCATACCAGCGAACATCGTTGGCGATCTTCATCAGCGCTCCGGCGAGCGTGCGCATGGCGGCACTTGCATTCACCATCGCGTCATGCGCCGAGAGGGCGGCGAACTTGTTGGGTGCCGAGACGAATTTCTTCCCCGTTTCCTCGGCGATCTTGCGGGCCACCGTCTCGCCGAAGCGGGGATGGGCGTTGAGGCCGGTGCCGACGGCGGTGCCACCGATCGCAAGTGCGAGGAGGCCGGGCAGCGCGCGCTCGATCGCGGCTATCCCGTCATCGAGCTGGGCGACCCAGCCGGAGATGACCTGCCCGAGCGTGATTGGGGTCGCATCCTGAAGATGGGTGCGGCCGACCATGACGATGTGATCATTGGGGGCGATCTTCGCGGCGAGCGTTTCGCGTAGCACGTGGACGGCCGGAAGAAGGCGGTTCGCGATCTCATCCACCGATGCGATGTGCATAGCGGTGGGAAAGGTATCGTTCGAGGACTGCGAGTGGTTCACGTCATCGTTCGGATGAACCGGCTTCTTCGAGCCGAGAACGCCGCCCGCCATCTGGATCGCGCGGTTCGAGATCACCTCGTTCGCGTTCATGTTGGTCTGGGTGCCCGAGCCGGTCTGGAAGACGACGAGCGGAAACTCGGAATCGAGCTTGCCGTCGATCACCTCCTGGGCGGCGCGGACGATGAGATCGACCTTCTCCTTGGGCAGTTGGCCGAGCTCGAGATTGGCGAGCGCGGCCGACTTCTTGAGAATGCCGAGCGCCCTGATGACCGGGCGGGTCCAACGGAAACGCTCGACTCCGATCAGGAAATTCTCGTGCGAGCGCTCGGTCTGGGCGCCCCAGAGATGGTCGGCGGGGACATGGACATCGCCGAGCGCATCCTCCTCGATGCGATAATCTCCGCTACTCGCACTGATGTCATCCACGGACTGCGCCTCCTCGGTCAGGGGACAGAACCATATCGCGGGCGGGCCGGCAGTGCCATCGCCGGGACCGTCCGGGTTTCCCCTTCACCCCACCCCCGATCTGCCGGATCATGCCGCGCGCCCGCCGCCCCCATTGAACCCATTGAAGCAGAAGCTCGGCAGAAGCTTGATCCCGGTCCATGCCACGCCCCTCGTCTCCCACGCAGCACGCCCCCCTTGCCCCCCGCCTTGCCCAGACTCTGCTCGCCTCCGGCGGCGCCGCGGCCTCCGCCCTTGCCTCCGCGCTCTGGATCGCGATCTGCGCGGCGGCGCCGGAATTCATCTGGCGCGGCCTTCTGATCACCTTCGGTCATATCGACCGCCCAACGGTCTTGGCGGCACTCCTTGTCGGGCTCTTCCTCGCCTTCTTCATCGAGCCCGCGATCGAGCGCCTGCGCAGCCTGCTGCAGGGCGCACATCATCCGGGCAGTGGCACAGGCCGGCGGCGGAGCGCGCTTTTCACCGCCGCCATCGGTCTCGGCTTCGCCTTCGCCTCCTTCTGCCTGCACGCCGCGATGACCGCGGTCCTCGCCAGGCAGGAAGGCGACCATGCGCCGAGCAGCGCCGCCCTCGCCGCGGCCATCGCCCTGACCGTCGCCTGGGCGATCGTGCCCTTCGCCGTCACCCTCGCCTGGCTGAGCCTCTCCCGCCCTTGGCTTGCCGTTCCGCTCGGCATTCTGGCCGCCGCCTCTTCCTTCCTCGCCGGCTGGCTGTTTGGCTGGACGACGCAGGACATCTATGTCACCGCCATCCCCTGCGTCGCGATTCTGCTCCTCGGCTATCGCGCGGTCGGGGGCGAACCGCGGGAGCGCGCCTTCCTTCGCTGTGCCCGGAGCCTCGGCCTTGTGGCGGTGATCTGGCTCCTCTTCGCCCTCCTCGCCGACGCGGTCCTCGCCCTCGCCCACCTCGATCGCTTCGCGATCTACAGCGCCACCAGCTTCTGGATGGATGTGCGCTTCTATTTCGGCTGGGCGCTCGGCCTGCTGTTCGCGCCTTTCCCCTTTCACCCCAAACGGCCGGCAGCCGCGCTATAAGACGAGAGGCCAAACGCGAATCCGTCACATGTCCCGCCCGCCCTCCCGCCCGCACGCCGCCCTCTCACGCTGCCCCTGGGCGGCCGGCTCGCCCGAAATGATCGCCT
>DASZQO010000171.1:0-7412 GCA_035549615.1 Acetobacteraceae bacterium
GGCTCCGCCGCAGCACCACTCCCTCGCGGAATTCGAGGAAAAGGCGAAGCGCTTCGCGCAACCCCATCAGCCGCGGCTGCCCGCGATCGAGCGCCAGCATGTTCACGCCGAAACTCGTCTGGAGCTGGGTGAAACGGAAGAGCTGGTTCAGCACCACCTCCGGCGTCGCGTCACGCCGCAGCTCGATCACCACCCTGAGCCCGTCGCGGTCGCTCTCATCGCGAAGATCGGAGATGCCTTCGATTGTCTTGGCGCGCACCAGTTCGGCAATGCGCTCGAGCAGGCTCGCCTTGTTCACCTGGTAGGGAATCTCGGTCACGATGATCGCCTGGCGATCGTGCCGGATCTCCTCGATCCCGGCCCGCGCGCGAATGATGATCGCGCCACGCCCGGTCTCGTACGCCGCCCGCACGCCACCACGGCCGAGGATCAGGCCGCCAGTCGGAAAATCCGGCCCCGGAACGAACTTGAGGAGCGCATCAAGGGAGATCTCCGGATCGGTGAGCAGCGCGAGCGCGGCATCGATGATCTCGCCCGGATTGTGGGTCGGGATATTGGTTGCCATCCCGACGGCGATGCCACTCGCGCCGTTGATCAGGAGATTGGGAAAACTCGCCGGCAGCACGCGCGGTTCTTCCGCGCTTTCGTCATAGTTCGGCTGGAAATCGACGGTATCGCGCTCGATATCGGCGAGCATCAGCCCAGCCGCGCCGGCGAGCCTGACCTCGGTATAGCGCATCGCCGCCGGCGGATCGCCATCCACCGAGCCGAAATTGCCCTGCCCGTCGATCAGCGGCACCCGCATGGAGAAGGACTGGGCCATCCGCACCATCGCATCATAGATCGCGGCATCGCCATGCGGGTGGTATTTGCCCATCACGTCGCCGACCACGCGCGAGGATTTGCGATATGGCCGGTCCGGGCCGAACCCGGCCTCCTGCATCGCGAAGAGGATGCGCCGATGCACCGGCTTGAGCCCGTCCCGCGCATCGGGCAGCGCGCGCGCGACGATCACCGACATCGCATAATCGAGGTAGGAGCGGCGCATCTCCTCCTCGAGCGTCACCGGCAGCAGGTTGGACGGCGGCGTTGCCCCGCCCTCAGGACTATCGCTCAAGAAAGCCTCGGAACGATCGAATCAAACGATGGAGTCAGAGGAAGCGGACGCTCAGAACGGGATGTCGTCGTCGAGCTCGGCTCCGCCTCTGCCGCCTTCCCACGAGGCGGCGGACGGGCCTGCCGAGCCGCTTCCGGGCGTGCGGGGCGCCCGCTCCGAACGGGGCATCGCGTTGCCTCCCCCCTCGGCCCCACCCGCCGAATCGAGCAGCGTGAGATCGCCACGGAATCGCCCGATCACCACCTCGGTCGTGTATTTCTCCTGGCCGGACGGGTCCGTCCATTTCCGCGTTTGCAAGGAGCCCTCAACATAGACCTTGCGCCCCTTGCGCAGGAATCGCTCGGCCACCTCCGCCAGCCGATCGTTGAAGATCACCACCCGGTGCCACTCCGTGCGTTCCTTGCGTTCGCCCGAAGCGCGATCGTTCCAGCTCTCGCTCGTCGCGAGCGAAAGCTGGACGATCTTCTGACCATCCTGGGTGTTGCGAACCTCCGGGTCCCGGCCAAGATTGCCGACCAAGATCACCTTGTTGACACTGCCCGCCATTCCCTATCGACCTTTATCCGGCTCCCGGTACCCAATCCCATGACACTCGTCCCAAGGGAGCGTCCGAGGGGGATTGGCCCACCATACAGGTGCGCCCCTCCCGGGGCCAGCGGCTTGCCGAAGGCACGCACGGGCAGCCCACAGAGCATTCTTGAAACCCTTCCCAAGCGATCCGATTTGCCATAGAGAAGCGAACAACACAAGAACACTGTTCCTTCCACGTGCCTTCTCGTTGTTTGCCTTCTCGTTGTTTGCCTTCCGGGGGCCCCATGGCCGGCTTCATCCACGTTCGCGGCGCCCGCGAGCACAATCTCAAGAACGTGGATGCCGCGATTCCGCGCGATTCGCTCACCGTCATCACCGGCCTCTCAGGTTCCGGCAAATCCTCCCTCGCCTTCGACACGATCTATGCCGAGGGCCAGCGCCGCTATGTCGAGAGTCTTTCGGCCTATGCCCGCCAGTTCCTCGAGCTCGCCGGCAAGCCGGATGTCGATCAGATCGAGGGGCTCTCGCCCGCGATCTCGATTGAGCAGAAAACGACCAGCCACAATCCACGCTCGACTGTCGGCACGGTCACCGAGATCCATGATTATATGCGCCTGCTCTGGGCGCGCGTCGGGGTTCCCTATTCGCCGGCCACCGGCCTGCCGATCGAGGCGCAGACGGTGAGCCAGATGGTTGATCGCATCCTGGCGATGCCGGAGAGCACGCGGCTTCTGCTGCTCGCACCGGTCGTGCGCGGCCGGAAGGGCGAGTATCGCAAGGAGCTCGCCGAACTTTCCCGCAAGGGCTTCACCCGCGCCAAGGTGGACGGCACCCTCTACGAGATCACCGAGGTTCCGCCACTCAATCGCAAGGTCAATCACGACATCGAGGCGGTGGTGGACCGCATCGTCGTCCGCCCGGGCATCGAGACCCGGCTGGCCGACAGTATCGAGACCGCGCTCAGCCTCGCGGATGGCATTGTCATCGCCGAGAACGCCGATCACGGCGAGCGCACACTCTTCTCGAGTCGCTTCGCCTGCCCGGTGAGCGGCTTCACCATCGCCGAGATCGAGCCCCGGCTCTTCAGCTTCAACAGCCCGCACGGTGCCTGCCCCGCCTGCGACGGGCTCGGCACGGAAAGCTTCTTCGATCCCGAGCTGGTGGTCCCGGATGAGCGTCTCAGCCTTTCGCAGGGCGCGATCGCGCCCTGGGCTGGCGCCCAATCCCCCTATTACGACCAGACGTTGCAAAGCCTCGCCCGGTTCCTCAAGATCGGCATGAAGACGGCGTGGGAGGACCTGCCCGAAAAAGCACGCCGTGCCATTCTTTTTGGCACTGGGGACGAGCCGGTTTCCGTCACCTACAAGGACGGTGTGCGCGCCTACACCGTGCGCAAGCCGTTCGAAGGGGTGATCCGCAATCTCGAGCGCCGCTTCGCCGAGACCGACAGCGCCTGGGTGCGTGAGGAACTCTCCCGCTACCAGGCGGAGAAACCCTGCGCCACCTGTAACGGCGCCCGCCTCAAGCCCGAGGCTCTCGCGGTCAAGGTCGGCGGCAGGAGCATCGCCGAAGCGTCGGACCTCTCCATCCGCGCCGCGCATGAATGGTTCGCGAATGTCGGAACCACCCTCACTCCGCAGCGGCTTGAGATCGCGCGGCGAATCTTGCGCGAAATCGTCGAGCGGCTGCAGTTCCTCGTCGATGTGGGGCTCGACTACCTCACCCTCTCGCGCAGCTCGGCCACGCTCTCCGGGGGGGAAAGCCAGCGCATCCGGCTGGCGAGCCAGATCGGCTCCGGCCTCACCGGCGTGCTCTATGTGCTCGACGAGCCTTCGATCGGCCTGCATCAGCGCGACAATGCCCGCCTGCTCGCGACGCTGCGTCGTCTCCGCGGCCTCGGCAACACTGTCCTCGTCGTCGAGCATGACGAGGAGGCCATGCGCGCCGCGGACCATCTGATCGACATGGGGCCGGGCGCCGGCCTTGCCGGCGGGACCATCGTCGCCTCCGGCACGCCCGCGGAGGTGGAGGCAAATCCCTCCTCACTCACCGGGGACTACCTCGCCGGGCGCCGACGCATCGAGGTGCCGGCGCGGCGCCGGGCCGTGCAGAAGGACCGCGAGCTCCGCATCATCGGGGCGCGCGGCAACAACCTCAAGAATGTGACCGCCGCCTTCCCGATCGGCACCTTCACCTGTGTCACCGGGGTTTCCGGTGGCGGCAAGTCCACACTCGTCGTCGACACACTCTATAAGGCGGCCGCTCGCCGGCTGATGGGCGCCGGCACCGTGCCCGCACCCCATGACCGCATCGAGGGGATCGAGCTCCTCGACAAGATCATCGATATCGACCAGTCCCCGATCGGGCGCACCCCGCGCTCCAACCCCGCCACCTATACCGATCTTTTCGCCCCGATCCGCGACTGGTTCGCCGAGATGCCGGAATCCCGGGCCCGCGGCTACAAGCCCGGGCGCTTCAGTTTCAACGTGAAGGGCGGCCGATGCGAGGCCTGCCAGGGCGACGGCGTGCTCAAGATCGAGATGCACTTCCTGCCCGACATCTTCGTCACCTGCGATACCTGCAAGGGAAAGCGCTACAACCGGGAAACGCTTGAGGTGAAATATCGCGGCAAGTCGATCGCCGACATTCTGGCGATGACAGTGGACGAAGCGCTCCCTTTTTTCGCCGCGCAGACCCGCATCGCCGAACGGCTTGCCGTGCTCCAGCGAGTCGGGCTCGGCTATATCAGCCTCGGCCAGCAGGCCACCACCCTTTCAGGCGGGGAAGCGCAGCGCATCAAGCTCGCCAAGGAGCTTGGCCGCCGCGCCACCGGCCGCACGCTCTATATTCTCGACGAGCCAACAACGGGCCTCCATTTCGAGGATGTGCGCAAGCTGCTCGACGTGCTGCACGCGCTCGTCGATCAGGGCAACACCGTTGTCGTCATTGAGCACAATCTCGAGGTCATCAAGACCGCCGACTGGATTCTCGATCTCGGCCCCGAAGGGGGGGATGGCGGCGGCCGCATCGTCGCCGCCGGCACGCCAGAGATGATCGCCGCCACGCCCGAAAGCCATACTGGGCGGTTTCTCGCGCCGCTGCTCACCGCCGGCGAGGCCCCGAAACGCGCCCGCCGCATCGCGTGAGCGGGAGAGCGGCGATCGCCGGCTCATCTTGGCACATTCGTCTCACCCAGTGAGATCCAACGCGCATACTGAGACGGAACGATTTCGTATACTTCGTGGGAGGACGTGTTCATCAAAATAATGTTACGCTTACTTCCGGGAGGCCAAATCTGGACCAGGCGACCGAATCGCCTGGGCATCTGGCGAAGAAGACAGGGCTCCGAACGACTGAGGGGTGGACCTCGCTCCCTCAGAATGAATAGTTTCCCCCGCCTCGGCGACAAGCGCGCAGGTTTGCGCTAGAGCGCGGGGGCCGAACGGCGAAGATGCTGAGTGAGGGGACAAATTGGTTGCAGGGAGACTCACGGGGCGAAACGCGACGACGCTGCTCGTGCCGCCGCGGCCCCCCGCTTTACGGCTGACGGCCGATCAGGGCTGGGGGCATCGTTTCCGGCTCGCCTGGGAGGATCTCCGGGACGGAGCGAAGCTATGGCGCCTGACCTGGGCCCTGGCGCTCGCTGATATTCGGCTTCGCTACCGGGGCTCCATGCTCGGGCCGTTCTGGCTCACGCTTTCCACGGCCATCATGATCGGTTCGATGGCCTTCCTCTATGCCGGTCTCTTCCATACGGACATCCATACCTACCTGCCGTACCTCACGGTGTCGCTCATCCTGTGGAGCTTTCTCGGCTCCCTGATCACCGAGGGGTCAACCTGCTTTATCGCCGCCGACGCGACCATTCGCGGCATGCGCATGCCGCTCGTCGTCCATGCCGGGCGGAGCGTCGTCCGCAACACGATCGTGCTTGCTCACAATATCGTCGTCGTCGTGGTCGTGTTTGCCGTCATGGGCACGCATATCGGATGGTACGCGCTCTGGGCGATCCCGGCATTCTGTCTCTGGCTGGTGGACGGCTTCGCCGTCTCCCTCCTTTTCGGCGCCATCTGCGCCCGGTTTCGGGATGTGCCGCAGATCATCGCGTCCCTGCTGCAAATCGCGTTCTTCGTCACCCCGGTGATGTGGTATGCGACCGTCCTGGCGACGCACCGGGCCGGCCAGATTCTCGTTCGCTTCAATCCTTTCTATCTGATCCTTGAGGTACTGCGCGGCCCCCTTCTCGGCGAGCCGATGACGGCGGGGACCGTGGCCAAAGCCGTGCTTGGATCTGCCCTGCTGGTTGCGCTGGCCGCGGTCGGGTTCGCGCGGGCGCGCGGCCGCCTCGCCTATTGGGTTTGACCATGGCTTATCTTGCGGCTGTCGATGTCTCGGTGGAATTTCCGCTTTATCATTCCGACAGCCGTTCCCTGAAGAAGACATTGCTTGGCCGGGCCTCCAACCGCTTTGCGCACGATGCGCGGCATCGTCCCGCGGTGCAGGCGCTGCGCGGGATTTCATTCTCGCTCAAATCGGGCGATCGGCTGGGGCTCATCGGTGTCAACGGGTCGGGCAAGACGACGCTGCTCCGGACCATGTCCGGCATCTATCAGCCTTGGCAGGGGCATATCATGATCGACGGGAGGCTCACCTCCCTGCTCGACCCCGCGCAGGGCATGAACACCGATCTGACCGGCCGCGAAAATATCTGGCTGCGCGGGCTTTTCCACGGTTTTTCGAAGACGGACATTGCGCGGCTCGAAGCGGATGTCGAGGATTTTGCCGAGCTCGGGCAGTTCCTTGAGCTGCCGGTACGCAGCTATTCAACCGGCATGACGGTGCGGCTGGCCTTTGCTATGGCAACGGCCGTGCGGCCGGAGATCCTGCTGATGGATGAGTGGATCATGGCCGGAGACGCGCGCTTCATGGAGAAGGCGCGGGCGCGGATCGAGGCGATGGTCAGCGCCGCCGATATCCTGGTGCTGGCAAGCCACTCCCCCGCGATCCTCGCGGAATGGTGCACGCGCCTGATGTGGCTCGAGGATGGGAAGATCCGGGCCTACGGTGAGCCGGTTGAAGTTCTGGAACAATATCTTCCCCCATCGCAGTTTGCCGAGATGCAGGGCTTGCTGGAGCATGGACCCGCCTCGTCCGCGCTCGGATGAGATGAACGCCAGGACCATTTCCCCCGCGTTCATGTGAGGACACGCATTGCGCGAAGCCTTCCAGGACCGGGGGCTCCTCGGGGCCGTGCGGGGGACGCCTTTCCTCCGCCCCGCCCGTCTCGGTCCTGACGCCGGCCGCGGATCAGGCGTCATTGGCTCGAAGAGCTGGCTGACCACTGGCAACAAGATGGGATGAAAGCGGCTGGGATGGGATTTGCCTGAATTCCGCTGATTTTTCAAGCTATTGATTTGATTGATGTTTCACGTGAAACTTCAGAACTTTTGCTGAATGTTTCTGTCCCCCTTTTCTGTTTTTTTTGAGATTCCGGTAAAGTTCCGAGGCATCGGCAGCGCAAGGAACGTTCTGATAAATAAAGTTGGGAATGTTCGTTGTGGAGTGAATCATATGATACACCCGTCATTACAGGATTGGCAATGTGATGTGACTGTGCCTGACGAAGAAAATTGAGTAATCTAATGGAATCCGGTATTCCTTGTGAAAATCGACGAAGAGGGATCATCCGGCAGAATGTTTCGGTTTCCACTTCTCTGTAACAGAGTCCGCAGATTCGGCCAGGCTTGCGAGCGGGTTCTCCCGA
>DASZQO010000172.1:0-2535 GCA_035549615.1 Acetobacteraceae bacterium
TGAGGATGCGGCTGAGATAGCCGGGATCGAGCCCGAGCGCGCGGCCGAGCAGGCTCGCGGTGAGCCCATCATGATGGGCGAGCTCATAAAGCACGCGGCTCTCCGCCAGGGAAAAGGCGCTGTCGAGCAGTCCCTCCCCCAAAAGCCCGAGCCGGCGCGTGTAGAACCGGCTGAAGCGGCGTACTGCGCTGATGGCATCCGGGCCAGAGCGGATCGCGCCGGCTGTCTGCTCCGTCATGGGCTATCCTCCCGTGACGGAGTCAACCATTTTATTTGACCGTGTCAAGTTTTGGCGCGGATGCCAAACCTCATTCCTCGTCGGGCGCGAGGGACTTGATCAACTCGAAGACACGCTTGCGGATCGCCGGATCAGAGATGCGGTAATAGGCCCGGACGAGATCGAGCGTTTCGCGGCGGTTAAAGCGGGCATCATTGCCGAAGCTCTCCTGCCCCTCAGCGAAGCCGCCAAGTGGCAGCGTTGCCGGCGGTGGTGCGGCGCCCCCGACGGCTTCCGGCATGTCGTCGAAGAAGAAGCTGATCGGCACATCGAGCACGCGGGCGAGATCAAACAGCCGCGACGCCCCGACACGATTGATTCCGCGCTCGTATTTCTGCACCTGCTGGAAGGTGAGGCCAAGCGCGTCGCCAAGACGTTCCTGGGAGAGGCCAAGGAGGGTGCGGCGGAGCCGGATGCGCGAGCCAACATGAACATCGATCGGGCTTGCCCGGCTTTCCCGCTCAGGACGCTCGGCATCGTCGCTCGCGGGTGGAAGGGGGGCGGGCGTGCTCCAGCTCATTCCACGCCCCGAAGGCCCGCGACTCGAAGGAACACGTTCATCGGGTCATCGGCCATCTGCCCTGAGTGAGGATCGGCGCCGGGGGATCAGACCGATCGTCCGACGCGGGTTGCATGCTAGCGTCGCAACCTCCGGTGTCAACAACTTTGTTAAAATCGAGTGAACGCCTCGTCTTTAGAGATTTTACGTTAACTTTTGCGGGCCCGCGAGGCCAGACTCGCCAACCCGGCGAGAATGATGACCGACAGGACGAGCAGGAGCGGAATGAGCCGGCCGTAACGCGCATAGAGCGTGGGCGGCAGCGCGCCCGGCAGCGGCACCGTCAGCACGCCCTGCCGGCCAAGCCCGAGGCGGGCAATTTCATGCCCACGCGCGTCGAACGCCGCCGAGATTCCGGTATTGGCGGCCCGCAGCAGTGGCAGCCCCTCCTCAACCGCGCGCATCCGTGCCGCCTCAAGATGCTGGCGCGGGCCGGCGGTATTGCCGAACCACGCATCATTGGTGACGTTGACGAGCCAGGCCGGGCGCGGCCGGGCAACGATCTCGCCGGAGAAGATCGCCTCGTAGCAGATCAGCGGGCCGAAGGGTGGCAGGCCGGGCACCGTGAGCGTGCGGGGACCGGGGCCGGCGGCGAAACCGCCTCCGGGCACCACCTGGATCGGCAGCGGAAACCAGGGGGGCTGGTATTCGCCGAAGGGCACGAGATGCCATTTGTCATAGATGGCAACCGGCGGGCCGGGCCCGTCGACGACGATCAGGCTGTTGCGCGGCCTTCCCTGGGCGTCGAACCGGATCGAGCCTGCGAGAACCGGCACGCCCGGACCAGCGGCCTGGGCGATCGCGGCACGGGCGGCGCCATCCGTCTCAAGCAGAAAGGGGCTTGCCGTCTCCGGCCAGACGATGGCGATGGGCCCGCGCCGGGCGGCCGAGGCGGCTTCTCTCGTCAAGAGGAGATAGGTGCGGAAGACGGCGAGCGCGGTCGCCCGTGTCCAGTCCAGCGTCACCGGGATGTCGCCTTGCAGCAGCGCCACACGCAGCCGGTGCGGCGCGGGCAGGGGCCGATCGAGGCGGGCGAGCCCGGCGCCGAACCAGGCGAGGAGGCAAATCATCGCCGCGGCAAGGCCGCGCCGGCCGAGCGCCGGGAGGGTGGCGAGCAGGAGGGTGGCGAGGGTGAGTCCGTAGATGCCGACCCATGCTCCTGGCTGGATGAAGACATCGCCGAGCCAGCCGGGCAGCGCCCAGACGCTGCCCCAGAGATTCCAGGGAAAGCCGGTGAGCACCGCCCCTTGCGCGAGCGCGCTGAGCGCGAAGAGGCCGCTGAATCCGAGAACGCGCGGCAGGCCCGGCGGAAAGCCCCGCGCGAGGCCGGCGGGAATGGTGGTAAAGAGAAGAGCCAGTCCGGCCGCGGTGAGCGGGGTGGCGAAGGGCACCAGCCACCAGAATGTATCAGCCCGGGTAAGGATCGCCTCGGTGAGCCAGTAGAGCCCGATGAGATGGCCGCCGAAGCCGAACCAGAAACCGTGCCGAGCAGCGCGCCGCATGCCGCGCCAGCCGGCTGGCGCGGCATCGATCAGGGCAAGCAGGCCGGCAAAGGCGATCGGCAGCAGCGGCAGCGCGTGCCAGGGCGGCAGCGCCAGCGCCGCCAGCCCGCCGAGGAAGGCGGCAGCAAGATCCGCCCGCCATCCCGAGAAAGCGGCAAGGCGGGCGCACCAGCGCTGCCCCAAGGACATGCCCCCGG
>DASZQO010000173.1:0-12126 GCA_035549615.1 Acetobacteraceae bacterium
GTCATAGGCGGCGAGAAGCCGATCGATCATTCTCCCGGTCACGAGCGGCATATCGCCGAGGCAGATGATCGCGCCCGCACATTCGGGCGGCACCGCCGCGACCCCGGCCTTGAGGCTCGCCGAGAGACCCTGGGCATAATCCGGCGCCTGGACGAATCGTACGGGCCGCCCGGCCAGGGCCCGCTCAATCTCCTCCGCCTGATGGCCGGTCACCACCAGCACCGGCCGGGCAGCGGAAGAAAGCACATTGTCCACCACCCGGGTGATCATCGGCTTGCCGTTCTGGCCAGGCAGCAGCAGCTTGTTGAGCGGCGCCATGCGCCGCGACCGGCCGGCCGCCAGGACAATGGCGGCAATGGCCGGCCGCGCGCGCGGGGCGGAGCCGATGCGCGGCGTGGCGGGCGCGGCCGCGCGCGGCATCGGCCGTGTCTCGATCTCCTTGAGCAGCCCGCCGATCCCCATCGAAGCGATCTCGGCGGCGCCCACTTTCTCCCCGGCAAACAGGCGAGAGAGCACGAAATCGATGCCATTGATCTTCGGGCTGCGGGCGCAGCCAGGAAGAACCAGCGCCGGTTTTTCGCCGATCTCGCCGAGACAGATCAGATTCCCGGGATCAACCGGCATGCCGAAGTGAAGGATATGTCCGCCGGCCTGAACGATCCCTTCGGGGCCGACATCGCGCCGGTCTACCACCGCCGAGGCGCCGGCCACGAGCAGGATATCCGCCCCCTCGGCGAGGAGCTTGCGCAGCGCCGCGGCAACCGGTTCGGCCATATGCTTCGCACGCAGCGGCGGCAGGAGCGTGCCGGTGAGCGCCATGACGCGGGATTCCGTCGCCCGGATCGTATGCTCGATCGCGCTCTCTTTCATCCCCGGAAGCTCGGTCAGCACCAGCCCGACGCGGAGATGGCGGAAGGGCAGCAGCCGCAGCAGAGGCCGCTCCTGTCGGGAGAGGGTCTCCGCGACCGCGAGCGTGGTGCCCGGCACGGCAAAGGGAATGATCTTGATGGTGGCGACCATCTCCTTTGGCGCAACCACGGCATGATCGGGCAGGGTGGCGAGTGTCAGCGCCTCGTCCAGCCGGTTCAGCCGCTCGATCTTGTCGGTATCGACGCGCAGCAGTCCCGGCGCTTCGGCATGGAGATTGACCCGCCCAGTTGCGGCGCGCGAGCGGCCGAGAAGGGGGGAGAGAAGGGCATTCGCCAGCCGGTCCGCCGCCACGTCCTCCGGCACGTCCCCCGGCTCGAGCCGGGCGGCGATCACATTCGGGTGCCCGGCCTCAGCGAGAGCGGCAATCGCCGCTTCGTCCAGCAGGGTGCCCTTGCGCAGCATCCGTCCGGCAAGGCGCAGGTTATGGGCGAGAATGGCTCCTTTCGCCTCCTCGAGCGGCAGGGAGCCGAAGATCACGCCGCCGCTTTCTTGGCCGTGGCGGCGCCGCGCCGGACGGCGACCAGCTGGGCCAGGATCGAAAGCGCGATCTCGGGCGCGGTCACCGCCTCGATATCGAGCCCCACCGGCCCATGGATGCGGGCAAGCGCGGCTTCGCCATGACCGAGCGCGCGCAGCCTCTGCAGCCGCGCGGCGTGGGTCCGGCGCGAGCCCAGGGCACCGATATAGAAAGCTTGGGATTTCAGCGCCCGGTCGAGCGCCGGATCGTCAAGCTTGGGATCGTGGGTCAGGGTGACGATGGCGCTCCGCGAATCCGGCTGGAGCGCGTCGAGCGCCTCGTCCGGCCAGTCCGTCAGCACGGTGACATTGGGAAAGCGCTCGGGCGAGGCGAAGGAGCGGCGCGGATCGACGACGATGAGAGCAAAGCCGAGCCCCACCGCCATCGGCAGGAGCGCCTGGGCGATATGCACGGCGCCGATGACGATCAGCCGCGCCGGCGGGTTGTGGGTATGGAGAAACCACTGCTCCCCGCCAAGCGTGACCGTGCGGCTCTGATCCGCAGCGAGCGCCGCTTGCGCGGCCTCGTTGAGCTCCGCGGGCGCCGCGGGATCAGGCAGCAGGTGTTGGGCGCCGGCAAGCCCGGGCGGTGCCACGCGGGTCGCGAGAACGACTGGGCGAAGCTCCTTCTTGGCCGCCATCAGCGCCTGAGCGAGGGTGGGTGTCACGCGAGCTTCTCCACGAAAACTTTCACCTTGCCGCCGCAGGCGAGCCCGACCTCCCAGGCGCGCTCATTGCTCACGCCGAAATCGAGAAGCTGTGGCTTGCCGGTGCGAATGGTCTCGGCTGCGGCATCCGCCACCGCGCCCTCGATGCAGCCGCCGCTGACCGAGCCGGCCATCTTGCCTGAGAGGGTCACCGCGAGCTGGCTGCCGGCGGGGCGGGGCGAGCTGCCCCAGGTTTCGGTGACGGTGGCAAGCGCCACATCCTCTCCGGCGGCCCGCCAGGCCGCGGCAAGGCTCAGGATATCCTCGGCATCATCCGCGGATGGCGCTGCTGAAGCGATTTCACTCATGAAACGATTCTCCATTCCTCCGCCACCCCCCCGCGTGCCATCGGCGCTGGCTTTGAGAGAAGGGTGACGAGTTCGCGCAGGCTTTCCAGATTGTGCACCGGGCGGAATTCGTCCACGTACGGCAGCATTGCGCGGATGCCCTGCGAACGCGGCGAAAACCCCTCCCAGCGCAGCAGCGGGTTGAGCCAGATCAGGCGGCGGCAGGAGCGGTGCAGCCGGTCCATGTTCTCGGCAAGCCCGTGCGCGCCGTCGCGGTCGAGCCCGTCAGAGACGAGCAGCACGACCGCGCCCTGGGCAAGGACGCGGCGGGCCCAGAAACGGTTGAAGGTGGCCAGCGCCTCGCCGATGCGGGTGCCGCCCGACCAGTCGGGGACGATATGCGCGACCATCTGGAAGGCGATTTCCGGGTCGCGATGGCGGAGCTGGCGGGTGATGTTGGAAAGCCGCGTGCCGAAGAGAAAAACATGCACGCGCTCGCGGAGATTTGCCACCGCATGAACGAAATGCAGCAAAATTTGCGCGTAGCGGGCCATCGAGCCGCTGATGTCGCAGATGACGACGAGCGGTGGGGCGCGGGTCACGCGCCGGCGCCGGGCCAGGCGGAGAATCTCGCCGCCCTGGCGAAGGCTAGCGTGGAGCGTGCCGGCGAGATCGATTTCGGGCCCGGCGGGATCGGCACGGCGGCGGCGGGTGCGGCGCATATCAAGCGGCAGGGCGAGGCGGCGGATCTCCGCTTTCGCCAGGGCGATCTCGGCCGCGCTCATGGCTTCGAAATCAAGCGTCTGAAGACGTTCCCTCTCGCTTGCCGAGAGCACGGCGTCGATTCGCGGCGGTGGCTCCTCGCCGCGTGGCCGATGCGTGCGCGGCGGCGAAAACGCCTCCTGGAGCCGCCGGCTGCCCGGCGTCGGGCGCGCCGGCTTCGGCTTCTCAGCTTGCAGCAGGCCGAGCGCCGCGTCCTGGCGGAGCGCCTCTGGGTTGCGCCAGAAGAGGGCGAAGGCGCGGTCGAAGATTTCCTGCTGCTCACGCCTTCGCACCATGGTCGCCGACAAGGCCGTGCGCATCTCCTCGCGCGCGCCGAGATCGATCCAGCCAAGCGCCTGCTGGGCGGCGAGAATTTCGGGCGTCCCCACGGCCAGACCGGCGCGGCGCAGCAGGCGGGCGAAATGCATGACGTTGGCCGCAAGCCGCCCGCCCCCGGATTGCGGAGGCGAGAGCTCGTTCATGCGGCGGCTTCTTGCGCCTCGGCCACCAGGCGCGCTGCCTCAGCCCCGCGAATTTTCGCGATATCGTCTTGATATTTTAACAAAACGCCCAGCGTCTCGTCGACCACCTCGGGATTGAGCTCGCGCTGATCGAGAGCCTGGAGCGCCCCGGCCCAGTCGATCGTCTCGGCAACGCCGGGCAGCTTGAAGAGATCCTCCCCGCGCAGCTTCTGGACAAAGGCGACCACCTCGGCGGACAGCCGCTCCGGCACGCCGGGCGCCTTGCGTGCGAGGATCGCCCGCTCTCGCGCGCTGTCCGGATAATTGACCCAGTGATAAAGGCAGCGGCGGCGGATGGCGTCATGCACCTCGCGCGTACGGTTGGAGGTGAGGATCACCACCGGCGGCGTGCGGGCGTGAATCGTGCCGAATTCGGGGACCGTGATCTGGAAATCGGCGAGCAGCTCGAGCAGGAAGGCCTCGAACGGCTCGTCGGCGCGGTCGAGCTCGTCGATCAGCAGAACCGCGGGCGGCTGGTCGGGGTCGATCGCCGAGAGAAGGGGCCGCTCCAGAAGAAAGGGGCGGGCATAGATATCGCTCTCAAGCCGTTCGCGGTCGGTTTCGCCGGCGGCCTCGGCAAGGCGGATCGCCATCAGCTGCCGTGCGTGATTCCACTCATAGGCGGCCGCCGCGAGATCGAGCCCGTCATAGCATTGCAGGCGGACCAGCCTTCGCCCGAGCCCGGCCGCCAGCACTTTCGCAATCTCGGTCTTGCCGGTGCCCGGCTCGCCTTCAAGGAAAAGCGGGCGCTCCATGCGGAGCGCGAGATGAACGGTGGTAGCCAGGGCACGGTCGGCGAGGTAGTCGTGCTTGGCGAGAAGGGCGCTGGTGGCGCTGACGGAGGCGGGCTTCACGTTCAGAGATAGCTTCCGAAGAGCAGCAGGATGATGGCGAGACAGATGACCCCGGCGATCCACACGACCATCGGTATACCCAGGGGTTGGAGCGAAAGTTTTGGCTGGCCCGCCCCCGCCAGAGCCCGCGCTTCGCCGGACAATGGGGTGCCGGCGGCAGCTTCCGCCAGCGCGGCCTCCGGCGGGCTTAATGCTGAAACGAAACGGTCAAAGAAACTGTCGGCCATCTGCTTGGCCGTGGCGTCGATCAGGCGGGCGCCGAGCTGGGCGATCTTGCCGCCGACCTGGGCCTTGACGTCATAGCGCAGCCTCGTGCCCTCGCCGTCATCTTCGAGATGGACCGTTGCCCCGCCTTTGGCGAACCCTGCCACGCCACCCTGACCTTCCCCGCCGATCGTGTAGCCATTGGGTGGATCGAGGTCCGAGAGCGTGACCTTGCCGTTGAAGCGCGCCGAGATCGGGCCGATGCGGACGGAGGCGGTCGCTTTCATCTCGGTGTCGGAGAGTTTTTCGAGGCTTTCGCAGCCAGGGATCGCGGCCTTGAGCACGTCGGGGTCGTTCAAGGCGTCCCACACTTTCCGGCGCGGCGCAGGAATATGCCGCTCGCCCGTCATTTCCATCGCAAGCACTCTCCATTACGCGCCGCGGACGTTACTGGGAGGGGTCTCAACTGGCAACCAAGCCAGGCGCCAGAGCCGGCTCCCTTTGCCAGTTGCCAGTGCTCCCGCCCCCCGTTCCGGCCATTTGTTTTCTTGCGTGATTGAGACCTCCGCTCACCACCCGCGCCGAGGCCGCCGGCTGCCAGGGCTTGCGCAGCCGCCGGCGAGGCTGGCTCGGCCCGCCTGCCGGATGACGAGATGGGCATGGGCTCTCACCATTGCCATGGTCCTGCCGCCAGTCTCGGCCGCGGCGGCGGTGGGCGGGGCGAAGCCAGACGCTCTCTCGTCCGCGCCATCACTTGCCTGGGGGCTTCCCTTCGCCGCCCTGCTGGTTGCGATCGCGTTCGGGCCGATGCTTGCGCCACGCATCTGGCATCGCCGCGCCCGATGGGTCATGTCGGGGTGCATCCTCGCATTGCTGCTGCCCGAGGCGCTCATCTTCGGCCCGGCAGAGGCCGCAGCCGCGCTTGCGCGCGCCGTGGTCGAGGAATACCTGCCCTTCATCACCCTGCTTCTCGCCCTCTACACGGCCGCGGGCGGGGTCTTCGTTGCCGGCGGACCGTGGGGACGGCCGGCGGGCAACACGGCGTTGCTGGCGCTCGGCACGCTCCTCGGCGGCATCGTCGGCACCACGGCTGCTTCGATGGTGCTGATCCATCCGCTGCTCGCCGCCAATGGCCATCGCCGCCGCAAGGGGCACCTCGTTGTGTTCTTCATTGTGCTGGTGGCCAATGCCGGGGGCGCGCTGAGCCCGATCGGCAATCCGCCGCTCTATGTCGGGTTCCTCGAAGGGGTGCCATTCTTCTGGCCGCTGCAGACCCTCTGGCCGGCGCTGCTGCTGCTGAGCGCCCCGCTGCTCGCAGGCTTCTATCTGCTCGACCGCCGGCTCGCCGCGAAAGAAGGGCCAGTGCCGAGCCGCCAGCCCCGGCCGCTCCGGCTGCGCGGCGCGGTCAATCTGCTGTTGATCCTGCTGGTCGCGCTCGCCGTCGTCATGTTCGGCATTTGGCCGGACGGTTCGCTCGCCCTCCCTGGCGGGCGGCTTCCTCTCGGGCGCGTGCTGAGCGTGCTCGTCTCGCTCGCCGCCACCCTGGTTTCGGTCCGGATCACGCCGCGCTCCGTGCGCCGTCGCAACATGTTTTCCTGGGCGCCGATCCTCGAAGTGGCGGAGCTTTTCGCGGCGATCTTCATCACCATCGGCCCGGTGCTGGCGATGCTGCACGCAGGGATGGCCGGGCCGCTTGGCGGCCTGCTCCGGCGGGTCGGGGGGGCGGAGGGCACACCGAATCCCGCCGCCTATTTCTGGCTTACCGGCCTGCTTTCGGCATTCCTCGACAATGCGCCGACCTATCTCGTCTTCTTCGGCATGGCGGGGGGGGATGCGGCAATGCTTACCGGCCCGCTCGCGCGCACGCTCATGGCGGTCTCGGCCGGCGCGGTCTTCTTTGGCGGGCTCACCTATATCGGCGCGGCCCCCAATCTCCTCATTCGGGCCATCGCCGCGCGCCGCGGGGTACGCATGCCGGGATTTTTCGGCTATTGCGGCGCGGCGGTGCTGGTGCTTGCCGTGCCGCTCTTGCTCGTCACGCTCGTCTTTTTCTGAGTCACGTTTTTCTGAGGCACGGGGGAAAAGAGGATGCCCTATCTGGTTGCGGCCGATCTGCCGTCCCCGCCGGCGGGCGAGCGGTTCCGCGCCTTGCTGGCGGAAGGCGGGATTCTCGGAATCCCGGGGGCGCAGAACGGGCTCGCGGCCTTGCAGGCGCGGGCAGCGGGATTTTCCGCCGTCTATCTTTCCGGCGCGGCGATGAGCGCCTCGATGGGCCTGCCCGATCTCGGCGTGATCACGGTGGAGGATGTCTGCTTCTTCATCCGCCAGGTGGCGCGGGCTTCCGGCCTGCCGGTGCTGGTGGACGGCGATACCGGCTATGGCGAGGCGCTCAATGTGATGAACATGGTCCGCAGCTTCGAGGATGCGGGCGCCGCGGCCGTGCATATCGAGGACCAGATTCTGCCCAAGAAATGCGGGCATCTGAACGACAAGAAGCTCGCCACGCCACAGGAGATGGCAGCGAAGGTGGCGGCCGCGGCCAAGGCGCGGCGGCATCTCTACATCATTGCGCGGACCGACGCGGCGGCGAGCGAAGGGATCGAAGGGGCGGTCGCGCGGGCGAAGCTCTATCTCTCCGCCGGCGCGGATGCGATCTTTCCCGAGGCGCTGAGCTCACCCGCGATGTTCCGCGCCTTCGCCGCGCAGATGCCGGGGGTGACGCTGCTCGCCAACATGACCGAGTTCGGCCGCACGCCCTTCATCACCGCTGAGGAATTCCGCGAGATGGGCTACCGGATGGTGATCTGGCCGGTGAGCAGCCTGCGCGTGGCGGCGCATGCCCAGGCCGAGCTTTATGCCGTGATCCGGCGTGACGGGGAGACGCGGGCGATGCTGCCGCGCATGCAGACGCGCGCCGAGCTCTACGCGACAATCGGCTATGAGGAATACGAAGCGCTCGATGCCTCGATCGTCAGAACGGTGCTTCCTTAAGGGATGATGCCGGTTTGAGCCGGGACGAATCCTTCGACCGGCCGAAGGGAGTTCTTTCGCATGCAACGTCGCCGCCTGCTTGGAGCCTCCGCCGCCCTGCTGCTCGCCGTCCAACCTCTTGCCTGGGCGCAGGGGGCTGGAGAGCCCACCCATGCGCAGAAGGTGCTGCCGAAGGAGAAGCTCGTGATCCTCACCAAGGGCGCCGGGGGAGGCGAGACGCGCCATGTGTTTGATGTGGAGATCGCGCGGACCGAAGGAGAGCAGACGGTCGGGCTGATGTTCCGCAAGAGCGTGGCCCCGGATGGTGGCATGCTGTTTCTCTGGGGCCGCCCGATCCAGTCGCAGATGTGGATGGAAAACACGCTTGTCCCGCTTGACATGGTGTTCATCGCCGCCGACGGGACGATCGACAGCATTGCGGAGAACACGGTGCCGCGAAGCCTTGCCGTGATTTCAAGCCATGGGCCGGTTGTGGCGACGCTTGAGCTTCAGGGGGGCATCACCGCCAAGCTCGGCATCCTGGTCGGCGATCGGGTGCTTTGTCAGGCTCTGGGAACGACACCCTAGCCGGCAAGGAATGGCGAGAGGTGCAACATCGGGCAACAATCATTGACTTGGGAGAAACGCCATTGCCCAGCATCGTCGCCGAACTTTCGCCTTTGTCTCCCTGCACCCCTTCCCGGAACCCGCGAAAGTCTCATGCCTGATGGATCGCTTGCCTGACGCGCCCGAAATGCTTGAGCCGAATGTCGAACCGTTGAGGTCGGCGAAGCGGCGGCAGGCCGATATTCACCCCACCGCGCTCATCGCCCCGCAGGCGGTGATCGAGCCAGGGGCTTCGATCGGGCCGTTCTGCCAGATCGGTCCGAACGTCGTGATCGGGCGGGGCGCAAGGCTGCATGGCCATGTGGTGGTGGACGGCCATACGAGGATCGGCGCGGAGGCGGAGCTGTTTCCCTTCTGCACGGTCGGCCTCGCGCCGCAGGATCTCAAATATCGCGGCGAGCCGACGGAGTGCGAAATCGGGCCGCGCACCCATGTGCGTGAACATTGCACGATCCATCGCGGGACGGTGACCGGCGTCGGTGTCACCAGAATCGGAGCGGATTGCCTGGTGATGGCCGTCGTGCACGTGGCGCATGATTGCCAGATCGGCAGCAATGTCATTATCGCCAACAATGTCGTCATGGGTGGGCATGTGCAGATCGCCGATCAGGCCGTGATCGGCGGGGCGGCCGCCCTGCACCAGTATGTGCGCATCGGGCGCGGAGCGATCGTCGGGGGGGTGACGGGGGTCGGTGGCGATGTGATTCCTTTCGGCGCCGTCATCGGCAATCGCGGGCGGCTGGTGGGGCTGAATGTCGTCGGGCTGAGGCGGCGCGGGTTCGATGGCGCCGCGGTCCATAAATTGAGAGCCGTGTTCCGTTCTCTTTTCCGTGATGAGGGAAGATTTGCCGATCGTCTTGCCGAGACCCGGCTCCGCTACGGGGAGGATCCGCTGGTACGGGAGATCTTGGAATTCATCGACGCGCCGAGCCACCGTGGCCTTATTCGCGCAACCCCGCGCTGGGACGGCGAGGAAGCCACCGGCTGAAGCTCGGAGCGGCTCAATTCACCGAAGGGATAGCGGGCAGGATCGGGTTCACCGGCGTGAAATGGCGCGGTGCCGGGATATCCTTTTGGGCATCCCGTCGAGCCCTCCCCTGGACCAGTTCCTGCTCGCAGACCCTGATCGCCATCCAGAGTGCTGCGACGGTGCTGGCGAAACCGACCGAGGCCGCCTCCTCGGCCAGCATCCGGAGACATTGCGCGATGCCGTCGGCATTGGCCGCACAGGGCGCGGATGCTTCCGGCGCGCGGAGCGCTCGAACACGACGGGCGGCCCGAGATTTTCCCACGTGCAAAGATCCTCTGAAAATCTTTTGGAAATTTTTAAATCTATGCCGCAAGAGACGTGATTCCGGCAATTAAAAATACGTTCAGAACGTAAATCAGAACGGGCGATGTACGATCTGGAAACACCCGATGCGTTTCAGTGGCCGGGAATGTTGCCGCGGCCCGTTACAGCCCGCAAGGGAAGCAGGCACGACCTCTGCGGGCGCCGGTGATGGGTGGGCAGAGAGAGAGCCTTGGCATCCTGGCTGGCGGCGGGGTCCTGCCGGGGCGGGTTGCCGCCGCAGCGCAGGCCGCCGGGCGCCTCGTTTTCATGATCGGGCTCGAAGGGTTTGCCGAGCCTGCGGTGCTAGCCCCCTATCCGCATGAATTCGCCCGGCTCGGCGCGGCCGGACGGATCCGCGATCTTCTTCGCGCGCATGCCTGCCGGGAGCTCGTGCTGGTAGGTTCGGTGCGAAGGCCTTCCTTCGTCGATCTTCGGCCGGATGCCTTGGCCCTCCGCCTGCTGGGCCGGGTTGGCCGCGCGGCCTTTGCCGGCGATGATGGCTTGCTGGCGGCGATCGTGCGGGTGCTGGGAGAGGAAGGGTTCGCGGTTCTCGGCGTAGAGACGATCCTGCGCGAGGCCGTGGGGCCGGCCGGCCTGTTGACCCGGGTGGCGCCCAACGCTGCGGCGATGGCCGATATCGAGCGTGGCATTGCGGTGGCGCGTGCCTTGGGCAGCGTGGATGTGGGCCAGGGCTGCGTGGTGCAGCAGGGGATCGTGCTGGCGGTGGAGGCGGCGGAGGGCACGGATGCCATGCTGGCGCGGGCGGGCGGGCTGGCGCGCCCGGGACCGGGAGGGGTGCTGGTGAAGCTGGTCAAGCCCGGGCAGGAGCGGCGGACCGATCTACCGACGCTGGGGCCCGAGACGATGCGGCTGGCCGCCTCCGCCGGGCTGCTCGGAATCGCCTTCGAGGCGGGCGGCACGCTGATCGTGGATCGCCCGGCATGCATCGCCGCCGCCGATGCCAAGGGCCTGTTCCTTCTTGGGCTCGATCCCGCTAGCTTCGGCGTGCCCGTGCCTGGGCGATCGTGCGAGGGGAAAGAGATGAGCGCAGACGGACGGCGGCTGCTGCATACGATGCTTCGTGTCAAAGATCTTGAGGCGAGCGTGAATTTCTACACCAAGCTGCTCGGCATGAAGGAGTTGCGTCGCAATGAAGTGCCCGGGGGCAAATATACGCTGGCCTTCGTGGGCTATGGTGACGAGGCGAGCACGACCGTCCTGGAGCTGACCTATAACTGGGGCCAGGATGACGGCTACGAACTCGGCACTGGGTTCGGGCATCTCGCCATCGGCGTTCCCGATGTTGCAGCGACCTGCGAGGCGCTGCGGGCGGCGGGCGCGAAGATCACGCGCGAGCCGGGTCCGGTGAAGTTCGGCACGACTGTGATCGCCTTTGTCGAAGACCCAGACGGCTACAAGATCGAACTCGTGCAGCGGGCGTGAAAGGGAAACCAAGCGTCGTGCGCCGAGGATCTACCGGAATGGGGCGTTGCGTTGACCGGCTTGGCGCGAGTCCTTAGTCTTTGGGAGCGAAAGTTCGTGGCAAGAGCGGGATGCGTTCGCTCCCGTATTTCCATTCTCGCCGTTTGTTTTCTAGCGTGATTGAGGCCTTTGGTGATTTCACCTCCGGCGATCACGCTCTCGGATCGGAGGGGTGGCCGAGCGGCTGAAGGCGGCGGTTTGCTAAACCGTTATACATCGTAAAGATGTATCGGGGGTTCGAATCCCCCTCCCTCCGCCATTTCACTCCCTGAGTGGGCACTGAGTTTACGCCACTTCCCGCCGCGAGCGTCTGGAGCAGCCGGAACACCGAGGCTCGCGCGCGGTCGGAATATGCCGTCAGTATCGCGCGAAGCAACAACAAGCTGAACATCCCAATTCTAGCCGCTCGTACGCTGGACACCATTGCTCGTCAGGCCACCGGCTTCGTCTTCGGCGAGACGGCCAGCCCAAGGAACACCAGCATGGCCCGATTGAGCCGCAGGATATCCTCGTCGTCCAACCTGCCGACGCGTGCGCGAACCTTGGTCTTGGAGGCGGTGGTGAGTTTATCCACCATCAGGCGGCAGGCCACGCGCAAGCCGTTGCGCTCGTTCGGCTCGACGGGCAAGCGGAACAGGGGGGGCTTCGGTCTCGTCAGAGGTGAAGGCGCAGATCGTGATCGAGTCGGTTGCGTCGAAGCTATCATCTTGAATGACGACGACAGGGCGTGGCTTGCCGGCGTAGTCCTTGCCGCAGGCGATGGTCCAGATATCGCCACGCTTCATTCATCGCCCCAATCCGATACCGCGTCGATGAACGCCTGATCCTCATGGGCATGCGCGCTCGTGGCCACGGCCAATGACTGGCGATGCGCCTCAGACCGGAAGGATGGCGCGCGTACGTCCGGCACCCAAATCTGGATCGGACGGAGAC
>DASZQO010000174.1:0-30223 GCA_035549615.1 Acetobacteraceae bacterium
CGCCATCACCGGCGCGCCGGAGAGCTCGGGCACTCCGCGCACGATTGCCGACGATCCGTGGACATTGATCCGTGCCCCCATACGATTGAGCTCGGGCACATGCATGAAGCGGTTCTCGAAGATCGTCTCGGTGATCATCGCCGCCCCCTCCGCAACCGCCATCACCGCCATGAACTGCGCCTGAAGATCGGTCGGGAAGCCAGGATAGGGCTCGGTCATCACGTCCGCGCCGGCGAGCGCGTTGCGCCGCGAGACGCGCATGCCCTCGGGCGTCTCGGCGACTTCGACGCCCGATTCGTTCAGGGTGCGCGCCACTGCGGCAAGATGGTCGAACCGGGCATTGCGGAGCGTGATCTCGCCCCCCGTCACCGCGGCAGCGCAGGCATAGGTACCGGCCTCGATCCGGTCGGGCATGATCCTGTGCTCCGTCCCCGCAAGCCGGGCGACCCCCTCGATGATGAGCCGGCCGGTGCCGATGCCGCGGATGCGCGCACCCATGGCATTCAGGCATTGGGCGAGATCCTCGATCTCCGGCTCGCGGGCAGCGTTGGCAAGCTCGGTCTCGCCATCCGCGAGCACAGCAGCCATCAGGAGATTTTCCGTCGCGCCCACCGATACGGAAGGGAAGACGATGTTCGCGCCCTTCAGGCGGCCATTGACGCGGGCCGCGATATAGCCGCCCTCGAGGCGGATCTCGGCGCCCATCTGCTCAAGGCCCTTGAGATGGAGATCGACCGGGCGGGTGCCGATCGCGCAGCCCCCCGGGAGGGAGACGCGCGCCTCGCCGGCACGCGCAAGGAGCGGCCCGAGCACCAGGATCGAGGCGCGCATCTTCCGCATAATGTCGTATGGCGCCTCGGTGTTGCGAATCCGCCCGCCGATCGCCAGCCGCTTTCGCTCCGCGTCGAGCGGCTGGACCTCGAGACCATGCTGGGCGAGCAGCATCGTCATCGTGCGGATGTCTTCGAGCTTCGGCACATTGGAAAGGACGAGCCTGTCCTCGGTGAGCAGGCCCGCGGCCATCAGCGGCAGGGCGGCGTTCTTGGCGCCGCTGATCGCGATCTCACCGGAGAGCGGCCGGCCGCCGCGAATGCGTATGCGATCCATCCTTGCCTCCTTCGCTTCGCGCCCTAGAGGCGCGGCAGCGCCACTCCGCGCTGGCGCATATATTTCCCGGCTCGATCAGCGTAGCTCGTCTCGCACACTTCCTCGGCCTTGAGGAAGAGGAACTGGCAGATACCCTCGCCGGCGTAGATCTTCGCTGGCAGGGGCGTCGTATTGCTGATCTCGATCGTCACCTGTCCCTCCCATTCCGGCTCGAGCGGCGTGACGTTCACGATGATGCCGCACCGGGCGTAGGTGGACTTGCCGAGGCAAACCACGAGGACCTCTCGCGGCACGCGGAAATACTCGATCGTATGGCCGAGCGCGAAGCTGTTGGGCGGGATGACGCAGGTTTCGCCCTGGCGGTCGACGAAGCTTGCCGGGTTGAAGGCTTTCGGATCGACGATCGGCGAATCGACATTGGTGAAAAGCTTGAATTCGGGGGCCACCCGGGCATCGTAGCCATAGGATGAGAGGCCGTAGCTGATGACCCCGGTCCTTTGCTGGCGCTCGACAAACGGCTCGATCATGCCGTGCTCCTCGGCCATGCGGCGAATCCAGCGATCGGGCATCACCGGCATCCTGATCCATCTCCTTCGATCGAGGATCGATCTAGCTCGGCCGGCAGCGCCGGCGCAAAGCCTCTCAAGGCTTTGTCGAAGAGGAGGAGGGCCGCTCCGGCCGCGCCGCTTTGTCCCCGGCGGCAGCGCGCGCCCGCGCCTGCTCCTTCCGCCGGTGGAGATTTTCGCGGAGCGCCGCCGTCTCGCGCGCAAGGCGCGTCGATTTCGCTGGCTTTGCGGGGCCGGGTGGAAGATCGATCATACCTGGCACGATCGATCCTGGCGGCAACCTGTCAAGCCCGGCCTGCCCAGAATGGCTTGCGTGTCGAGCTTGCTTGCTGCCCGCCGCGTGCCGAGGCTATATGCCGCCGGCATTCCGCCTTCCAGCGCTGCTGTAGCTCAGTGGTAGAGCACTCCCTTGGTAAGGGAGAGGCCGTGAGTTCAATCCTCACCAGCAGCATCACGATTTCAATAGCTTAGTGGTCTCATTTCCCGCTCAGACCGGCACGAAACGGAACCTGACGGCATGAACGGGAGGGAACAATGGCACATAACGTGCCCGCAGGCTTCCCGAGACGTTCCTTGCTCATGCCTTCCATGGAAAGCGCTCCCGAGCTTCCCTCTCGCGCAGCCGGACGTGCCTCGCCTCGACGCCATGGCGGCCGGTGCAGGCAATCATCGATCATACAGAGGTGAGCCGATCGGCACCCGCTTCCAGGAGTCCCGTTCGCGCCGGCTGCCAGGGAGCCATCGCGCAGGGCCGGGCGGCCTGCAAAATCGATCGCTGCAGCCGGCAAGCCGCGCGTTTGGCGCGAAGGCGCCCGCATGGAATACCGTTCTCCTTCCGTATCATTGCCAACCGATGCGATCAACGTTATTCGGAAGCATTGCGGGCGAAGCCTCCGCTCTCCTGTTCCTTCCGCCATCTTGCGAAACGGACCGCGATTCTGGGGGGCCTATCGGCGATGCAGCGTTTGATTTCGCGGCGGCAGCTCACCGCGTCACTGTCGGCAGGGCTTGTCGCTTCCGGCCATGGATGGGCCCGTGCCCAACCAATCTCCCAGCAGCAATTGGATCAGATCACTCGGGTGGCGATTCATCCCGCCGTCAACGTGGCCAGAGTCGGCAACAGCCGCGATGCCTTCTTCTTCGGTCCCGAAACGCCAGGCAGCGTTCCCCACGGTCCGTTCAAGGACCCAAGTGGCGCTGTCGCCAAGCAGGCCGCCTTATTCCGCCTGTTCGGCTATGACGCGCAAAACCGCGTGATCTGCGAGCTAACCTCTCGCGACGCCGACATTTCTTGGCATGTCGCTGTCGCCAACACCAAGGCGCTTTGGTACGCTGACAATGTCGCTTTCGACCTGGAGGGCGCGCCAGGATCCGGGCGACGCAACGGCGACGTCGCGGACCGCATGACCCTTGCAGTGCGCGCAACACCACGCACGCTCAAAGGGCCGATGGCGGGGCCACTCCCTCTTGATGGCGGCCAGTTCCACAATATTCCGATCGCACTTGGCGAAATCCTGACGGACGCCGACGGCCGGCTGATCGTGCTGCCGGGCGCCGGAGCGGCCTATTCGCGCCCCGGCGCGCACCCGATGAATGGCTTCGCGAACAATGACGGCTGGGCGGATGACATCTGCGATGGGCCCGTCGGCGCCACGCTCCGCATCGACGGCCGGGTGCTGAAGGCTGATCCGGCCTGGGTCCTCTGTGTTCCTCCCAACTATGCCCCGGCCATCCCCAGCAGCCTTGTCACAGTCTATGACGCTGTCGAATCGGTCCTGGTGGGCGCCGGCATCCGCACCGAGTCGGATACGGTCTTCGAACGCGATATTTGGCCGATCTTTCAGCGCATGTCCGACCTGCAATGGGTCAATGAAGGCTATTTCCGGCGCTATGGGTTCGGCGCTGCGCACGACTGGACTCGGCCGGACTGGCGCGAGCGCCTGGCGAATGCGTCGGTGGAGAACGCTTCCCTCCGTGAAAGTGTCTTCGCCCTGTTTCGCGATCCTGCGTTCACCAAGGTGCAGCCGAACACGGAACCGCAGCTCTATGGCGACAAGGTCGTTCTGCCGCCGGACGCTCTTGAGCCGCGGCAGTGGCTCGCCCTGACGCCGCTGCAATACCGCCACCTGAAGGCCTGGTCCCAAGGACGGTTCATTCTGCGCGGTGGGGCGAGCCCGGTCCGCATCGAAGACTATCCGTTGCACGAACGTCCAGCAGCGTTGGATCGGGCGGTCCTCGATGCCTGCATCGGCGGGGCCCTGCATCCGGGGATCGAATTCCCGTGGATCGTGCGCATTCCCTGGATCTGGACAGCGGAGATGCGCCTGAAATCCCGATCGCATGACGTGGACCTGACCGATTACGGCGCCACGCTCACCGCGCCCGTGGCGACGTCGAAGCAAGGGCCGCTGTCACGGATCGGCCCCGGCGGCATCACCCAGTGGATGGGCGTGCCGTGGCATGCCGACGCCTCGAGCTGCCGGTTCGGCTACGAGAAGGCGATTTCTCCCACCCTTCCCGGCTTCTGGCCTGCCCGCATCCCGAACGGGGTGCTGGCCGAGGCCGATTATGAGATCGTTATGAATACGGCCCGATCACTGGACGAGCGCCGCGCCGCGTTTGCCCGCCGCCGGGACTGGGAGCGGTTTATTTCCGCTCCCACCCGTCCCCCTATCCTTGCGGCCATGGCGCAAGAGTGGTTTCGGCTCGGTGTGGTGACCGACCGTCCCGGTCCCACGGACGGACATTTCCCGGCAGCGATGAAGATCGAGTCCGGCGTAGGCTTCGCCCATGAACCGGACGTGCTCTATCCGCCAGGGGCGATCTTCCCGCAGCTAGGGCGCTTCCCCTTGGTGGTCGCGAATTCTGACGACAATAGCCTTCGTCTCGTGACCGTCGAAGAAGAAGTTTCCGTCATGCAGCTCTCTGCGCCGCTCGAACGGCCGGAGGGCCTTACGCGGGGGCTCGACGGAAACATCTATGTGTGCTGCATGAACGGCAATGTCGTGCGCCGGGTGACGCCGCATGGCGAGACCACCCTGTTCGCCAAGGGTTCCTTTGCCTCGCCGGTGAGCATCGCATGCGATCGGGCGGGCAATTTCTATGTCGCCAATTTCGTTAGGAAAGGCTTCGTCACCGTTGTGACGCCCGATGGCCAAAACCGCGTTCTGGTGCCGTCGGAAGCGGGATTGACATTCCCTGTCGGCGTGGTCATGGCACCGGATGGCGCGCTGCTCGTTAGCTGGGGCGGTGCTTTTGTGGCGCGTGTCGATTCGCATACAGGAAAGGTGGTCAACCCGCGCTGGATCAGCGGGCTGAACAATCCCCGCCAGATGACCTTCGATACGTCCTACCGGTTCTATGTGGCAGATCAGGGCGATGACGCAGTCCGGCGCTATGATCTTCTCGGCACGCCCATTCCGCTGACGCTGAGGGGAGCACCGCTGACCAGGCCGTTCGGCTTGGCCTTCGACAGCACTGGCCTTCTGTTTGCCTCGGTGACACGCGGTACTCTCGTGAAAAAGATCCGCATCGAGCACGACTATGCGGTCGTGTCTGATTTCGCCGCGGGCCTGCCCAATCCTGGCGGGATCGCCTTCATCGGGTGAGCGGCTTCGATGTTCTGATCGTCGGGGCGGGGCCAGCAGGCTGCGCCACAGCAATGCTGGCCGCACAGCGCGGCCTCTCGACGGTGGTGCTCGACCGGCCGCGGCCGACGCAGAGGTGGGCGGGGGAGAGCTTGCCGCCGGGTATGGGGAACCTCGTGCGCTCCGTGTTCGGCGAGGACATCCTGTCCGAAAGTGACCATCGTTGCGCGATCGGCACCCGCTCGGTTTGGGGGAGCACTGAACTGGTCGAGACCGATTTCCTCGCCAACCCGCTGGGCGAAGGGTGGATCCTCGACCGCGCGCGATTCGACGCGGCCGCAAGGAAGGCAGTTCTTGCAAAAGGTGTCGATATCGTTCAGGTCCGCCATATCGGCCCACTGACGCACGGGCTCGCGGCCTGGAGTCTTGATCTCGGTGATGGAACCTGCCTGCGCGCGCGGTTTCTGGTGGACGCGTCGGGCCGATCCAGCACTCTGCTCCGGCGGCTGAGCATTCGCAGGATTGCCGCCGACCGGCAGATCGCCCTTCTGTCTGCCTATCCCGATGATGGGGATGGCTATTGCGGCACCACGGTGGAAGCGGTTGCGGAAGGCTGGTGGTACACGACCCCGCTTCCACGCGGCCGGAGGGTGCTGGCCTACGTAACCGATACGGATCTCTGGCAGCACAGCGCTCGGAACTGGCACGCGCTTCTGGGTGAGACACACCATGTCGGCCGATGCGCAGGGCGCAGAGCCCTGTCGGCGCGGCCGAACGCCTATCCCGCCGGGACGGCTCAGGCCGAGCACCTGGCTGGTGAGGACTGGCTCGCTGTTGGTGACACCGCCATGTCCTTCGATCCTCTGTCTTCTCAGGGCCTGGCAAGCGCTGTCCTGATGGGAGCGAAGGCGGGGGATGCGATTGCTCATCCGAATCGCGATGCGGCACTTGCGGCGTGGGCGGAAGACTACCGCATGCTCTTCGCAGAACACGCTGACCTCAGAAGGTATTATGCCCGCCTGGAAAAACGATGGCCGCACTCCGCCTTCTGGCGACGCCGGCAGGAAACAGGCATCAGATCCGTGCTTTAAGCGGGACGAGCCGCGCGATCACCTCGCGAATGTTGGAGCAGCTCTCAAGCGCCTCAAGCGCATCGAGCACGTCCCTTGTCTGCGATTTCCCGAGCACACGGGAGAGCGCGTCATCGGCGATGGCGCGCAGCTCAGCCATCGGCAACCGGTAATCGGGCACGCCCTCAACGGCGCCGTCATAGACATGGGTCGCTCCGGCATCCACCTCGAGCCGAAGTGATCGCCAGTCGCGTGACCGCGCCGGATCAGGGAAAGTGCCGATCGTTGTCTTGCGGATCAAGGCGTTGATATCGGCCGCGTCGTGATCATAAGCGTCGTCGAGAGAATAACGGCCGCGGGCAAGCATTGTTGCGACACCGAATGCCGTAGCGCCGCGCGTCGCCTCACGCCCATGATAGGGACCCAGATTGGCCCCATTGCAAAGCTCGCACCAGCGGTTGATCGTGATTCTGATCGCCGTGATCTGCCCGGGCACGATCCGATGCCGCTCACGAAGCGTTTTGGCTGCATCGACAAAAGCCAGGTTGTTGAAGTGAACCGGATAGCGCTTGTAGATATGCTCGGGCGTTTCCCAGACATGACCGAGACGGAGGGAAACCCGGCCAGCAAGGTCGACCCCGCCGAGCTCCTTTTCAGAGAGCTCGGAAAAGCGATGATAAAAACCCGCACGACCTTCGAAGGTGGTGGGGGCGGCTTCTGCCCGCAAGCTTGCCAGTTGCGCCGCGAGATACCCGACACGGCTCGCATTTGCGAGCGCCCAGTGATATTCTGTCGTGCCTGCCCAGAGACACTCGGCGAGGCCCGCGGCCAGATTGGCAGCGTGAGAGAGCGCCCAGGTGGTGGACTCCACATCGAGCTTCATCAGCTTCGCGGTGCTCGCCGCAGCGCCGATTGCGCCGTAGACTGCGCCGGCTTGTGATGTCTCCATCCCCCATTCAGGCGCGACCTCCAGCCCGACGATGGCGAGCGCGAGCATCGCCTCGGTCCCAGCCAGGACGGCGGTGAGGAAATCCTGGCCGTTGCTGCCCATGCGCTCGGCGAGAACGAGGGTGGCGGGAACAATGACTTGATAGGGGTGGCTGCCGCTCGCGACATGCATCTCCTGCTGCTCGAGCGAACAGAACATCGCGGCATTGACGAAAATGGCCGTTGCCGTGGGAACTTTGAGGCCATCACCAAAGATTGTGCTGGGACCTTTCTCTCCCTCCCGCCGCGCCATCTCCAGCGCGATCCTGGTCTCGGGCATTGCGAAGCCGGCCACCCCGCCCGCAACTGACTGGAAAACTCCCTCAAGACACGCCTTGCGCACGGCCTCCGGCGCATCGACCCAGCGCAGCTCGGCGATCCAGCGCCCGACAAACTGGGAAAGGGATCGGGGCATGACGATGGCACCCATCTCCTGATCTACCCTCCACCTGCGCGGATCCGCAAAACATTCTGGCGTGAGAAAGGAACAAGCACGGGCGCCTAAGTCTATTGTCCAGAGATAGCCGAATGCCTCGCCATAGATCGGCCGGCGGCTCCCATGTGGTGTGTATCCATCGCCTCCATGCCCGAGGCTCTCTGTAGCGTTTGGACTTCGCGCAATGCCTCGGCGCCGTGCCTACCCCCGCCGATCTGTTGCACGGCACGCGCGAAATAAACGCCGGCGAGGATGATGGCACCATAGACAATCTTTACGGCAGCCGTGTTAAGCCCAAGCACTGGCAACAGCCCAGCAAGCACCGTGAGTGTGCAAGCCCCCGCCACGGTGCCCCATGAAGAGCCTGTTCCCCCGAGCAGCGCGGTGCCACCGAGCGCAATTGCCGCGATGGCCCCGAAAAGATAATCCCCGCCCATGCCGACATAAGCTGTCTGGATATATCCGGTGAGGAGGACACCGGCGAGGGTGGCGGTGGCCCCCGAAATCACGTAGGTTGCAAATTTCACACGTTCGACGTGAATGCCTGCAAGCCGTGCGGCACGTGCGTTATCGCCCACGGCGTAGATGCGCCGCCCGAGACTGGTTCGCGACAGGATGAAAGCGGCCACGACCGCAAGCGCAAGCCACACGAGCGTAATGTCCGGGAATGGGCCAATTCTTGCATTTGCAAAACGCTCTATCCCGTCGGGCACGACATCTCCGCTGCTCTGCAATGTGCCCACCGCGACGAGATAGCCCTCGATAAGGCCGCCGACGCCGAGCGTCACGATCAAAGGGGGCGCTCTCAAGAAGGTGACGAGCAGCCCGTTGACCGCTCCAAGGACCATGCCAAGCAGGACAACCAGGAGCAGGATGAGCGGCAGGCTGATGTGAAGGCCGCGATGCATCTGCGAAAGTGCGATACCGCCAAAATCAATCAGCCAGGGCACGCTCAAATCAAGCCCGCCGGCAATGATCACGAGTGTCTCGCCCATCGCGGCGAGACCGACAAAAGCGGCAAAGATGGAGAGCGTTCGGACGTTCGACAGTGAAGCAAATCCCAACGAGTGTGCGGTGGCCGCGGCAAAGAGCCCCACTGTGAGCACGAAGGCACCGGCAGTCGCCGGTTGACGGCGTGCCGCAAAAACAGCCCCTCGGCCTATCCTGATCGCGATGGTGAGGGGCGATGGTCTTGCTGACACGGCCGGTTTCATTTCATGCCTGCTTCGTCAACCGCGAACGAAGGCCGATCACGAGGATTAGCAGGCCAGCCGAGAGAACTATGGAAACCCAGGGCGGCAAGACGAGAACGGAGGTGATGCCATCAATGAACGTGAGAATGAAAGCGCCTGCGACCGCGAGGCCAACGCCGCCGGCCCCCCCTTCGAGACTGATGCCGCCAAGCACACAGGCTTCAACCGAAGAGAGGATGTATCCATCGCCGATGGTGGCGTCTCCCGTGCCAGTAATCAACGCCAGATAAATCCCAGCCAGTGCGGCGAACAGGCCCGCAATGGCGTAGACACTGAATTTCGTCTTCCTGATGTTGACACCGCTGAGCCTGGCGCGCGTCTCATCGCTGCCGACGCTGTAAATATGCCGGCAGAGATTGGTGGAACGCCAGTACCACCAGACGGCAAGAGTGAAAACGAGCAGCAGGACCGAGGTGGGAACAAGATTGGTCACGTTCTGTGCCCAGGCGCTGAGCGCGGGCGGTGTGGTTCCGCCGGCAGAAGGAAGAATCTGCAAAGCGATACCGTCGTAGATTGCCCAGGTACCGAGCGTGGCGATGAAGGGTTCAAAATTGCCAACCACGACGAGTGCGCCGTTGAATGCCCCCAATATGAGACCAACCAGCGGAACCAGCATGAGCCGCCACACGCTTCCACTGCCGGCGCCGACCCAGGTGGCCGTGAGGACAGTGGCGATGACCATCGTGCCGCCGACGGAAATATCGATGCCGCCTGTGAGCAGGACAATACATTGTGCAATGCTCACAAGGATGAGCGGAAGCGCGGTCTGAATCGTGAGCGCTATTTGCGGTTTTGTGAGAATGTCCGGCTGGAGCAGAACGTCCGTCAGGAGAAGGATGGCAAACAGCGGGACCATTACGAGTGCCCCCCCGGATGGGCGCACTGTGAGGGGCCATACGCCATGCCGCTTCGCCGGGGTGAGCGCGAGCTCTGCCTCCATGGATTTCAGCTCGCTGCGTCCTGGGCGAGAGAATGGGTTCCCGCCCCGGCGGCTGTCTGGCCAGATGCGCAACGCAGGAGCTTTTCCTCATCCCAAGCCTTCGCCGGCGCAGTTCCTGCGATGCGCCCTGCGTGGAGAACCAGGATCCGGTCACAGACATGCAATGTCTCAGTAAAATCCGTCGAATAGAAGATCACCCCCATGCCTTCGTCTGCGAGATGGGCCACAAGTCTGTAGATATCAGCCTTGGTTCCCACATCCACGCCCCGTGTGGAATCAAAGAGAATAAAGACCTTTGGTTTGCCGAGAAGAGCCCGCGCGAATATCGTCTTCTGCTGATTGCCCCCACTGAGCGTGGCCACCTGGTTGGGCAAGCGCTGCGGATCCAACCCGACCCGATTGGCGCCTGAACGCGCGGTCTCTTGCTCGCGGCGTGGGTCGAGAACGCTGAACCCCCGCGTGAGTGCGGTAAGAACCGAGCATGTGACATTGAACTGAACGCTATGATGGAGAAACAGCGCCTCCGTTTGGCGGTCCTCTGGCACCATGAAGACCCCGTATTTCTGAGCCTCCGCCGGTGAGCGCGGCGCGTAGCGCCGGCCGGCGAGCGCGACCGCTCCTTCATATCGAAGGTCACCGGAAAGGCTCATCAGCAACTCTCGCTGGCCCTGCCCCGGCAATGCCGTCACACCGAGGATTTCGCCGGCTCCGAGCATGAAATCGACCGGCCCGAGCCTTGTTCCGACGCGCAAGCGATCGACCTGCAGAAGCGTGCCGCTTTGGGTCTTGCTCTCGCGCTGGGGGTAGAGACGCGCGAGGCGACGGCCAAGCATGGCTTCGATAAGATCGTCCTCGCTCACGGTCTCGTCGGCTTTCGCCTCGAACACAGTCCTTCCCGAACGCAAAACGGTGACCCGATCGGCGATTGCCTTGACCTCCTGCAGGCGGTGAGAAACGAACAGGACCACGCCACCGCCATCTGCGATGCGCCGTGCCTGGTGAAGAACCCATTCTGCGTCGGCAAGGCTGAGCGCAGAGGTCGCCTCATCGAGAATCAAAACATTTGGGGAGGCTGCGATCGCTTTGGCAACCTCGAGCAATTGCCGATCTGCAACAGAAAGGGCTGCGACCCTGGCTGACGGATCGAGCCAGCGCGCGCCGAGCCCATCCATAAGCCTAGCGTACTGGAAACGAAGCGCGCGCGTGCGCAGCCGCCAGTGCCACCCGATGGGGAGGCGATCAAAAAGCATATTCTCTGCAACAGTGAGTGCCGGGATCAGGCTCGATTCCTGAAAGACAGTACGGATGTTGGCGCGCAGCGCCTCCGCCGGGCTTCCCAGCCGGAGGGATTGGCCATCGAGGATGACCTCGCCATCGTCACGCGAGATCACCCCCGAAAGCACGCGTATGAGTGTCGACTTGCCCGCGCCGTTCTCGCCGAGGATACCATGCACCTCGCCACGCCGTGCTTCGACAGATCCATCCGACAGCGCTCGGACCCCGCCGAAGCTTTTTTGCAGGTGGCGGACCGAAAGACCCGGTCCGTGACACGGCGTGGGGTGCACTATCGGACTCCGTATGCCGCCATTCTAACCTTTGAGGGCATCGTCAACAGAGAGGCCGAGATTGCCCCCGGTGACTGGCAGCACCAGCGAAGACGGGGCATTGGGGAAATAATTGACACCGGCCTTGAGCACCACCTGGTGATAGGCATCACCATCGAAGCGGACGGCTCCCTGCTCCGTAACGAAATAATCCTGCTCATAAGTCGTAATCGCCTGAGTAGGCTTAGGCCCACCCGAGAGCTGCTTGAGCATCTGGACGAACGCATAGGCACCAACCCACGACGGCGCTGGCCACATGTAGCAAGCCATGTTTTGGGTCACGCAGGTTTCAGCGCTGACGGACGTATCAAGGCTTGCGCAGGCGGGGGGCTTCAGACCGGCACGAGCGAAGGCCTGATATTCGGCACTGCAATATCCTTGGCTGACGACGCCAACGATGTTGCGATGCGACGCAAGCAGACCCGAGACCTGCTGCAGTTCGGGCCCCGGCGCGCCGTTACCGACAAATGTCCCCACGATATGAATATTGGGAAATTGCCGAAGCACCGACTGATAAGCATGAATTCTGATCACCGAAGAGGGGGCCCCCGGAATTCCTTCGTCCAGAATGACATCGCCCTTCTCGTGAATCACGGCCGCGAGCCACCGGGCCATGTTCTCTGCCTCAGCCTCGTCGTTCTCGCGAACCTGGACTGCGCATGGCGCAGTCAGCGTTTGGTCAAACGTATAGACGACGATGCCGGCGGCGCAGGCAGCCATGACCGTCGGGTTGAGCGCGGTGGCCGACGAAGAATCAATAAGAATCCCCGCGGGCTTCTTGCGGATGATCGTCTGCAATGATGCTGTCTGTGACGTGACCGTGTTTTCAGAGTTGACGATCACGAGATTGACCATTTGATTGTATGGTGGCCGCGCCGCGATCGCACGAATGGCATTCTCCATCTGGGCGCGCCAGGGATTGCCGATATAATTATTGCTCACATAAATCGTAAATTTCTTGCCCGAAGCGTCCGCCCGCGCCGGCCGACTTGCCAAGAGAACAACAGCGCCACACAGGCTGGCGAATACGGCAAGGGCCGCCGCTAGGCCTACAATCTGTTTGGACAATCTTCGCATATTGAACGCGATGGCCATGGCTGTTTCTTCCTCCCATTTTCTCGTTTTCATTCTCAGCCCCGCGGGGCGGGCCTGGCTTCAAACCTTCGCATGAACCACGATTGGCTGAGCTGCATCTGAGCCGACAATGATCCCTCAGCCGTGATGGAACGGTTCTACCAGGTGGGGAGTCCTGGAACGTGCATTCGACAGCTGAATAGCGATGTGCTGGCGCACAAATAAAGTGTTCTTCGATCGGCGTCTCCCCAGTTGAAGTTGGCGCACTCTTCAGGGACTAGGATCACGCCCAGGGGCTCTCCCGCGCCGCTGAATACGTGCACGCCTCCAGGGCCGCAGCAGAACAGATTCCCTTCGCTGTCGATCTTCATGCCATCCGGCGCGCCTGGGCCTTCTCCACCGACTTTTGCCCACACCTCTCCACCGACAAGATCCTGCCCATGAAGCTCATAGCGGCGGATGTGCATCTTTGCCGAATCATTAACATACAGAACCGACTCGTTCTTTGCGAAGCAGAGCCCGTTCGGGCGGTCGAAGTCGTCGGCAAGCCTGTCAATAGAGCGATCACGCGGATCAACCCGATAAACCCCCTGCACTCTCTGTGATTGCGGACGCTCAATCCCGACGCCCGCAAGACGGCCATAGGGCGGGTCTGTGAAGTAGAGCCTTCCGTTTCTATCGATGATGATGTCATTTGGGCTGTTAAGCTCTATGCCACCGTAATGGCTGGCAATGATCGTCAGGCTGCCATCGGTCTCTTGCCGCACCACGCGGCTCGTTGAATGCTCACAGGTAATCAAACGATGCTCATGATCGAAAATATTGCCGTTGGCCTTGTTGCTGGGCGCGCGATAGATCCCGGTCTGCCCGTTTTGGGGATCAAAGAAATACATTCGATCGGCCGGGATATCACTGAAGATGACGATGCCCTTATCCCCGTGCCAGACCGGACCCTCGATAAATTGAAAGCCGTTCGCACGGTTGCGGAGCGGCTCATCGCTGACAATGCGCTTCAATCGTGTATCGATTATCGCAAGATGGTTCATGATGATTTTTTCCCCTTGCTCTCATGCCTTCAGCAAGAGGTTGTCCTGAACAAGGTGGTAACCGTTGTGGACGATCTGTTCTGCCAACTTTTTCGCCTCCTTGAAAGCCGGATCGTGCTCGGGGCTCGCAACCCATTTTCGGCGCAGTTCCTCGCTCTCGAAAGTAAGCTCGAGGTGAAACTGATAGCCGTCTGACGTGGCTTCGATCTCTTTGCGCTCGGCTTCCGAATATTCCCGAAGCAGGCGATACCCGACAAAACCCTGCTGCCTGGCGAGTGCCGGGCCGTAGATGTTTTTGATCATCTTCTCGAACGCACCGGCGTTGGCGGAAGCAACCCTGTATTTGATTTCGAGCGTGATCACGATCTTACCCTTTCGCTTATACTTATGATTTCATAACATTTTGAAATCGAATCAGGAGCGTCGACAGCAGGGCAGTTGCGAGTGCGACGATTCAACCCAGAACATGTTGGCGGCATGACAGGGATCACCGTCGGCCGCCACCCGACTTCAAGTGATTGGAGAGACAGCGCACAAGCTACCAGGCCAACGACAGCGGCTTACAGGCGCATTTCCAATACGTTATCAATACGATATGCGGTATGCGCGCAGGCCACCCAACCTCGTCGCCTGGCTTGCCCGCTAAGACACTGCCTGAACATGGATTCCCCCCTTTCTTTCAGTCTTAGAAATTGGTATAATCATAATATGAATTTGTTCAAACCGTCAAGCCTGCTTGACCCGCCCCCTTCGGGGCAGGACACAGTGGAATTCACTCCCGCTGCCGGCGATGCGCTCCCCAGCGCCGTCGTTCGGCAAGTCGTGCGCAGGCTTGCCCACGGCCAGTTCAGGCCCGGCGAACGGCTGCCAAGAGAAGACCAGCTCGCACTGCGGTTTAGGGTCAGCCGGACAGTGGTGCGCGAAGCCATGCGTATTCTGGCGGCCAGAGGACTGGTCGAAGTGCGCCAGGGCAGCGGCACCCGAATAGCGCCCTACGAACGCTGGCATCTGCTCGATCCGACGCTTCTCTTCGAGCTCATGCAAAGCGGCCGTCATGTCGACCTGGTGCTTGAGCTTACCGAGCTTCGACGAATATTTGAGGGTGAGGCGGCTGCGCTTGCTGCGGCGCGACGTAGCGAGGCCGACCTCGCCCGCCTCGCCGAGCTATGCGCGGCAATGCCACGCGTGCTTCACGACGCCGAACAGTACACCGCCCTGGATGTCGAATTTCATGACAATGTGCTAACCGCAGCTCACAATCGGCTATTGCGCGAGGCCCTCGGGCCGCTGACCGCCGTTCTTTACTCGGCGCGACGTCTCACCAATGAGCACTATATCGCCGCCCACAGTGAAGGCGCACGTGCTTCGCTCATCAGCCATCGCCGCATCCACCAAAGGATCGCTCAAGGTCATCCCACCGCTGCGCGACGGGCGATGATCGCGCATATTGGCGAGTTCGAAGCTGATCTTCAGCGTTGCCTCGGGGTCGCACAGAGGCCCCCTCCCGCGGGGGCGACCAGACGGCGAAGTCAATCTTCGCACTCCAACTATACGGAGTCTTCATGACTGGATGTGGTCGTGCGCGCCGCCGGACCATGCCGCAAGAAAAGCATCGCTGTGCCTCCAGGGGGTCGTTTTCTATCCGAGCAGCGATTTTCGGCACCCAAGTACTTCTCGCGCCTTGAAATGACGAGGCGGTTCTTACCGATCCTCTCGTTCGTTCGACAGCCCCCAATTCATGTCGGTGCTCTGATCGGATTTCCAGTCGCCGGGCCCGGGGATAGGACCTCACCGTTGGTGTTGATCACCCCACAGATTGGGAGGGCCTCACCCTGACAGGGCGGGCCCGCCCGCTCAAGCAAATGGAAGCAAGCAACCGCAAACAAAAGAGGAGGAAACGACTATGACGACAAACACTCTCGGGCGACGCAAGCTGCTCTGCGCCTCCGCCGTGGCCGTGCTCGCCGCCGGTGCTCCGGTCAGCGCCCCAGCCGCTTCGCGCAAGCTCAAGATCGCGCTCTCCAACTCCTATATCGGCAATAAGTGGCGCATCGAGATGGAGAATCTCTTCAAGGCCGCGCTCCAGATGGAGCCCTATAAAAGCGAGGTCGAGGGCACCTGGTTCAATTCCGGCAACGACGTCACCGAGGAAAGCCAGCAGATCGCCGGCCTGATCGGCGAGCGCGTCGATGCGATCATCATGGACGCGGCCTCACCCACGGGACTCAACGGCATTATCAAGCAGGCGACCGATCGCGGCATCCTCGTGATCTCATTCGACAATCTCGTCACCGCGCCGAGCGCGCTCAAGGTCGGCGCCAATCTCTTTGATTTCGGCCGCCTGCCCGCCCAGTGGCTCGCCGACAAGCTCGGCGGCAAGGGCAATGTCATCATGGTCACCGGCGTGGCCGGCACTCCTGATGACACCCAGCGCAATGCCGGCGCCGATTCGGTCTGGCAGGCGAACCCTGGCATCAAGGTGGTCAACCGTTATAGCGGGATGTGGGATTCGTCAGTCGCTCAGCGCAACACCGCCGCCCTCCTGCCCTCGTTGCCGAAAATCGACGGCATCTGGTGCCAGGGCGGTACGGATGGCGTGCTCAAGGCTTTCATCCAGGCCGGCCGCACACCGCTGCCGGCCACCGCTGGGGAGGCTGAGAACGGGTTCCGCAAGTTCATGATCGGCTATATGGGCCACAAGGTGGAGGGGTACTCGATCGGCGGGCCACCCTTCTGGTCGATCATCGCGCTTGAGCTCGCCCGCCGGGTGCTCCAAGGCTCCTATCCCAGGCGGGATATCGAAACCCCCTGGCCTATTGTCACCAGCGAGACGGTCAAGGTCGGTGAGACCGTTTTCCCCGATCTGCCCGACAGCTTCTATGCGGATTTCACCGACAGCGGGCCCGACGCGCTGGTACGAATCTGTGTCGATGCAGCCCTCTACGGCAAGCCTTGCCCGGGCCGGCTCGTGGTCAACCTGCCTCCGGCGTGAACCGCCCACAGAGTCTTCCCTGTGCTGGCGCTTCTCTTCCTCGCCGTGTGATAGATGTAACGTCTCAATAGGTTGTCCATTCGGCTCCGGCCTGCTTTGCGCGCTCATCTCACCCATTCCGTTCCGTCGCGTTCAGAGCCGCCTAGCGGGCATCGGTCAGGACAGGCAGAGTTCGCGGGAGCGAAACATGTCGGATCGCTGCCCACGCAAGAACCGCCGGACCAGGACGGAGGCTTGCCTTCGCTACAGCGTGCCCTCCGATCAGCGCCATGCCGCTCTCCATCGTCGCGGCATCCACGACGAAGCCTCGTGGCACGAAATTGGAAGCGCACAAATGGTCCTGCATGGCGCGATCCCATCGGTGAACCGGGACCCCACGCCAACCAATTCCACCCAGAGCGAGAACCCTTGTTATCCGCTTTACTGGCGCCCTGGTGGAGGGGGTTGGATTCGAACCAACGTAGGCGTGCGCCAACGGATTTACAGTCCGTCCCCTTTAGCCACTCGGGCACCCCTCCACCGCGCGGGGTATGGCCGAACGGTGCGCTTGTCAACGAACCTGTTTCCGGCCCGGCCCACCTTGTGCTTGCGTGGCAGGCCCCGTTATCGCGCCCGATGATCTGCTCTATAGGGGCGTAATGATGGATCATCGCCCGCCGCCCCGCCGTCATGGGCCGCCGCCGCGCCCGACACGGCCCGAGGCTCCGCGCGGAGGGATGTGGCTCTATGGCCTGCATGCGGTTGCCGCCGCACTTGCCAATCCGCATCGCCGCGCGCGCCGTCTGCTCCTCACCGAAGAGGCGGAGGCCGCGCTCGGCCCGCAGGTCCGCGGGCCGTGGCCCCTTGCGCCCGAACGCACCGATCGCGGCCGGCTCGACCAGCTGCTGGGCCGTGGCACCGTCCATCAGGGGGCGGCGCTGCTCGCTGATCCGCTGCCCCAGCCCCCGCTCGCCCACGTTCTTGCGCGACCGGGCCCGCTTTTGGTGCTTGACCAGGTCTCCGATCCGCGGAATGTCGGCGCCATTCTCCGCTCCGCGGCTGCGTTCGGCGCCGCCGGCGTGATCGCCCAGGAACGCAATGCGCCGGATGAGACCGGCGCGCTCGCCAAAGCCGCCTCGGGCGCGCTTGAGACCGTGCCGCTGCTGCGGGCGGTGAATATCGCCCGCACGCTGATCGCCTTGAAGGCCGCCGGCTGCTGGACGGTGGGTCTCGCACCGGACGCGCCAGCCGCCCTCTCCGGCCCTGCCTTGCAAAACCGCCGCGTGGCGCTCGTGCTCGGCGCGGAGGATGAAGGGCTGCGCCGGCTCACGCGCGAGACCTGCGACGAGGTCGCCCGCCTCGCCATGCCCACGCTGGCAGCCGGTCCGGCGATGCCGAGCCTGAATGTCGCGGCCGCAGCGGCGATCGCGCTCTACGAAATCTCTCGCTCGAAGGACACCCCGGCATCATGAGCATAAAGGCCGCCCAGGCTATCGCCGAGGAGCTGCTTGCCGCGCGCCAGGCGCGTCAGAAGCTCGCCGTGCTGCCGGAGGCCCTGCGCCCGGCGGATGTGGCGGCCGGAGTGGCGGCCCAGCACGCGCTTGCCGGATGCCTCGGCGCCCTGCCTCCGGCCGGCTTTAAGATCGGCGCCACGGCCGAGCATATGCGCGTCTATCTCGACCTTGCCGGCCCCATTGCCGGCTTCATGGCGAAAAACAACATCCATGCCAGCGGTATCCGCCTCCGCTTCGCCGATTTCCAGTCTCCCGGAGTGGAATGCGAAATCGCGGTGCGGCTTGCCCATGATCTCCCGCCCGGGCCGTGCGACGCGGCGCACGCCGCCAAGGCGGTGGGCGCGGTCTTTGCCGCGATCGAGATCGTCGAAAACCGCTATCCGGATCTCAAGGAATTCGGTACGCCTTCGCTGATCGCCGATCAGGTTTTCCACGCCGCCGCGGTGACCGGCGCGGCCGAGCCGGACTGGCGCAAGCTCGACCTCAGGGCGATCGAAGGGCGCATTCTCATCAACCAGGCCGAGCGCGGCCGCGGCAAGGGTGAGGAGCTCCTGGGCGACCCGATGGCCGCGCTCGCCTGGCTCGCGGGCTCGCCCTTCGCGGCGGGTTTCGGTGGGCTCAAAGCTGGGCAGATCGTCTTGCTCGGCAGCGTCACGCCACCCATCTGGCTGCTCGGGCCCGCCGCGGTCGAGGTTTCTTTCCCGCCACTGCCGCCCGTGTTCCTCACGCTCGAATAGTTCGGGCGAATAGATCGGGCCGCCCTGGGCGCGCGATCAGTTCTTCGGTTCGGACAGCAGCGCGTCGATCGCCCGGGCGAGCGCCACATCCCGCTCGGTGAGCCCACCGGCATCATGGGTCGCAAGCGTGATGTCCACCCGGTTCCAGACGTTCGACCACTCAGGATGATGGTTGTGCTGCTCGGCCAGCAGCGCCACCCGGCTCATGAAACCCCACGCTTCCGAAAAATCGCGGAAGCGGAGGCTCCGCCGGATCGCATCCCGCCCTTCGGCCATCGCCCATTCCGCCAGCTCCTTCGCCAGCGCCGCCCGCGCGGCGGAATCCAGGATTTTCACCATTCGTTTTTCCCCTTGATCTGAAATCGGCCGGCGACTTGACCAGGTGGGCGGCGGATCGGCCAATAACGCGCCATGCCCGTCGCCGCGCCCGGCTTTGCCCTGCCCCCTTCGCTCGAGGACCTCACCATCCTCGCCGAAGCCGCCCTGGCTGCCATCCCCCCGCAGCTTGCCCGCCACCTCGATGGGATCGGCATCATGGTCGAGGAGCGGCCGGACGCTGCGACGCTCGAAGAAATGGGAATCGATTCGCCCTGGGATCTCACCGGCCTTTATCGGGGCACGCCGCTCGGCAGCCGCAGCGTTTCCGACCCCGCGCGCATGCCGGACATGATCCTGATCTACCGCGAGCCGATCCTGCTCGAATGGATTGAGACCGGAGTCGATCTTGCCCTTCTCGTCCAGAATGTCGTCGTTCATGAGATCGCGCATCACTTCGGCTTCAGTGACGCTGAGATCGAAGCTCTGGAGCAGGAAATGAAGCCGCCGCAACCTTGAGTGGCGAAACTACCGCCAGCAGCAACCGTAATACCCGCCGTGCCAGCCAGGATGACCCCACCAACCGCCGCCGACGAAGACACCGCCGGTTACCACCGGGCTGCCGTAATAACCATAGTAGCTATAGCCCGGATAAGCCGGCCCATAGTAGCATCCCGCCAGAGCAGCCAGCAGAAGCAAGGCCGCAGCGGGCAAAAAGCGGCGCGCTCGTGACATTGTTTGCTTCCATCAATCTGATCGCCGCGGCGTGATGACTTGGCATCATCACGCCTCGCCCTTATCCCCGTGATATGGGCGGCAATTGCGGCGAACCCGTGTTAATCCGGTGCTCGCTCCGTGTATCTTTATGTGTTTTTTGCAACGGAAGGCCCGGTTTCGTTCGGGCGATGGAGGGCTTTTACAAGATGAAGTGACGAAGATCGCTCTTCGCGGCCATCGGCTCCACGCGCTCACGCACATAGGCGGCATCGATGATAATGCTCTCGTCCGGACGGTCGGAGGCCGAAAAACTCACTTCTTCGAGCAAGCGCTCAAGCACGGTGTGCAAACGGCGGGCGCCGATATTTTCGATCCGCTCATTGATGTCCGCGGCAAGCTCGGCAAGCGCATCGATTGCATCATCGGTGAAGGATAGGGAAACCTTCTCGGTGGCGAGCAGCGCCTCGTACTGCTTGAGCAGCGAATGCTCAGGCTCGGTGAGGATGCGGCGCAGATCGGCACGCGAGAGCGAGGCGAGCTCGACGCGGATCGGCAGTCTTCCCTGAAGCTCGGGCAGGAGATCGGCGGGCTTGGCGAGATGGAAAGCACCAGAGGCGATGAACAGAATATGATCGGTCTTCACCGGCCCATATTTGGTGGAAACGGTGGTCCCCTCGATCAGCGGCAAAAGATCGCGCTGCACGCCCTCACGCGAGACATCGCCGCCGCGGAATCCGCCCTCGATGGTGCGGGCGCAGATCTTGTCGATCTCATCGATGAAGACGATGCCGTTGTTCTCGGCATTGCTCACCGCCTCGCGGCTCATCGCCTCGGTATCGAGCATCCGGTCGGCCTCGTCGCGCTCGAGCGCAGTGCGGGCAGCCGAGACCTTCATCCGGCGCCGCTGCGGCGCGCGGCCGAACATGCCCTTCATCATCTCGGAAAGATTGATCATCTGTCCCGGGGGCATGCCAGGAATATCGAGCTGGCCGATCGGCATGCCGGCCGGCTCGGCGACACTGATCTCGACCTCCTTATCATCGAGTTCGCCGCCGCGCAGCATGCGGCGAAATTTCGCACGCGTCTCGGACGAAGCGCCCTCCCCCACCAGCGCGGTGATCAGCTTTTCCTCGGCAGCGAGCTCCGCCTTGGCCTGCACATCCTTGCGCGCGGCATCGCGGCGCATATTGATGGCGACATCGACGAGATCGCGCACGATGCTTTCAACATCACGCCCGACATAGCCGACCTCGGTGAACTTGGTTGCCTCCACCTTCAGGAACGGCGCCTCCGCGAGCTTGGCGAGGCGGCGGGCGATCTCGGTCTTGCCGACACCGGTGGGGCCGATCATCAGAATATTCTTCGGCATCACCTCCTCACGCAGCCCTTCAGGAAGCTGCGCGCGGCGCCAGCGGTTGCGCAGCGCGATCGCCACCGCGCGCTTGGCATCGTTCTGGCCGACAATGAAACGATCGAGTTCGGAGACGATCTCGCGGGGCGAGTAGCTCGGCGCGTCCATCCTTCAGAGAGTTTCCAAGATGATGTTGCGGTTGGTGTAAACGCAGATATCGGCGGCGATCTCGATCGCGCGGCGGGCGATCTCGGCGGCGGAGAGGCCGGGGATGGGCAGCAGCGCGCGCGCCGCGGCGAGCGCGAAATTGCCCCCCGAACCAATGCCGATCACGCCGTCCTCGGGTTCCAGCACATCCCCATTGCCGCTGATGAGGAAGCTCCGCTCACGGTCGGCGACCGCCATCATCGCTTCGAGCCGACGGAGATAGCGGTCGGTCCGCCAATCCTTCGCGAGCTCGACGGCAGCCCGTTCAAGCTGGCCGGGGAAACGCTCGAGCTTCGCCTCCAGCCGCTCGAGCAGAGTGAACGCATCCGCCGTGGCGCCGGCGAATCCGGCGAGCACGGCACCGCCGCCGATGCGGCGGACCTTGCGCGCATTCGCCTTGACGACGGTCTGGGCGAGGCTCACCTGGCCATCCCCGGCCATGGCCACCGCGCCGTCGCGACGCACCGCAATGATCGTGGTGCCGTGCCAGCCGATCGGGTCGGGCACGGCGGTCGGAAGAGAGAAAGAAGACATCGCGCCGCAAATGGCCCGCCGCGGGCGACGGCGCAAGATGGCGTATGCCCGACCCGCCCGGCGGCTGGCGCTGCCCGCCTCGCCGCATAGGATTTGTCCCCGTGGGGTTTGCCCCTTGGGATTTGGAACCGCCGCCGGTTTGGGCTAGTGCTCGTTCATGAACCGCACCGCCACCATCCATCGGGTAACGACCGAGACCGATATCCGGCTTGCCCTGCTCCTGGAAGGCAGCGGCAAGGCCGAGATCGCGACCGGGATCGGCTTTCTCGACCATATGCTGGAGGCCTTCGCCCGGCATTCCCTCTTCGACCTCACCGTCGCCGCCAAGGGCGATCTCGAGATCGATGCGCACCATACCACCGAGGATGTCGGGATCGTGCTTGGCCAGGCGCTCAAGGAGGCGCTCGGCGAGAAGCGCGGCATCCGTCGCTTCGGCCAGGCGTTGGTGCCCATGGATGAGGCATTGGCAGAGGTGGCGATCGATCTTTCCGGCCGGCCGCATCTTTCCTGGAATATCGCTTTCCCCATTCCGCGGCTCGGCGGGATGGAGACCGAACTGTTCCGAGAGTTCTTCTCGGCGGTGACAACCAATGCCGGGCTGACCCTGCATCTCACTGCCCGCGCGGGAGAGAACGCGCACCATATCGCGGAGGCAACCTTCAAGGCCTTCGCGCGGGGCTTGCGCATGGCGGTCGAGATGGATCCGCGCCTGGGCGATGCGGTTCCCTCGACCAAGGGGATTCTATGAGAGTCTTCACCGCCCACACGCGGCTGGACCGAAGCCCGGAGCTCGTGGTGGAGAGCTTCCGCTGGGGGGCACTGCTGTTCGGGCCGCTCTGGTTCGCCTGGCACCGTGCCTGGATCCCCGCGGCACTGGCAGCGGCGGCGGTGATCCTGGTCCTCACCCTGCCCAGCGGCGCGGTGCGCGACGTTCTGCTCCCGGCGCTCATGATCCTGTTCGGACTGATCGGCAACGATGCCCGGCGCTGGTCGCTCGCGCGGCGAGGATACGTGCTCACGGATGTCGTTGCCGCCCGTGATGAAGATGCCGCAATGGCGCGGTACCTGACGCAGAGGCCGGAACAAGCGGCCCGGCTGCCATGAAGAGCATTTCATGAAAGTCGCTGTCGTCGATTATGGCAGCGGCAACCTCGCTTCGGCGGCCCGCGCGCTCGAGCGGGCCGCCGCCGAGGCGGGCATCTCTGCCAAGGTGTGCATCACCGCGAAGGCCGGGGACATTGCGACTTCCGATCGGATCGTGCTGCCCGGCCAGGGCGCCTTCGCCGATTGCGCGGCCGGCCTCGCCGCGGTGCCGGGCATGCGCGAAGCGATCACACAAGCCACGGGCGAGGGCACCCCGTTTCTTGGTATCTGTGTCGGCATGCAGCTGATGGCGGAGCGGGGGCTCGAACATCGGATTACGCCGGGTTTCTCCTGGATCCGGGGGGAGATCGCAGCCATGCCGGCGAACGGCCTCAGAATGCCGCAGATGGGCTGGAACGCACTCTCCTTTCCGCCTGGGGCGCGGCATCCGCTGCTCGCCGGGCTTGCGCCCGGGCAACATGTCTATTTCGTGCACAGTTATGCGTTGGCCGGCGCCGATCCTGAGGATGTACTCGCCACCACCGAGTATGGTGGAGAGGTCGTTGCCATGGTGGCACGCGGCAACCGCGCCGGCACGCAATTCCATGTCGAGAAGAGCCAGCGCGTCGGGCTCAGGATCCTTGCCAATTTCCTGAGCTGGACGCCGTGAGGGCAGGTGCGCATGAACGAAGCCGATCCGATGGCCGGGGCGCGGCCGGTCGTGCGCCCAAGAACAGAGGTGGAATCGATCACCGAGTTCACGCCGGATGACCTGAATGCGCTCTGCGAGGCCGCCAATGCCGCGATCATCGATGGCGGCGGTTTTGGCTGGATCAATCCTCCCGAGCTTGGGGTGCTGGCGAGCTATTTCCGCGGTGTGCTGCTGGTGCCGGAACGGGAGCTCTTTGTCGGCCGGCTCGATGGGGTGATCGTCGCCTCAGCCCAGCTCGTTCTGCCGCCCCGCAACAACGAGGCGCAGCGTTTCAGCGCCACGCTGACGCACGCCTTCACGGCCCCTTACGCCCGCGGGCACGGGATCGGGCGGTTGCTTGTGCGCAAGGCCGAAGAGCGGGCGCGGATGCTTCACCGGCATGTGCTCAATCTCGATGTGCGCGAAACGCAGGTGGCGGCGATCCGGCTCTACGAATCCATGGGCTTTGAGCGTTGGGGCGTCCATCCGGCCTATGCGCGGGTGCGCGGGCAGACGGTGCGCGGATTCTTCTACTGCAAGCTGCTGGGGCGCCGCGGTCGCGCCTCTGCCGAGACCGGCGAAACCAACGAAAGCAACGAAGGGCAATGAGCGGACTCACGCTCTACCCCGCGATCGACCTCAAGGAGGGTAAGGCGGTCCGGCTCCGCCGTGGGGACATGGCGGACGCAACCATCTACTCGGACGTGCCGGCGGCGGTGGCGAAGGACTTCGCGGCGGCCGGATGCAGATGGATCCATGTCGTCGATCTCGACGGCGCCTTCGCCGGCCGGGCGGTGAACAGCGCCGCCGTGCGTGCGATCCTGGCGGCGGTGTCCGTGCCGGTGCAGCTCGGCGGTGGGATTCGAGACATGGCGGCGATCACGGGATGGCTGGAGGCGGGCGTGAGCCGTGTGATCCTTGGCAGCGCTGCGGTGAAGGCACCCGACCTCGTGCGTGCGGCTTGCCGGCTTTTCCCTGGCCAGGTGGCGGTGGCGATCGACGCGCGGGATGGACGCGTCGCGGCCGAGGGCTGGGCGGAGACGACAGAGATCGCAGCCGCGGAACTCGCCCTGCGTTTTGAGGACGCGGGCGCAGCGGCGCTGATCTATACCGATATCGGGCGGGATGGAATGCTCGCGGGGCTCGATCTCGAAAGGACGATCGCGCTCGCGCGGAGCGTAAGCACCCCTGTGATCGCCTCCGGCGGGGTGGGGAGCATGGCCGACCTCGAACGGCTGAAGGAGAAGGCGGAAGGCTCGCTCGCCGGCGTCATCGTCGGAAGGGCGCTCTACGACGGCCGGCTCGGCATCGCTGAGGCTCTGGCCGCGCTCGGACCGTGACATGAGACGATTGCGAGCGGGGTATCGGCCATTTGATAAGCTGTAATCGTTTCCAGGCCTTGCCCGATTCCAACTGAGCGATTCAAAAACCCATCCCGAAGGAGTTCAGGCCGCTGCTCAAGCTCAGGATCATTCCCTGCCTCGATGTCAAGGAAGGAAGGGTCGTCAAAGGAATCGGGTTCGTCAGCCTGCGCGATGCCGGAGACCCGGTGGAGCAGGCCGAGATCTATGACCGTGCCGGTGCCGACGAACTTGCCTTCCTCGACATCACCGCGAGCCATGAGAACCGCGACACGATGGTGGACGTGGTGCGGCGGACGGCGGCAAAGATCTTCCTCCCGCTCACGGTCGGCGGGGGAATCCGCTCGATCGGCGACATGCGTCGGCTGCTGCTGGCCGGGGCGGACAAATGCAGCATCAACTCCGCGGCGGTCGCCCGGCCTGAGCTGATCGGCGAGGCGGCGGAGAAGTTCGGCAGCCAGTGCGTGGTGGTCGCGGTCGATGCCAAGCGGACCGCCGACGGCTGGGAAGTCTTCACCCACGGCGGACGATTGGGAACGGGGATCGACGTGATCGAATGGTGCCGCGAGGCGGAGCGGCGGGGAGCGGGAGAGATCCTGCTTACTAGCATGGATCGGGACGGCACCGGGGAGGGATTCGACCTCCCGCTGCTGCAGGCGGTCGCAGGCGCGGTGCGGGTGCCGCTGATCGCTTCCGGAGGCGTGGGGCAGCTCGAGCATTTCGTGGCGGGCGCGCGAGCGGGAGCGAGTGGGCTGCTCGCGGCGAGCGTTTTCCATTTCGGGACCTTCACCATCGGCGCTGTGAAGGAAGCCTTGGCAAAGGCGGGGCTCGCGGTGCGGCCGGCCGCCGAGGCGGCGTGAGGCAGGACGATGGGCAAGGGTGCCAAGCACGCACGGCGGAATGGTGAGGCCGAAGCCACCAAGCCGAGGAAAAGAAACAAGACACACGCGCCCATGCCGCCGCCGTTTCCACTGCCGGCCAGCCTGGGCCAGGCACCCTCCTCCGCGGTGCTGGAGCGGCTCTGGGGGGTGGTGATGTCACGGCGGGATGCCGACCCGGCGGTGAGCCACTCAGCCCGGCTGCTTTCGCGCGGGATCGCGAAGGTCGCGCAGAAATTCGGCGAAGAGGCGGTAGAGTGCCTGATCGAGGCGGTGGCCGGCAACCACGCGGCGCTGATCGGCGAGAGCGCCGATGTGCTCTACCACCTGATCGTGCTCTGGGTGGCGTCCGGCCTCCGCCCAGAGGAGGTCTGGGCCGAGCTGATGCGACGCGAGGGGGTCAGCGGAATCGCCGAGAAGGCGGCGCGTGGCGCGGCGAACGGGTTCGGAAAGATTCCTTGAATGCTTCTACGTATTTCTCGCTGTTTTGATTACGTTTTATTGCCACCATACAATTTCTCGGGTCGAAGCGGGCCGTTCCCATCTATTTGCCCGGCAGGCGCCTTGGAGCAGATCGCGATCAGACGGGCTCGGCTGATCGCGTGAAGATGCTCGCAAAAGCAAACAGCGAGAGCGGTTTGCGGGAGCAAGGGCGAATGCGAATGGCCTTGTATATTCAGGCGATTCCGTCCGGTTGCGATCTTTTCTTGCAGCATCACGTTCGCGGCGTGAACCTCGGTCGATTTCCGCAACAATTGTAACCTTGATGGATTGGCCCTGACATCGTTTTGAAGTGTCTGCGGCCCATACTCGTTCCGTTCCGCGGCGAAGCACGCTGCGCTTCCTGGAGCGGGATGAGATCGCTCGTGGTCAGCCATCCCGTTCCTCGTTTTTGTTTTCTCGCGTGATTTGGGCCTCCGATCATCCCGCTTTGGGATTGGACGACCATGATATTCCATCGATTCGGCGTGCTTGCGATCGCGGCTCTGCTGCTCGTCGGGGGGAATCCCCGTGCCGATTCGCTCAAACCGGCCGAGGCGAAGATCGTCGATCTCGGGGCGGTCAACGGCATCGTCTATTACACCGTGGAGCCGACGGGGTACCGTGTGGTCGCCACCTTGGTGCCCTCGGGGCTTCCCTCAGGACATTCCCCCGGGCTCTTGAGCGTGGTGCGCCGCGTTGCCATCCTCGGCCCTGAGCAGTCTGTCACCCTCTCGTCCTCCGGCGGGGTGGGCGAACCGGCGATCGAAGCGCGAATTGTCCGTCATGGCGGGCAAATATTCGTCGAGGATGGCGGGCAGCTCGATGAGGTGACGAATGCTTCGCACACCGCATCAATACGCTAGAGCGTGTTTCGTTTGATGATACACGCGACAGCCTTGTTGTGCCGAGCAGATTCACGTGTCCCGGATCGCTCTGCGATCCAGTTAAGCACGATCGGCTCTAACCTCGATCGATACGGTGTCTGGCGGACTCAGGATATGTCGATTCCGCGGGACATCGTACTGAGCAAACCTATCCCCGGCCGTCATACTCGGCCCAGCAGTCTGGCGTCTCATAGACGGTCACGACGGTGAGTTGAGGCAGGGCGGGCTTCGCGCGCTGCCAGATCCAGACCGCGATGTTCTCCGCGGTCGGGTTTTCGAGCCCCTCGATCTCATTCAGGCAATGATGATCGAGTTCAGCCAGCAGCGGAGAAAAATTCTCCTCGATCTCGAAGAAATCGGCCACAAATCCGCTTTCGGGATCGACCCTGCCCTCGAGACCAAGCACAACACGATAGGAGTGGCCGTGCATGCGATGGCAGCGATGGGTCGGCGGCGTTTTCGGCAGACGGTGTGCTGCTTCGAAGGTGAAGCTATGGTAGAGCTTCATCGGATCCCGATCCTCTTGTGGGTCTGGATGCTGAGCCGCCATAGCGGATGGGCCAGGCAATAGGCGATCGAACGCTCCGTGTTCGCGGCCAGGTCCGGGCCATCCATAGGCTGGAGCGAGAAACGCTCGAAAGCGAGCGTCGCGAAAAGCTCGGGCTCAGCATCCGCCTGCGGATAGACGAGCTTAAGTTCATGACCGGCACGGATACTGAGCTCCGCCTTTCCTTTCGGGCTGACGCAGATCCAGTCGAGGCCGGTCGGGGCGGCGATTGTCCCATTGGTCTCGACGGCAATCTCGAAGCCGCGTGCATGCAGTGCTGCGATCAGATCCGTATCCACCTGCAAAAGCGGCTCTCCGCCGGTCAGGACGCAGAACCGACCGTCAGGCCCGGTCCTCCATTCCGCTTCGATGGCTCGAGCGAGTGCATCCGCGTCCGCGTAGCGTCCGCCTTTCGTACCATCGAGGCCGACGAAATCGGTATCGCAGAAACGGCATTGGGCACTGGCACGGTCCGCTTCGCGCCCCGACCAGAGATTGCAGCCGGCAAAACGGCAGAAAACGCTGGCGCGGCCGGTGTTCGCGCCCTCGCCCTGGAGTGTAAGAAAAATCTCCTTAACCGCGTACCCACTCATGTGACTGACCCCGTCGGGAGCTCTATCGAGCTTGCTGTGATGACCGAAGTAGAAATCACCATAGGTCTGAATCACTTGAGAAAACAATGACCGACGCCTGGAGACGTGAGCGCGAGCAATCCCTTCCCGCTTTCGCGTGATTCAGCGTGAGCGAACGCAAACGCGACCCGCCCCAGCGCCCCAATCCTGGGGTCCGCAGCATCACAACGCAAACGGGCTCGGGACAGGTGTCTTCACAGCCTGCAGAAACACTATTCCAGCACCCGACGACGAGACATTGAATCGCAAGAGCAGGCGGCCACAAAGGACTGATTCGTGCAGCCTAGCTGCGCGATTCTCTTCTGCTATTCGTTACACATTCGGTGAACTTTTTCAGCGGACTGCCCGGCTGTTTCAGCGCGAGGACGCACGCCGAAACAGGTCAGTTCAGGCACTTTTGTAGTTCTTCAAAATCTCCGGGCTGATATTGTCAGTACCCTTCTCCTCGATATGACTTGCGATCCGTGAAATGACCGCCGATTTCGCGCGACCTATAAACTCGTCATGATTGGCCTCCGCCCATTCCAACGAGGCATCGCGTCGCGTATTCAAGTCTTGGAACTTCGGAATCACATAGCGGGCAAACAGCTCATAAGAATGCTTGGTATTTTCCCAGCTCGCCCAATTGTGGGCCAATTGCACGAAACAACCGAAGCCGCCTGTCTGCTTCTGCAGCCTGATGATTTGTGCGACCGCGTCGTCCGGGGTGCCAACCACCGCGAAACCAGATTGTATGAGCGAGTCGATCGGGTCGGGGACGTCGGCCGGCGCAATCGGCAGTGCCACAACTTTGGTCATATAGTACAGCCATTCCTTTAAGCCGAAACGCAAATTTTCGCGCGCTTTCTCGCGTGTTTCGGCGATGTGAATCGGCCCTACCAGCCGCCACCGCGACCGGTCGATCGTGGTCGCATGGTCCCGGGCCATCTGCTCGGCGATCGCCCAATTGGAACTGAGCGCATTGAAGCCGCCGGCGGTCGTCGCTCCGAGCGAAAGCAGGCCGATCCCATGCCGGCCCGCGGCGCGGGCACCGGTCGGCGAGACTTGGCTCGCAACCGCGATCTCGACAGAAGGTCTCGTATAGGGGGTCATTTGCAGACGTGCGTTGTCGAGCGTGAACCAATCGGTCCTACGGCTGACGGTCTCGCCACGCAGCAGCGGCACCAGTACGTCCAATGCCTCGTCCATCATGTCGCGCTGCTTGGCAATATCGATGCCCATCATGATGGCGTCCGACGGAAGCGCGCCCGGCCCCACACCGAACATGACGCGGCCACGAGTCACGTGATCGAGCTGGTTGATCCGATCTGCCAACATCAGCGGATGGTGGTAGGGCAGCGAAGAAACCCCGGTTCCGAGACGAATGAATCGGGTCCGCTCGGCCGCCGTTGCAATAAACAGCTCTGGCGAAGCGATAATCTCGAACCCGGCGGAGTGATGCTCTCCGATCCAGGCCTCATTGTAACCGAGCCTGTCCGCCCACTGCACCAGCTCGAAGTCACGCTCCAGCGCCAGCGTTGGATTTTCATTGGCAGGATGGAATGGCGCGATAAAGAGGCCAAAGCGCATATCGCTTGTCATGAACTACATTCTCCCCATCATTTCATTTCGTCGTTGGCAGCTTTGTGTGTCGTCCCCGATATGGCTT
>DASZQO010000175.1:0-10166 GCA_035549615.1 Acetobacteraceae bacterium
GTCGTTCTCTCCTTTCTTGCGAACGGACAGGTTCGCGCGCGTCCCGCCGGCCGGTCAACCTCGCCCCAACCCGGTCCCAATGGACACCTCACGGTGCGTGCCAACGGGCCTCTGGTGTCGACCCCATCGGTTCAAGCAGAATGAAAGCGATGTCACGGCGCAGCTTGCAGATCTCGCCCGAGCTGATGCTGCGGGCCTATCGTGCCGGCCTGTTCCCCATGGCCGAGACGCGTCGCGGCGACCGGCTCTACTGGCTGGATCCGGAGCTGCGCGGTGTGCTGCCGCTCGGGCGTTTCCATCTGCCGCGGCGGCTCGCCCGCACCGTGCTCAGGGGAAATTTCAGCGTCTCCGCGGACAAGGACTTTCCTGGCGTCATCGCCGCCTGTGCCCATGCCCGCCCGGGCCGGGAGGACACCTGGATCAATGCCGAGATCGAGAGCCTCTTCAACGAGCTTGCCCGCCGTGGCCATGCCCATTCGGTGGAGGCCTGGCAGGATGGGCGGCTGGTGGGCGGACTTTACGGCGTGGCGCTGGGGGCCGCCTTTTTCGGGGAGAGCATGTTCAGCTTCGTGCGGGATGCCTCCAAGGTCGCCCTCGTGCATCTGGTCGCGCGGCTGAGAATGGGCGGCTTCCGGCTGCTCGATACCCAGTTCGTGACCGCCCATCTTGCCCAGTTCGGCGCCGTGGAGATCCCGCGCGAAGCCTATCGGGCGGAGCTGATGGCGGCGGTAGATGCCGGGGCAAGATGGCTCGCGGCACCGGACGAAGCGCGGCTTGCCGCGGAGATCCGGACCCTCGCCGGGTTGTCCGCGCGGCGCGACGAGCCGGCGGAGAATACCTAATGCTGTCCCGTGCGGGCCCCGTGATTGCATCGGCAGCTTGACCCGCGCTAAGGGCCGGCTCAGCTTGGCATTATCTATGCAGGAGGATGTCTGATGCCGCCACGCCTCGCTTCCGGTCTCGGCGCGCTGTTGCTCGTGCTGGCATGCGTGCCCGGGGCGATGTCGGCTCAGGCCGATGACCAGCCGCCGCTCGGGCCGACGCGGGATGTCGCCGTGACCTACCACGTCCAGGACCCGCAAGGCGCCACACGCATCGTGCATATGTATTTCGATGCCGCCGATCAACGCGTTCACATCGATATGTCGAGCCAGCCCGGCTTCCTGGTGATCGATCACAAGGCAGGCGAGGTCACGATGGTCAACAGCGCGACGCGCAGCTATGTGCAGGTGCCGGCGCCGCCAGCCATGGGAAATCTGATGTTCCGCGCCCCTGATCTGCACCTGGTCCGCCAGGGGACACGGACGGTGGCAGGGATTCCCTGCACGGTTTGGGAAATGTCTCAGGGCGGCAATCAAGGCGGCGATGCCTGCATTACCGGCGACGGCGTCGTGCTGAGCGGGCGGCCTGCCAATGCCCCGAGCCCCAATACCGGCATCGAAGCGGTGTCGGTTGCCTATGGCCCGCAGCCAGCAGCGCTTTTCGTGGCGCCGAACGGGTATCAGCGCATCCAGCCAGCCCTGCCGCCCCAAGGCGTCGGCACGCCTTCACCCAACACGCCGTGAGCATGATCGCGGCCGCGACCGCAAGGTAATGAGAGCCGCCCCTTCGAAAGCGCCTTGGCGCGACCGCAACGGCCGCTTCTCGTTGCTCAAGGCGGTCGTCTTCCTGCTCTTGCCCGTGCCGGCCCTCGTGCAGGGGGTTGAATGGGCGCTCTTTGGACTCTCCGGCCATCCCTCCCAGACAGCCCTGCTGCTGACCGGCTTCTGGGCGGACCGGTTGCTGGTGCTGACACTCGCGGTCACGCCGCTTGCGACCCTCTTCGCTCTGCCGCGGCTCACCCATGTGCGACGGATGCTCGGCGTCGCGACCGCCGCCTATGCCGCCGCCCATCTCGGCGTCTATGCATTCCAGCAAAACTTCGCCTGGGGCTTCGTTTTCGTTCAGATGGTGAGCCACCCAGTCCTCACCATCGGCCTCGCTTCCCTTCTCGGGCTCGTGGCGCTCGCAATCACCTCCACCGACAATTGGATACGCCGGCTTGGACGCGGGTGGAAGCGGCTTCATCTCCTCGTTCATCCAGCGATCGTGCTCGCCCTCCTGCACAGCTTCATGGAAGCGCCGACGGATGTGACCCTTTCGGCGACCTGCGCCGGCTTCTATCTTTGGTTGCTTGGGTGGCGATTCCTGCCGAAGAGCGCACGGCGCCAGCCAACTCTCCTCTTCACCCTCGCGCTTTGTGCGACGGCCGCGACCGCCCTGATCGAGGCCGGGTGGTACGCGATTGCCACGGGCCTGCCAGCGGACCGTATTCTTGAAGCCAATCTTTCGCTCGTGGCCGGCATCCGGCCGGCGCAATGGGTCGCGCTCGGCGGCTTTGCCATTGCTGCGGCCATGGCAGTGCGCTCGCTCATCGGCCCGATGAACAAGCTGCCGATGACCAGGCTTGCTGAAGGGGGTCGCGCTTCAACCATCACTCTTCCCACACGAGAGACAAGGCGATGAATGAAATCTCCCGCGCCGCGCCGGAGCGCAGCAACAGCCTGCGCAACGGCCCGGACGCGCGCGGCCGCTTCGGCGCCTACGGGGGGCGATTCGTCGCCGAGACGCTGATGCCGCTCATCCTCGATCTCGAGCAAGCCTATGAAGAGGCGAAGCGCGATCCGGCATTCCGCGCCGAGCTCGATGATCTTCTCGAGCACTATGTGGGCCGGCCGAGCCCGCTCTGGCACGCCGCCCGGCTCTCCCGCAGGCTCGGCGGGGCACGCATCTATTTCAAGCGCGACGAGCTCAACCATACCGGCGCGCACAAGATCAATAATTGCATCGGGCAGATCCTGCTCGCCCGCCGCATGGGCAAGACAAGGATCATCGCCGAGACAGGCGCCGGCCAGCATGGCGTCGCAACCGCAACGGTCTGCGCGCTCTTCGGCCTGCCCTGCACGATCTACATGGGCTCCACGGATGTCGAGCGGCAGAGGCCCAATGTGTTTCGCATGAAGCTGCTTGGCGCCGAAATCCGCCCGGTGAGCGCGGGCACCGGCACGCTCAAGGACGCGATGAATGAGGCATTGCGCGACTGGGTCGCCACGGTGCGCGACACTTATTATTTGATCGGAACGGTCGCCGGTCCGCATCCCTATCCGATGATGGTGCGAGACTTCCAAAGCGTGATCGGCGAGGAGGCGAAGGCCCAGCTCCAGAAGGCTGAAGGGAGGCTGCCGGATGTCGCGGTCGCCTGCATCGGTGGCGGCTCGAATGCGATGGGGCTCTTCCATCCCTTCCTTGATGATCCCTCGGTTCGGCTCATCGGTGTCGAGGCAGCGGGCAAGGGGCTGGACAGCGGCCAGCATGCCGCGAGCTTGCTGCGCGGGCGCCCCGGCGTGCTGCACGGGAACTGCACCTATCTGCTCCAGGACGATGACGGCCAGATCATCGATGCGCATTCGATCTCGGCCGGGCTCGATTATCCCGGCATCGGGCCCGAGCATTCCTGGCTGCACGATATCCGGCGGGTCGAATATGCCGCCGCGACCGATGATGAGGCGCTCGAAGCCTTCCAGCTCTGCGCGAAGACCGAAGGGATCATCCCCGCGCTCGAGCCCGCGCACGCGCTTGCCTATGTGATGAAGATCGCGCCTCCGATGCGGCCGGACCAGATCATTCTCATGAATCTCTGCGGCCGTGGTGATAAGGATATTTTCGCCGTTGCCGAACGTCTCGGAGTCACGTTGTGAATCGCATCGCGGCGCGCTTTGCGAGCCTCCGCGCCGCCGGACGTGGCGCGCTCATCCCTTTCATCGAAGCCTATGATCCGGACGCGGCAACGAGCGCCGCGCTTTTCGCCGGCCTGCCCCAAGCCGGCGCCGACCTGATCGAAATCGGCGTCCCCTTCTCCGATCCGATGGCGGACGGGCCGATCATTCAGGCGGCCGGCCGCCGCGCGCTCTCCGCCGGCGCTACGCTCCGGCGCACGCTCGGGATGGTGCGGGAATTCCGCACCGGTGATCCCGAAACACCGGTGATTCTGATGGGCTATCTCAACCCGATCCTCTCCTATGGACCCGAGCCCTTCGCGCGGGACGCGGCCGCTTCCGGCGTGGACGGGCTCATCGTCGTCGATCTGCCCACCGAGGAAGCGGACCTTCTTCTGCCTTATGCAAGAGCGAACGGGCTCGATGTCATCCGTCTCGTCGCGCCCACGACAGACGATGCGCGGCTGCCCAAGGTGCTCGAAGGGAGCTCGGGTTTTGTCTATTATATCAGCATCACCGGCATCACCGGCACACGAAGCGCCCCGTTGGCCGAGCTTGCCGCAAACCTGCCGCGCCTGCGCCATGTGACGGACCTTCCGATCGCGGTGGGCTTCGGCGTCAAGACACCCTCGCAGGCGGCCGAAATCGTGCGGATGGCCGATGCTGCGGTTGTCGCCTCCTCGCTGATCGCAACCCTAGCCGCCTCGCTCGACAAAGAAGGCCGCGCACAGCACGATACGGTTGCACGCGTTCTCGCCGATGTCCGCGCGCTTGCCGAAGGCGTGCGTGACGCCCGGGTGGCAGCATGACGGTGATGGCAAGATGAGCTGGCTTTCCGAATATGTGCGGCCGAAAATCCGTACGCTGCTTGGCCGGCGCGAAGTGCCGGAGAATCTCTGGCACCAGTGCCCTGCCTGCCAACAGATGATCTTCCATCGCGATCTTGAAAAGAATCTCAAGGTCTGCCCCCATTGCGGGCATCATCTGCGCGCCACGGCAACCGAACGGCTCGCCTGGACCTTCGATGACGGTCATTACACGACGATCGAGCTACCGAAGGTCCCCGCCGATCCGCTCCGCTTTCGCGACCAGAAGCGCTATTCCGAGCGCCTGCGCGAGGCGCGCGAGAAAACCAGCCTTGATGATGCGCTGATTGTCGCCCATGGCACCGTCGGTGGGCACAAATCGGTCGTCGCGGCGATGGAATTCAGCTTCATGGGCGGCTCGATGGGCGCGGGGGTGGGTGAGGGGATTGTCGCCGCGGCGCGTCTCGCTTGCTTGCAGGAAGCGGCGCTCATCGTCTTCACCGCCTCGGGCGGGGCGCGCATGCAGGAAGGGGCGATCAGCCTGATGCAAATGCCGCGCACCGTACTCGCGGTGCGGATGGTCAAGGATGCGGGGCTTCCTTATCTCGTCGTGCTCACCGATCCCACCACCGGAGGCGTGACCGCAAGCTTCGCCATGCTCGGGGATATTGCGATCGCCGAGCCTAATGCGCTGATCGGTTTCGCGGGGCAACGGGTGATCGAGCAGACGGTGCGCGAGAAACTGCCCGAGGGATTTCAGCGCGCCGAATATCTCCACGCCCACGGCATCGTGGACAAAGTGGTGCCGCGCGGCGAGCTTACCGCAACGCTTGCACGCCTGCTCGATCTGCTTATGGTCAAGAAAGCCGCTTAATGAGCATCACGACAGAACAGGAGCCAGCCACGCGCCGCTTGGATGAAGCGCTTGCGCGGCTACAGACGCTCCATCCGCATCTTATCGACCTCAGCCTCGACCGGCTGGAAGCCCTGCTTGCCAGGCTCGGCCATCCGGAACGGCGACTTCCTCCCGTGATCCATGTCGCCGGCACCAACGGCAAGGGCAGCACCGTCGCCTTCCTGCGCGCGATCGCGGAAGCGGCAGGTGAGCGCGTGCATGTCTACACCTCGCCGCATCTCGTACATTTCAACGAACGGATCCGTCTCGGCGGCCAGCTCGTTACCCACGAAACACTTATCGAGACCATCGAGTCTCTCGAACGAATCAATGACGGTGCGCCGATCACCGTCTTCGAGATGATCACGGCCGTCGCCTTCTTCCTTTTCGCCGCCCATCCTGCCGATCTCTGCCTCCTCGAAGTCGGCCTCGGCGGACGGTTCGATGCCACCAACGTGATCCCCCCGCCCGTGGCCACCGCGATCACCTCGATCTCGCTCGATCACCAGGAATTTCTCGGCGACACCCTCGGCGCCATCGCATTCGAGAAAGCCGGCATCATCAAGCCGAACATACCCGTGACAACCGGCGCGCAATCAGAAGAAGCGCTCACCATCATCCGTCGGGAGGCCGAGGCCAAGCATGCTCCCCTCTTCGCCCGCGGCGAAGCGTGGGAGGTGACACCGACCGCGCAGGGGTTCCGCTATCAGAGCGCGACCCGCATCCGTGATCTGCCGTCCCCCGCCCTCGCCGGCCCTTACCAATACGACAATGCCGGCATCGCGCTCGCTGCTCTCGATGCCGCCGGCCTCGCCATTCCTGAAACGGCAATCGCGGCCGGCATGCTTCGGGCTGAATGGCCGGCACGCCTGCAACGCCTCACCGGGCAGCTCGCGTCGCGATTGCCGCCCGGCTTCTCGCTCTGGCTCGATGGCGGCCACAATCCTGGCGCCGGCCTGGCCCTTGCCGCGCACTTCGCGTCCTGGCGCGACCAGCCCTTGCATCTCATCGTCGGTATGAAGTCGAGCAAGGATATTGGCGGCTTCCTCGCTCCCATTCTTCCGTTCGCGGACTCAGTCTTTGCCGTCGCCGAGCCGGGGCAGCATCTCGCCGCGCCGGTCGAGGAGATCATCGCCGCATCCGGTGGCCGGGCGCGCCCCGGACCCACCGTCGCCTCCGCGCTCGCCACGATCAGCCGGGATTTTTCCGAAGCCGCCCCCGGACGCGTTCTCGTCTGCGGCAGCCTCTATCTCGCGGGCGAAGTCCTCAAGCAGGACGCTTTGTAAGCTTCACCGAAACGAATCGGCGGGATCAGGCCGGTGTGTCTTCCCTGAGCTTGGCCACGGCGGCGCGTGTGATGGGATCGAGCCCTTCGCCGCCGGCGTCGAGATGGGCGAGGATCTGGCTGCGCATGCGGGGGTCCCAGAAATGGCGGATATGATCGCACGTGGCCACAACCGCCTGTTCCTTTGGCTGCGCTGCAAAAAACCGCGCGATCTGGTTCGCCATGTAGGTAAGCTTCTCGGGTGACATAATTCCCGTTTGCCCTACTTGGCAGGAGCGGGCTCGGCGATCTTCCGCGTGCGCTCGTTGAGGGCCCGATAGCTATGCTGCCATTCGGTCGGCCCGTTGGCGGGCGAGACCTGCACCGCCGTCACCTTATATTCGGGGCAATTGGTTGCCCAGTCGGAGAATTCGGTCGTCACGACATTGGTTTGCGTGTCGGGATGGTGGAAGGTGGTATAGACCACGCCAGGTGATACCCGTTCGGTGATCAGCGCACGCAAGGCGGTCGCGCCGGCCCGGCTTTCGAGCCGCACCCACTCGCCATCGCGGATGCCGCGCTCCTCCGCATCGTGCGGATGGATCTCGAGCCGGTCTTCCTCGTGCCAGAGGCTGTTGGCAGTGCGCCTTGTCTGCGCGCCCACATTGTATTGAGAAAGGATACGGCCGGTGGTCAGCAGCAACGGGAAGCGCGGCCCAACCTTCTCGTCGGTCGGCACATATTCGGTGAGCACGAACTGGCCCATGCCGCGCACGAAGTGCCCGATATGCATCACCGGCGTGCCCTCGGGCGCCTGCTCGTTGCACGGCCATTGCACCGATCCCAGCCGATCGAGCTTCTCGAAGCTCACCCCGGCGAAGGTCGGCGTGGTGGCGGCGATCTCATCCATGATCTCCGAGGCACAAGTGTAGTTCATCGGATAGCCGAGCGCATTGGAGAGAAGCTGTGTCACCTCCCAGTCGGCATATCCGGCACGCGGCGCGATTACCCGGCGGACGAGCTGAACGCGCCGCTCGGCATTGGTGAGGTGCCGTCCTTCTCAAGGAAGGATGAGCCTGGCAGAAACACATGTGCGAACTGCGCTGTTTCGTTGAGAAAAAGATCCTGCACGACGATGCACTCCATCGCCGCGAGCCCCGACGTGACGTGCCGCGTGTCGGGGTCGGACTGCACGATGTCCTCGCCCTGCACATAGAGCCCTTTGAAGCTGCCTTCAATCGCGGCATCGAACATGTTCGGAATGCGCAGGCCCGGCTCGGGATCGAGCGAAACACCCCAGCGATCCTCGAAGATTTTTCGCACGGAGGGGTCCGAGACATGCCGGTAGCCGGAAAGCTCATGGGGGAAGCTTCCCATGTCGCACGAGCCCTGAACATTGTTCTGACCCCGCAGCGGATTAACGCCGACGCCGGGCCTGCCGATATTCCCTGTCGCCATCGCGAGATTGGCGATCGCTATCACCGCGGTCGAGCCCTGCGAATGCTCGGTGACGCCGAGCCCGTAGTAGATCGCCGCGTTGCCGCCCGTGGCATAAAGCCGCGCCGCTGCGCGCACATCGGAAGCCGGCACGCCGGTGTATTGCGCGAGCGCCTCGGGGCTGTTGCGCGGCTCGGCAACGAAGGCCCGCCATTCGGCATAGGCCGCAGGATCGCAGCGCTCGGCGATGAATTGGCGGTTTTCCAGGCCTTCGGTCACCACCACATGCGCCAATGCATTCAGCATCGCAACATTGGTGCCCGGGCGAAGGGCCAGATGATGAGCGGCCGCGACATGCGGGCTGCGCACAAGGTCGATCCGCCTGGGATCGATCACGATAAGCTTTGCGCCTTGGCGCAGCCGCCGCTTCATGTGCGAGGCGAAAACGGGATGCCCGTCGGTCGGGTTGGCGCCGATCACCAGGATGACATCCGCGTGATCGACCGAATCGAAATCCTGCGTCCCAGCGGAGGTGCCAAAGGTGGTCTTGAGACCATAGCCGGTCGGGGAGTGGCAGACGCGCGCACAGGTATCGACATTGTTGTTGCCGAAAGCCGCACGCACCAGCTTCTGCACGAGAAAGGTTTCCTCGTTGGTGCAGCGGGACGAGGTGATTCCGCCAACAGCGCCGCGCCCGTACTGCGCCTGGATGCGCTTGAACTCGGCAGACGCGTACGCGATCGCTTCCTCCCAGCTCACCTCCTGCCAGGGATCGGTGATGCGCGTGCGGATCATCGGCTTGAGCTTGCGGTCCGGATGCATCGCATAGCCCCAGGCGAAGCGGCCTTTGACACAGGAATGGCCGTGATTGGCCTGGCCGTCCTTCCATGGCACCATGCGCACCACCTGCTCGCCGCGCAGCTCGGCCTTGAAGCTGCAGCCGACTCCGCAATAGGCGCAGGTCGTCACCACCGAATGCTCGGGCACGCCTTCCGCGATTACTGACTTCTCAACCAGCGCCGAGGTCGGGCAGGCCTGGACGCAGGCGCCGCAGGAGACACATTCGGAGGCGAGAAAGCCTTCATCTTGGCTGGCAACGATCCGGGAATCGAAGCCGCGCCCCTCAACCGTGAGCGCATAAGTCCCTTGGATTTCGGCGCAGGCGCGCACGCAGCGCGAGCAGACGATGCAGCGCTCGGGATCGAAGGTGAAATAGGGATTGCTCTCGTCCTTCGGCTTGGCGAGATGCCTGGTCACGTCCTCGGGATAGCGGATTTCGCGCAAGCCCACCGCAGCCGCCATCTGGAACAGCTCGTTCGTCGAAAGCTTGGGATCGGAGAGCCAGTCCCGCGGATACTCGGAGGCATAGAGCTCCATCACCCCGCGCCGCAGCCGCTTCAGCCGCTCCGTCTCGGTATGCACCACCATCCCCTCGGCCGCCGGCGTGGTGCAGGAGGCTGGCGTGCCGTTCCGCCCCTCGATCTCAACCAGGCAGAGCCGGCAGGAGCCGAAGGCAGCGAGCGAATCGGTTGCACAGAGGCGGGGAATCGCGGTGCCGCGCAACATCGCTGCGCGCATGATCGAGGTGCCCTCGGGCACCGTGATCTTCTCCCCATCGATGATGAGGCTCACCATCTTCTCCGCCGCCACCGCGGGCGTGCCGTAATCGATCTCGGGAACCAACGGCATTTCGCTTCCCCTTCTTAATTCTTACGCCGCTTCACGCCACCGCTTCATGCCTTGGGGACGTGGCTGCAAAATCCTCACCAAAATGGTCGAGCGCGCTTTCGACCGGATAGGGAGTGAACCCGCCGAGCGCGCAAAGCGAGCCCAATCGCATGGTCTCGCAGAGCTCGCGCAGCAGGGCCAGATTCTTCGCCGGCTCGCTGCCCGCCAGGATACGGTCGATCACCTCCATACCGCGCCGCGAGCCGATACGGCAGGGGGTGCATTTGCCGCAGGATTCGTGGGCACAGAACTCCATGGCGAAGCGCGCCTGACGCGCCATA
>DASZQO010000176.1:0-4347 GCA_035549615.1 Acetobacteraceae bacterium
AGCTTCGCTTCGATCCAGGCGCGCACCCCGCACTGGGCGGATTTTCTTCTGGTGCTGGTGTTCGGGATCGTTCGCAGCGTGCAATTCATGATGACCAACACCCTCACCTATGCGGACACACCGGCCGAAAAGCTCAGCCACAGCACGAGCCTTGGCGGCGTCATCCAGCAATTGACGGTCTCGTTCGGCGTTTCGATCGCGGCGGTGCTGCTCGCGCTGATCGCCGGGCCGGGCCGGCGGCCGGATGTGGCGGACTTCCACCTCGCCTTCCTGCTGGTGGCCTTGATCACGCTGCTCTCCGCCCCCGGCTTTCTTCGCCTGCGCGAGGAAGATGCCGCTCATGTCAGCGGCTATCGCAAGGCGGCGTCCTCCGTATGAGGGCGTCGAGCCCACGCGTCCCGGCCGCTTGTCCTGGCTTGCGCGCCGCCCCAGACTCGCGGCCATGTGGAATGAGCCCTATCTTGAGACCTGCTGCCGCGCCACGCTCCACCGTCTCATTCTTGCCGGCGCCATCGGCCGTCCGGACGGCCTGAAGGACGGGCCCTGCCTTCACCGTCTCGCGGCGATGGGGCTCGTCTGCCGACGCGCCGATTCCCGCTTCGAGATCACCGAGGCTGGCCGTGCCCGCCATGCCTCCGAGATTCTCAAACGCCGTGAATCCCTCCCTCCATGATTGTCTCGTCCAGAAATTCTTTCCTTCCGGCTCTCTCATCGGCATGATCGCCACCCTTTCGTCATCAATTTGGTTTTCGCTTCTGCTTCCACGCGGCAACGCGTGCGATTCTCAGGCCGAACCGCCATGCATCACCAGGATATCTGGCGCGCGCTCGATACGCTCGCCGCCGAGCACGGCCTTACCGTTTCCGCTCTCGCCCGCCGTGCCGGGCTCGACCCGACCACCTTCACCCCGGCCAAGCGCCAGTTGCCGGACGGGCGGCCCCGATGGCCAAGCACTGAGAGCCTGGCGAAAGTCCTGATCGCGACGCGCACACCCCTCGAAAGCTTCACGGCCCTCGTCAGCGGCGCGCGGGCGCTGCCCCATGCGCTCCCGCGCCCCGGCCTTCGCCGCCTGCCGCTGCTGCCCCTGCCCTGCCCGGCTTCCGACAGTTATTTCGACATCGACGGTCGCCCGACGGGCGAGGCGCCTGAGGAGTTCGTCCACCCAGAGATCGGTGATCCCGCCGCCTATGCGCTGGCGATCGGCGATGCCGACATGGCCCCGGTCTTCCGCGAGGGCGATATCGTCATCGCCTCCCCGGCCGCGCCGGTCCGCCGGGGTGACCGCGTCGTGGTGCGCCTTCGCAAGGGCGCGCTCATCGCCCGCGAGCTTGTTGAGCGCGCGGCGCGGCGCCTCGTGCTCCGCCGTTTTTCCCCGCCGCAGCCGATCCAGCGCCTTGACCCTTCCGAGGTCTCCTTCCTGCACCGGATCGTCTGGTCGAGCCATTAGCGCCCGTTGACCGGAGGTGGAGCAACCGCAGGTCTGAATCACGCGAGAAACAAATGGCGCGCGGGATGCGCAAGCTGCTGCGCTGTGCGGACCGTTGATCCGGCCGGAAACGATCCCACATCAACAGCAAAAGAAAACTGCTCGGAAGGTATCGGCCTTGCGCGTGCCTGCCCTCTCGCTCGCGTCGCTTCTCCTCTCCGTCGGCGTCGTTTCCGCCGCCCCCTCGGCCAGCCGTGCCGCGCCCTCCGCCCGCGCAGTGGATGTCGCTCTCGTTCTTGTCACAGACGTCTCGCGCAGCATCACTGATTCTGAATTCGCGCTTGAGAAGAATGGCTATGCGACGGCGATCACGAGCCCCGAGGTGCTGAACGCGATTCGTCATGGGACGAATGGCGCTATTGCCATCACCTATGTCGAGTTCTCGAGCGCCGATCAGGTGGGCACGGTGGTTGGCTGGGAGGTCGTGCACGACGAGGCTTCGGCGAAAAAATTCGCGGCCGACATCCTGTCCCGGCCGCGCTCCTCCTATGGCCGCACGGCGATTGGCGCCGGTATCGACGATGCCGTCCAGGACATTGCCGAGAGCGGCTTCAACGCCGAGCGGCGCGTCATCGATGTCTGTGGCGACGGCAACAGCAACGAGGGAATGCCGCTTGCCGAAGCGCGGGCCGAGGCGCTCAAAGCCGGCATCACCATCAATGGGCTTGCGATCGTGCACGAAAATCCGCCGCCCTGGCTCGCGCCTCATGTCGATCCCCCGGGCGGCATCGTCAAATACTACCAGGACAACGTGATCGCCGGACCCGGCAGCTTCGTGATGAATGTCCAGGCGGACCAGGATTTCGTTGCGGCGATGACGCGCAAGTTCGTTCTCGAGATCGCCGGCCGGCAGATGCGGGCTGCGCCCCACCCGCTTTGACGGCGGCGCCTCTTCGCTCCACCATCCGTTTCAAGTCCCATTTTCTCTTTCTTCCGATCGCGCGAAAGGGCACGCACGTTGAAACTGCGCAGTCTCGGCCACTCTGGCCTCCGTGTCTCGGAAATCGGTCTTGGTTGCAACAATTTCGGTGGCCGTATCGACTTCGAAGCCTCGCGCAAGGTGGTGCACAAGGCGCTCGATCTCGGCATCAATTTCTTCGATACGGCCGATGTCTATGGCGCGCGCGGCGGATCCGAGGAGTGTCTCGGCCAGATCCTCGGCGAACGCCGCAAGGAGATCGTGCTCGCCAGCAAGTTCGGGATGCGCATGGATGATGCCGGCATGCTCATGGGCGGCTCACGCCGTTACATCATGCGCGCGGTCGAGGACAGTCTTCGCCGTCTCAAGACGGATTGGATCGATCTCTACCAGTTCCACCAGCCCGACCCGCTGACGCCGATCGACGAGACGCTGCGCACCCTCGACGACCTCATCCATGACGGCAAGGTCCGCTATATCGGCTGCTCCAATCTTCCCGCCTGGCAGGTCGTCGAGGCCGAATGGACGGCCCGGGCGGGCGGACTTACTCCCTTCATCTCCTGCCAGGACGAATATTCCGTGCTCGTCCGCGGCATCGAGGCGGAGCTCATCCCGGCCATGACCCGCTATGGGCTGGGCCTCATTCCCTACTTCCCGCTCGCGAGCGGATTGCTCACGGGCAAATACCGCGCCGGCACGAAACTGCCCGAAGGCTCGCGGCTGGCCGCCGACTGGGTGCGGCTCAGGGATCGCTTCGCCACGGAGACAAACCTGCAGCGGGTGGAGAAGCTTCGGGCCTTCGCCGAAGCGCGCGGCCATACTCTGCTCGAGCTCGCCATTTCCTGGCTGCTGGCCCGCCCGGCCGTGGCCTCGGTGATCACCGGAGCCACAAGCCCCGAACAGCTTGCCGCGAATGCGGAAGCGGATGGCTGGGCGCTGACTCAGGAGGATTTCGCGGAGATCGACCGCATCACGCTCTCGCTTTGATGTTTCGGTCAATTTCATGTCTTCCCGCCGGCTTTGGCGGATCGCTCCGCCGCGGGGGCCCCTGAATAGGTTCAGGGCGCCCCGCTTCTGCCAGAAGCCACGGTGATCGGACGAAAGTCGTTCGCTCTTGACAGAGTTTCGATATATCTTAGATAAAGATATATCGAAACTCACTCGTCAGGAGACGGTCAATGTATTTTCGCCATACCTCGGAACATGGTTTCGGATGCCACGGCCATGGCGGACGCCGCTTCATGCGCGGGATGTTCCGCGCCCGCATGGGTGGCGGCGGCCGGATGTTCGAGCAGGGCGCGCTCCGCCTCGTCATTCTCCGGTTGATCGAAGATGCGCCGCGCCACGGCTATGAGCTCATCAAGGAGATCGAGGACCGTTTCGGCGGCGCCTACAGCCCGAGCCCGGGCGTGATCTATCCCACCCTCACTCTGCTTGAGGAGCAGGAGCTGATCCGCCAGGAGGCGGAGGCCGAGGGCAAGAAGCGCTATGCGATCACCGAAGCCGGCCGTAGGACACTCGCGGAGAATGAAGCGGAGGTCGAGGCGCTCTTCGCCCGCATGGCCGAGGCGGGTGCCGGCGGCGCTGGGCGCGCGCAGCTCTTCCGCGCGATGCACAATGTGCGAACGGCGCTCCGGCTGCGCCTGGCTCGCGGGCGGCTTACCGAAGAGGAGCTTCGCCGCGTGGTCGCGGCACTCGACGCTGCGGCCCAGGAGATCGAGCGGAGCTGAAAGCTTCGCCGCGCGCAAAAATTCTGTCCGGGAGCGAATAAGCTTTCCACCTCCGCAGTCTCCTCATTGTCCGCCACCAGTGAGGAGCCTCGAAGATGAAAGCGCGTTTTGAGCAGGCGCGATCTGATACCGCGCCGGAGACGGGGCGCCGGCGCGTCCTCGAATGCATGGCCTGGGTGGGTTCGGGCGTGCTCTGGACTGTGGCGAGTGGG
>DASZQO010000177.1:0-31026 GCA_035549615.1 Acetobacteraceae bacterium
GCAGCCCGCGCCAAGGGCGAGGTCGTCACCCGGCGCGTGCAGACCGGATTCGATGCCGAGACCGGCCGGCCGATGTTCGAGGAGCAGCCACTTGTGCTTGAGCCGCTGCCCTTCATCGTCGTCGTCATCGACGAGATGGCCGATCTCATGATGGTCGCCGGGAAGGATATTGAGGCCGCGGTCCAGCGTCTCGCCCAGATGGCCCGCGCTGCCGGCATCCATGTCATCATGGCGACCCAGCGGCCGTCGGTGGACGTGATCACCGGCACGATCAAGGCCAATTTCCCAACCCGCATCAGCTTCCAGGTGATCAGCAAGTTCGATTCACGCACCATCCTCGGCGAGCAGGGCAGCGAGCAGCTGCTTGGCCAGGGCGACATGCTCTACATGATGGGCGGCGGTCGCATCACCCGCGTGCATGGGCCTTTCGTCTCGGATGCCGAGGTGGAGGCGGTGGTCGAATATCTGCGTGAGCAGGGCGAGCCGGCCTATATCGAGGAGATCACCGAAGCCGAGGAGGACGACAATTCCGGGGCTGCCGTTCCCGGCCTGGGCGAGGGCGGCAGCGAAGGCGAGCGCGGCCTCTACGAACAGGCCGTCTCGCTCGTCGCGCGCGAAGGCAAGGCGTCCACCTCCTTCATCCAGCGCCACCTGCAGATTGGCTACAACCGCGCCGCACGGCTGATCGAGCAGATGGAAAAGGACGGTATCGTGAGCCCCGCCAACCATGTCGGCAAGCGGGAGGTTCTGCTCGGCGGCCGCGCTGCCGACGGGTAAGGCCGAGGCAAGGGCGTCCTGCGCCCTTGCCGGGATCCCTTCGCGTTGGAGCATGTTCCGTTTGACGGAGCACGCTCCGGGTTCGTTTTGCCGAGCAGATTCACGCGCTCCCGGATCGCTCTGCGATCCCGTCAAGCGCGATCTGCGCTATGCCCGCGCGAGCACTTCATCACGGAAACGTTTCATATCGGCGAGCGTGGCCGGAAGCGTCGGCTGCGCGATCGTGAAATCGACATAGCCGACACCGAGAGATTTCAGATCGCGCAGGTCGCCAGCGATCTCGCGGGGAGTGCCTGAGAAAAGTCGTCGTTCGCCGTCGCTCGCTTTCGCAGGCAGTTCCGGGCCGTGCTTGCCGCAGCGCAGGGCGAGCGCCACGCTGCGTCCGGCCTCGGCGGCGAGCTTGCGGACCCGTTCGGCCCCGGCGCGGTAGCGCGGCAAACTGTCGAGCAGGTTCGCGGGATTGGTGCCGATCGGGTACCAGGCATCGCCGAGGCGGGCGGTGCGGCGGAGCGCGGGCCCGCTCTCGCCGCCGACCCAGATGGGCGGATGGGGGTGTTGGACGGGTTTCGGCTCGAAGATGATGCCGTCGAACGCGACATATTTCCCGGCAAAGCGCGGTGTTTCGCTGGTCCAGAGCGTGCGGAACGCGTGCAGATATTCGTCGGTGACGGCGCCACGCTCGGCGAAGGGCGGTGTGCCGACGGCCGCGAATTCCTCCTTCATCCAGCCAGCGCCGATGCCCACCGTGAGCCGCCCGCCCGACAGCACGTCGATCGTCGAAAGGATCTTTGCCGTTAGAACCGCCGGGCGGTGCGGCACCACCATCACCGAAGTCACCAGCCGGATGCGTGACGTTTTCGCGGCGATGAAGGCAATCTCGGTCAATTGCTCGTGCCGTCCGGCGCGCGCGCCCTGAGGGAACTCACCGGTCTCGGAATAGGGGTAGCGCGCCTGGATGTCGGACGGGATGACGATGTGATCGCTGAAGGTCAGATAGTTGAACCCGATCGCCTCGGCCTCGATCGCAATTTGCGTCAGGGCCTCCGCGGCGGCGAGTGGTCCGGCGGTGGGCGCGTTCAAGCCGATTTGCATGTAAGCCTGCTCCCCGATTGCATCCTGTGATGCCATCCCGCAGGATGCCGGTCCCGGCCGCCATTAGCAAACAGAGGCCGCCTCCGTTGGGGTCGGACGGAAAAGGGCCTATCTGTACCCAGGTGCCGAGACCCGTGGAACAATGTCCAGGGGACAAGACCCAGGGGACAAGACCCAGGGGACAAGACCCGGGGGACAATGCCCAAGGAATGATGATGGGGCGATGATCGAGGCGATGAACGGATCGAATGTCTCGCCGAATGAGCCATCTTGGGAGTGGCTTTTGCGGGCACCGCTCGCGGAACTGACGGAAGCGGCCCAACGGCTGCGCGATGCAGGCCATGGGCGGGTCATCACCTACTCGCGGAAGGTCTTCATCCCTCTTACGAAATTGTGCCGGGATGTGTGCCATTACTGCACCTTCGCCGAGCGGCCGCGCGCCGGCAGCCCCGCCTATCTCGCCGCGGAGGAGGTGCTGGCGATTGCCCGCGCCGGCGAAGCGGCCGGCTGCACGGAGGCGCTCTTCACGCTGGGCGACAAGCCGGAGCTGCGCTACCGCGCGGCGCGGGAGGCGCTGGCTTCGCTCGGCTATCGCTCTACCATCGATTATCTGCGCGCGATGAGCGCGCTCGTGCTGCGCGAGACGGGGCTGCTGCCGCACCTCAATCCCGGCGTGATGACACGGGAGGACGTGGCCAGCCTGCGTGAAGTCTCGGCAAGCCAGGGCATCATGCTGGAATCCGTGAGCGAGCGGCTTTGCGAACCGGGCGGGGTGCATTACGGCTCCCCGGACAAGCATCCCGCCGTGCGGCTGGAAACCTTGCGGCTGGCCGGCGAGCTCCGCGTGCCCTTCACCACCGGCATTCTTATCGGAATCGGCGAGACGCGTGCCGAACGGCTCGATGCGCTCCGCGCCATCCGCGATCTTCACGCCGCATATGGGCATATCCAGGAAGTCATCATCCAGAATTTCCGCGCCAAGCCGGGCACGAAATGTGCCGATGCCGCGGAACCGGATCTCGAGGACATGCTCTGGACCATCGCCGCCGCGCGTCTGATCCTGGGGGCGGAGATGAACATCCAGGCACCGCCCAATCTTTCGCCCGGCGTCTATCCGCGCCTGATGGCAGCAGGCATCAATGACTGGGGCGGTGTCTCGCCGGTCACCCCGGACCATGTCAATCCTGAAGCGCCCTGGCCGGCGATCACGGAGCTTTCACGACGTTGCGCCGAGGCGGGCAAGCTTCTGGTGAACCGGCTTGCTGTCTACCCCGCCTATGCGCGGCAGGCCGCGGACTGGCTCGCACCGGACGTTGCTGCGCGCGTGCGCCGCATGAGTGATGCCGAAGGTCTCGCGCGCGAGGATGAATGGTCCCCCGGAACGACCGTGCCGCCGCGCCCGCCCGCGGTTCAGGCCGCGACGACCGATCCGCACGTCGAACATATCATTGCGAAGGCACGCGGCGGAGAGCGCCTTGATGAGCCCGAGATCGTACGGCTCTTCGCAGCGCGCGATGCCGATTGTGAGCGCGTCATCCATGCCGCCGATGATCTTCGCCGCGCGGTGAGCGGCGATGTCGTGCGCTACGTTGTCAACCGCAATATCAACTACACCAACATCTGTTATTATCGTTGCCGCTTCTGCGCTTTCTCGAAGGGAAAGACGCATGAGGCGCTGCGTGGCGCGCCCTATGACCTTGCGCTCGAGGAAATCGTGCGCCGCGCGGTCGAGGCCTGGGAGCGGGGTGCCACCGAAGTGTGCCTGCAAGGCGGCATCCACCCCGACTATACGGGGGAGACCTATCTCGGCATCTGCCGCGCCATCCGGGCGGCGGTTCCTGGCATGCATGTCCACGCTTTCTCGCCGCTCGAAGTGACCCAGGGCGCGGCGACACTCGGTCTCACCGTGCCCGCGTTCCTGGCCAGGCTGAGGGACGCGGGCCTTGGAACCTTGCCGGGTACGGCGGCCGAAATCCTGGATGACGATGTGCGCGCGATCATCTGCCCGGACAAGGTGAACACGAAATCATGGCTCGATGTGGTACGCGCCGCGCACCGCCTTGGCCTGCGCACCACCGCGACGATCATGTACGGGCATGTCGAGCAGCCGATTTCCTGGGCGCGGCATTTGCTGGCGCTGCGCGACCTGCAGGCCGAAACTGGCGGATTCACGGAATTCGTTCCGCTGCCCTTCGTTCACATGGAGGCGCCGATGTATCTGCGCGGGGCCGCGCGCCGTGGGCCGACCTTGCGCGAAGCGGTGCTGATGCATGCCGTCGCCCGCCTCGCGCTCCATCCCCACATCACCAACATCCAGACCTCCTGGGTGAAAATGGGCCCTGCCGGCGCCGCCATGTGCCTTGCGGCCGGCGCCAACGATCTCGGCGGCACGCTGATGAACGAAAGCATCTCCCGCGCTGCGGGCACCGAACACGGCCAGGAATTTCCGCCCCAATCGATGGAAAGTCTGATCCTCTCCATCGGCCGCATCGCCGTCCAACGCGACACGCTCTACCGTCCGGTGCCGCCGGAGCGCCGCGCCGCCTCCTTCCGCGCCGCGCCGCTCGCCCCGGTCGTCCAAACCCCGCCCCGCCGGCTCGCCGCCGCGGATTGAAGGCAGGAAAGGCCGGAAAGCAAAGGCTAAAGCAAAGGCTGCGGGGCGCGGTTTTCGGCCCTCTGCCAGGGGCTCTCAGGCCCTGGCGGGAATCCAGGGGGCGGAGCCCCTTGGCCTTTCTTTCTCCAAGAACGCGCGGGTGCGGGTGGGGCGGAGGGATTTCATGCTGAGGAACATGTCGAGATCGGCTGGGTGGTCGATATCCATGGCAATGCCGGGATGGCGGATGATGGTCGGTGCGAGGCCGGCGCGGCGAGCCGAGTCGAGGTGCGGGAAGAAGCTGTTGTCGCCGAACTGGAGCGGCAATGCGTCCGGCGGAGTGACGACAATCGCGTTGGAGCCAAGCTCGTCATGCGCGGGCACGATGGTGAAGGAAGGCGAGGGCTTGTGTACGGCGAGGGTGGCCGAGATTTCGGCCGCGGTGACGGCAGGGATGTCACCGGGCAGGGTGATCATGCCGGCGCGGCGTTCGCGGACGAGGCGCTGGGCGGCGGCGGCCACGGCGCCGGTATGTCCGCTGCGCGCGCCATCGGTGCTGATCTGGGCTCCGTAACGTTGCGCGAGAGCGATCGCCACGGGCTCTTTCGTCACGACGAGGATGCCGGCAAGCTCGGGAACGGCGGCGAGCGCCTCAAGCACATCCTCGGCCATGCAAGCGGCGAGCGCGCGGCGCTGTTCCGCTGTCAGAAGGCCGGCAAGGCGCTGTTTCGCGCCCCCGAATTCCTTGATGGGCACGACCGCCCAGATGCCATCAGGGTCGTTCATTGTGACGGCGTTTTGGGTGATGGGGTTTCCGCGCGGATGGCGTCCGCCGCGTCGAGCACGATGCGCGCCAGATGCGTGCGGTCCGCGAGCGTCGTCATCAAGGTCGGCGCCAGGGTCACAGGAAGGCCGAGGCCGGAAGCCTCCGCGGCGTCACTCTGGTCGATGACATAGCCGTCGAGCAGGTCGCGATAGCGTTCGGCAACCGCGGCAACACCCGGTGTGATGCCAAGCTCGCTCATCATCTTCGCTGTGGGACCCTTGACGGCGCGGCCGCCAATGATCGGCGAAACCGCGAGCACGGGCGCGGGGCAGGCGGCGAGCGCGGCGCGCACGCCTGGCACAGCCAGGATCGGCTCAACGCTGATGAACGGGTTGGAAGGACAGATGATCACCGCGCGCAACCGTTCGTCGGTGAGGGTGGCGAGGAAATCCGGATGTGGCCGGGCATTCGCCGCACCCACGAAATTGATCTCGCGCACCACCGGACGGCATCGCAGGCGGACGAAATAATCCTGGAAATCGAGCCGGCCTTCGTCGGTGTGAAGCTGGGTGCGCACGGGATCGTCGCTCATCGGCAGCACCCGCGGCCCAACCCCAAGGCGGCGGCAGAAATCGGCCGTAATGGCGGAGAGAGGTTCGCCGGCGTGGAGGCGCCGCGTACGCTCGACATGGACGGCGAGATCACGGTCCCCGAGGCGAAACCACTCCGCCCCGCCAAGTGCCGCGAGCGTCTCCATGAATGACCAGGTCTCGTCGCGCCGCCCCCAGCCAAGCTCCGGATTGTCGAGGCCGGCCAGCGTGTACATCAGCGTGTCGATATCGGGCGAGATGGAGAGGCCGAGATGCTCGAAATCATCGCCGGTATTGGCGATGACGAGCAGATTTTCCGGCGCCAGAACACGGGCGAGCCCGAGCGCGAGCTTGGCTCCGCCAATGCCGCCGGAAAGCGCGACAACGAGGCTTGGCATCATCGAAAGAGATCTTCCTCCGGCGGCCGCACGAGCGTGGCGGCCGAAGATGCGGGTGCCGACCATTCAAGACCGCGCAGCAGCACGACCGGCCTTCCTTCATCCGCCTGTCCCATCAGCAGCGAGGCGGCGGCGGCGATCTCATCGGCGAAGCCGACGATGCTCACCTCCAGCCTGCGGCCGAAAAGATCAGCGCGGCCGCGAAGATCGATCAGCGCAGGCAGCCCGGCCACGCCAAGCGCGATGCCGACCGTGCCGCGCCGCCAGGCCCGGCCGAAACTGTCATTGATGACGACGCCGAGCGCGGCACCGGTAAGCGCGAGCAGCCGCGCCCGCAGGGACGCCGCACTGCCGTCAGGGTTTTCGGGCAGCAGCAGCACGCGCTCCTTGCCGTCCGGCGCGGCGATGTTCGACTGATCGACGCCGGCATTCGCCATGACGAAGCCAAGGCGATGCTCGACGATCAGGAGCCCCGGGCGCTTGCGCACCACGCGGACCGATTCCGAGAGGATGACTTCCACCAGCCGCGGATCCTTGCCGATCTCCTCGCCGATCGCCACGGCGCGCGGAGAAGGCGAGACGGTCGCGAGATCGACAAGACGTCCTTCTGCTTTCGAGACAATCTTCTGCGCCACCACCACCACGTCCCCGGTGCGGAGCGCATGGCCGCTTTCCTGGAACGCGGCCGCGATCAATCCGGCCAGATCATCGCCGCGCTCGATATGCTTGAAGCCACGAACTGCGGAAATTTCGAGAGAGGCAAGGCGTGTCATGCCGCTCCCGGGTGTCCTACCGGATGGTCCTTTGGCCCCGCTGCCAGAGGAAGCTTGCGAAGGCGCGGCAAAACCTGCTCGCCATAAAGGCGGAGGAAGCGGGCCTGATCGGGGCCGGGTGCATGAAAGACGAGATGCCGGAACCCGAGATCCACATAGGCGCGGATGCGCGCGACATGCTCGTCAGGATCGGTCGAGACGATAAAGCGGCTCGCGCTCCGTTCGGCGGGCAGGCTCGCGGCCAGACGATCCATCTCGACCGGATCCTCGACAGAGAGTTTTTCTTCCGCCGTTAGGGCCAGCACGGCCCAGTGGCGCGTATCCTCAGCCGCCCGTTTCATATCTGTATCGAACGAGACCTTGACCTCGATCATCCGTTCGAAATTCTCTGCCCGCGAACCCGCCTCTGCGAGCCCCTCGGCGACTTTCGGCAACAGGGTCTCGGTATAAAGATCCCATGCCTTGCCGCTGGTGCAGATCAATCCATCGCCCTGTCGTCCGGCATAGCGCGCAACCAGGGCGCCTGCGGCCGCCACATAGATCGGCACCAGGGTCTCCGGCCGGTCATAGATGGTCGCCTTCTCGGTCCGGTAATATTGGCCGGCGAACGTCACCCGTTCCTCGGTCCAGAGCTTGCGGATCAGCGTCACCGCTTCGCGCAAACGCGCAAAGCGCTCCTTGAACTCGGGCCACGCCAACCCGGTCGAGGGCACTTCATTGAGAGATTCGCCGGTGCCGATACCGAGCACGACGCGGCCGGGGAACATCGTGCCCAGTGTCCCGAAGGCCTGGGCGATGATCGCGGGATGGTAGCGGAAGGTGGGCGTCAGCACGGAGGTGCCCATGATGATCCGTGACGTCTTCGCCCCGAGCGCCCCGAGCCAGGCGAGCGAGAACGGGGCATGGCCGCCATGGTGCTTCCATGGCTGGAAGTGGTCGCTGATGAACACGGAATCAAAGCCGGACCGTTCGGCCAGACTGGCGAATTCAAGCAATTCGGTCGGGCCGAACTGCTCGGCGGAGGCCTTGTATCCAAGCTTGAGCAAAGCCGCACCCCTTGCTTTCGGTGAAGCTGTCTGCGCAGCACAATAGCCCAGGTGCGCGCGGCGGCGACAGTCCCGGACCGGCGCGGCAACGTCATTGGAGCCAGGGTCATGGAGCAACGGGGGATCAAGCTCGGCATTTCATTGCCTTTGATCGATATCGGCGGCGAGCCCGCCACCGTGCGCGCCTTCGCGCAAGCCGCGGAGGAAGCCGGCTATGACCATCTGGCCGCCCCGGACCATGTCCTTGGCGTCAATGTCGCGAGCCGGCCGGGATGGGGGGATCGCAACACATCGGCCGATCTCTTCCACGATCCCTTCGTTCTGTTCGGCTTCTTGAGCGGCTGCACCACCCGGATCGGGTTTTCCACCCAGGTGATGATCCTGCCGCAGCGTCAGACGGTTCTCGTCGCCAAGCAGGCCGCGTGCCTCGATGTTCTGTCGGGCGGCCGGTTCCGCTTTGGTATCGGGATCGGCTGGAACGAGGTCGAGTTCATCGGCCTCAACGAGGATTTCCACAATCGCGGCAAGCGCTCCGAGGAGCAGGTGCAGGTCATGCGGGCGCTTTGGGCCGAGCCGCATGTGACCTTCGAGGGGCGATGGCATCATATCCAGGACGCCGGCATCAACCCGCTGCCGCCGCGACGCCGCATCCCCATCTGGTTCGGCGGCCATCATGACGCGACACTCCGCCGCATCGCCAAATGGGGCGATGGCTGGATGATGCTCGCCTATCCTGCGGACGATACCGCGAAGGCCGAGTTCGCCAAGCTTCGCCGCTACGCCGAGCAGGAAGGCCGCGACCCGGCCAGCATCGGCCTCGAGGTCTGGGTTTCCACCGGGAAAGGCGACGAAAAAGACTGGCGGGCCGAATTCAATTTCTGGAAGTCAGCCGGCGTTACCCATGTCACGCTCAACAGCACGTTCGGCCGCTTCCATCATCACCGGATCGGCGGAAAGTCGCTGGCCGATCACCTGGCGGCATTGCGGGATTACCGCAATGCCGTCCGCGATCTTCTGTAATACGCGGGGCCGTTCAGCCCATCGTGTCGACGGAGGTCGGCTCGATCTCGAACGTTACCCGCACCTCGCCCGGCTGGCGGAAGGGATAAGTGTCCTTCCCGAGATATTTCTTGGCGAGCCGGTCGATATGCGCATCCGCGCCCTCTTCGGTGACATGCGTGACACGGCCCCGGATCTGGATGTAGCGATAGGCATTGTCCGGATCGAGGATCGAGAGCGCCACCGGCGCCCCTTCCTTCATATTGCGCACCTTCACTCGCCCCTTGGCGGAATTCACGCGCACCACGCCGTCCTTGTAGTCGAACCATACCGGCGTCACCTGCGGTGTTCCATCCTGCATCAAGGTCGCGAGACTGGCGAAGGCCTTCTTTTGTTCAAGCAAATCCATGTATTGCGCGGGTATCGTCGCCATCGCTCTGCACTCTCCAATCGTGTCCATGCAAACCGGCGCCCGGAATCCGGGCCCGGAACCAATGTCCGGTGGGACCAGGATCGGCCCATTCATCCCGATCAATCTAGCTTTCCTGGCCCGTGTGTGGCAACGCACCCCGCTCACTCGGCCGCCCGCGCGCGGAAGAACTGATTCTCCGGCCGTGCCAGGCCGAGATTTTCGCGCAAGGTGGCGCCCTCGTACTCGCGGCGGAAAATGCCGCGAAGCTGCAGCTCCGGCACGACGAGATTGACGAAGTCATCAAGCCCCGCCGGCACGGTCGGGAACATGATGTTGAACCCGTCAGCGGCCTCCGTCTCCAGCCATTCCTGCATGGTATCGGCGATTTCGCCAGCCGTGCCCACCATCTGCAGCCCGCCATATCCACCGACCAGTTGAGCCAGCTGGCGAACCGACGGGTTCTCCCGCCGCGCGAATGCGACCAGCGTGTCCCGCCCGCTCTGGCTCGCGTTGGACTGCGGAATTTCCGGCAAGCGCGCATCGAGATCGAAGCGTGAGGCATCGACCCCGAGCAGGATCGAAAGATTCGGCACCCCGCTCTCCGGATGCACGAGACTGTCAAGCAGCGCCTTCTTGTCCTCGGCCTCCGTCCTGGTCCGCCCGACAATGACGAGCGCACCGGGCAAAATCTTAAGCGCGTCAGGCGCGCGGCCGAGCCCTTGCATCTGCCGCTTCACATCCTTGTAAAACTCTCTTGCCTCTCCGATGGTGCGGCCGCTGGCGAATACCATCTCCGCCGTCTCCGCGGCGAGCCGCCGCCCGGCCTCCGATGCGCCGGCCTGGACAATGACCGGCCAGCCCTGGACAGGCCGTGCGATATTAAGCGGCCCGCGCACGGAAAGATGCTCGCCCTTGTGGGCGAGAACATGCATCCGGCGCGGGTCGAAAAAAATGCCGCTCTCCTGGTCTCGCAGCCAGGCATCATCCGCCCAGCTGTCCCAAAGGCCGGTGACGACGGCATAGAACTCGCGCGCCCGCCGATAGCGCTCGTCATGCTCCATATGCTCCGTCATGCCGAAATTGAGAGCGGCCTCGGGGTTCGCGGTGGTGACGATGTTCCAGCCCGCGCGTCCTCGGCTGATATGATCGAGCGAGGCGAAGCGGCGCGCGATGTGGTAGGGCGCATCGAAGGTGGTGGAAGCCGTCGCGATCAGGCCGATCCGCTCGGTCACCATCGCGAGCGCGGAGAGCAGGGTGAGCGGCTCGAACGAGGTGACGGTGACGCTCCGCCGCAAGGCCTCGATTGGCATGTTCAGAACCGCCAGATGATCGGCCATGAAGAAGGCGTCGAAGCGGCCGCGTTCGAGGGTCTGAATGAATCGCACCAGGTGCCGCAGATTGAAATTCGCATCCGGATAGGCACCGGGATAGCGCCACCAGGCGGTATGAATGCTGACCGGGCGCATGAAGGCACCAAGATGAAGTCGCTTCGGCACGTTGGAACCCCCTTCAAGCACGGGCAATCGCGCGAATATTGGGGGGCCGGCCGCGTTTGCCTATCCGTGCGTGTGCAGGCCCGCCGCCCGGGCGGCGCCGAAGCGGCGCTCGAGCCAAGCCTGGCCAAGCATCAGCGCGGAGACGATCGCGAGATAATAGACCAGCGCCACGGCATAGAGCTCGGTGAAGCGAAAGGTCACCGAGATCTCCCGCGTGGTGACAGCCAGCAATTCCTGCAGGCTGATCACCGAGGCGAGCGACGTCACCTTGAGCAGGGTGATGAATTCATTCGCCGTGGGCGGGATGGCGACCCGGATCGCCTGGGGAAGCACGACGAGGCGGAAGCACTGAACGCGCGAGAGCCCGAGCGCAAGGCCGGCATCGCGCTGCTCGCCCGGCACGGATGCGATGGCGGCGCGGCTGATTTCCGCCTGGTAGGCGGCTTCGTTCAGGCTGAGCGCGAACCACGCGGCAAGGAACGGTGTGAACCAGTGCTCGCGCAGCACCGGCAGAAGCTGCGGCAGCGCGTTCCACACGAAGAGGAGCTGGAGGAGGGTCGGCGCCCCGCGAAAGAGCCAGATATAGGTGGTGGCGAAGGCGCGGAGGGCCCGCCCGCGCGCCGCCCCGAGCAGCGCGAGAAAAAGGCCGAGCACGATCCCCATGGCATGGGACGAGATCGTGAGCGCAACCGAGATCAAGGCCCCCTGAAGGATAGGCCAGGAAAAAAGGGCAGCCCAGAACACATGCGTATCGAAGCTCATTCCCCGCTGCCCTGTTCCTCCGGTCTTACGGCAGCTTCGCGGTGGCGTCCGCCTCCGGCAGGTGCCATTTGGCGGCAAGCGCCCTGATCACTCCGCTCGCGCGGAGCGAGGTGATCTCGGCTGCGATCAGCGTCGCGTCGGCGGCGTTCTTGTTGAAATAGAGGCCGAACGTGTCGGTCGGCGGATAGACATAAGCCACCTTGAACTTCCCGGGATCGGAAACGGCGCGGAACGCGGCCTCGGTATCCTGGGTGAAGCCGGCGTCGGCGCGCCCGGTCAGCAGTTGCTCGGCGACATCGGTGCCTCCCGGATAGGCCTGGATCGTGACGGAAGGCTTGCCCTCCTTGGCGAATTGCGCCGCCAGCGCATGGGCGCGGATTTCATAGACCGTGCCGGCCTGCACGACGAGGACCTTGCCGGCGAGATCCTCCGGCCCATGCACGGTGCTGTTGTCCGCCCGCACGAGCAGCACCATCGCCGAGCGCAGATAGGGCACCGCGTCGAAGACCTCTGTGCGTGCCTTCGTGATGAACATGCCGCTGATGACGAAATCGCAGCGATGGCTGCCGAGCCCGGGCAGCAGGCCGGTGAAATCCATTGCCTGGATGGTGAGCTTCGCGCCCCAGATCCCGGCGAGCCTGTGTGCGAGATCGATATCGAACCCAACCGGGGTCTTCTCGCCGGGCTTGGCATACATCTCCATCGGCGGATAGGTGGGATCGACGCACATCGTTACTTGCCCGTTATGGACGAACGAGGGCGCGGCGGCATGGGCGGCCAGAGACAGGGGGCCGAGGAGCGCGGCCAGGACCACGGCCAGGCCAAGGCGGGCGGTCGGCATCGGGATTTCCCTTTCTTGATGACGTGAGCCTTGTTCCATCATCGGGGATTCCGGGCCAGAGCGCCAGAAGTGTGGGGCGCCAGAAGTGTGGGGCGCCAGAAGTGTGAAGATGCCGGCAAGACCGAACAGAGCCGAGCGGGCACGGCTTCGCGAGCCACGGCGGGCGCGCAGCGGGGCCATTGAGCGAGATCGAATCCGCCCTCATCGGCGCAGCTCGGTATGGGCGAACAAGGCGAGATTGGCGATGGCCGGGGCCTCCCCCGTCAACCAGGCTTTTTCCTCAAGCCGGGAGGGCGGATATTCGGTATGGGCCACCAACAAAGCAAACCGAAACGAAGTGCGTGGCTGAGAAATTGGAGAAGACTCCCCATCCCCACGCCGAGAAACAAAAACCTGCGGGGGCTACGGCTATGAATAGGGAGATGTACCAACATCGTTGCTCATTGCGGAATGTCGGCGCCTGAATGGAACATGCGCGCCGGGAAAGTCATCGAAGCGGCGCATGAATGATGGTTTCTTTCCTAACATCTCGGCGTCAGCCATCGTCGCGACATTCAGGGCGCGATGATCAGAAATCATCGCGCTCGTACGGCCTGCCGTCCTTGTGCGCATAGCCGGATCCGGCGTCCCAGTGCAGATCGATATCCGGAGAGACGACGTAATCCTCCTTTTCCCGGCGCGATCCGATCTCAAGCAGCACGGCATTCTGGCCGGACCGGTTTTGCAAATGATGCCCATCCGCCACGCCTGCCTTGAAGCCCGCGCCGTCGCCGGCCCGCAGGATCGCCTCGCCATCGTCCGTCACAAGCACGACCTCGCCTTCCAGCACCCAGACGAACTCGTCCTCGGCCTGGTGCCAATGGCGTTGGCTGGACCAGCCGCGCGGCGCCAGGCGGAGCAGGTTGACCCCGAACTGGCTCAGGCCCGCCGCGTCTCCCAGGGCCTGCCGTGCGCACGCACGGCATGGTTCGTCATAAGGCGCCGGATAGTCGGATCCTTGGCGGCGCGGCGCCGCGGAGACGGCGATCTTCGTCATGGCGAGCCTTCTCCCTTAATCAGCCAATCATTCTCGAACGTTCGGCTTTTACTTGGCGCCGGACAGAGCGCCTCTTCTGGAGCCCTTTCTCACGCGTTTCCTATGGGGCCAGGTCTCCGGCATCATCACCAGCACGGCCAGCAGCGCCACGCCGCCAGCCGCGGCCAGCGCAAGGAAGGCGATGCGCAGGCCGAACTGGCTGGCGATCCAACCGGCGAGCGACGTGCTGAGCGTGGCGCCGAGCGCGCCGGCAAGGCCGAACGAACCGATCGCGAGATTGAGAAAGCCGGTGCTGCGCGTGAGGTCGGCCGCAATCAGCGGGATCATGACTCCCATGACCGCGGCGCTCATTCCATCCAGCAGTTCGATCGCGATCAAGGGCACCGGGCCGGGCAGCATCGCGAACAGAAGGCCGCGCACCGGCAGGGCGGCGAAACCGGCGATGAGCACGGGCCGCCGGCCCCAGCGTTCCGTCGCCCGGCCGATCCAGGGGGCGAACAGCACCACCACCGCCTGCAGCGCAACGATGGACCCGGTCGTCGCCAGCCCCGCATCCTCTTGGCGCGCCGTCAGCCCGTTCAGGGCGATCGGCAGCATCGCCGCATTGCAGAGCGTAAAAAGAGTGACGCAGATCGCGAAGATATGCATGTGCAGCCCGAGGAAGACGTGCCACGGGCGCGCGGTCCGCTCACGCGGGTGCAGCAGGGCCGGGTGGTCGGTCCGGCCGTCGAAGCACGGAGGTCCGACCAGCGCCAGGGCGGCGAGGGCCGGCACCGTCATCGCGGCCGCCAGGAAGAACACGGCCCGGCGCGACATGTGATAGGCGACGAGGCCAAGCAGGGCAGCGGCGGCGGCGTTGCCGAGCGAAGCATAGCGGGCATTGTTGCCGATGCGCTCGCCGAACGCGGCATGGCCGCACAGGCTGAGGGTGAGCGCCGCAATCCCCGGCGCCAGCACGGCCGTGCCGAACCCATAGAGGATTTCGGCGCCCCAGACCGGCGCCAGGCCCGGCCAGAGGGCCATGGTCAGCGCGCTCATCGCGACCGCGATGAGGCTGAACGCGCAGACGAGCCGCTTCCGATGCACATGGTCTACGAGGAGGCCGCCCGGAACCTGGCTCGCCACGCTCGCGATGGAGCCCACGCTGAGCGCGAAGCCCACCTCCGCCTGGCTCCAGCCGGATCGTGTCAGATAGACCGGCAGAAACGGGCCAAACCCGGTCTGAACGGCGGCGGCGAAGAAGTTGAAGGCGCTGAGCCCGATCCAGGTGGATGACAGGGGCGAGGCCTCGTCCACGCGATATTCCTCCCAGAAACGAGGCCAGACAATTCGCTGCCCGCCCCATCGTCGTTCCCTCTATAGCGAGCCGCGCGCGTTGGTCACATGGCCGCCTCTCTCCGGCAGGTCCGCTCCTGCGCCGCCCAAGGCGGAAGCGATCGCCGGCGCACGCGGCCGTCGGCGCGGAAGCCCGTAGTATCGCCGACCCCGCCTTCCGTGCACACTCTGGGGCGCGACGCCCAGAACGCGGGACGAAGGCCGAGTCGGTTCCCATTGGGCCAGCCCCGGCGCGCGAGAGGAGGGAGGGCAGCGCGGCCGAGTGGGCAGGCTTGGGGGCCGGCAAAGCAGGGAAATGTCGGGGTCTTGGTCGACCGAAGATGATCTGCACGGAAGCCGAAACGCGTGAGCCAGCGGATCCGGCCGGCGCCGGAGTCAGCCGATCGATGCGGCCCCGAACCATGCGCCGCTGCGCACGGCCGTGAACGGACCCCCTGAGGCCAGCGCCGCCTTGCGGGCGCTCTCCATCCCGCCGGGCAATCTCTTCAATGTGCGTTCGTTCGGAGCAACGGGCGAGGGGAAAGCGATCGACAGCGCTGCGATCAACCGCGCGATCGCGGCGGCAAGCCAGGCAGGAGGCGGAACAATCTGGTTCCCGCCGGGAAATTACCTGAGCTATTCCATCCGTCTCCGAAGCCGCATCCGGCTTCATCTTGATGAAGGCGCCGTCATCGTCGCGGCGGAGCCGCCACCGCACGCGAGCAAGCAGGAAGGCTATGACCCGCCGGAGGAGAGCATCGCATCGCGTTTCCCCTATCAGGATTTCGGCCACAGCCATTGGCACAATAGCCTAATATGGGGCGAAAATCTTCGCGATCTCGCGATTGAGGGAGAGGGACAGATCTGGGGCCGGGGCCTCGTCAACGGAGACTTCGAGCCCGGCCGCCCGCCGGCCGCGCGGCCCGGTGTGGGCAACAAGGCGATCGCGCTGCTCGGCTGCGAGAATGTCATTCTCAAGGATATCGCGGTGCGCGAAGGCGGCCATTGCGCCGTTCTTGCCACCGGCACCAACAATATCCGAACCGAGAACCTCCGGATCGACACGAACCGTGACGGGCTCAACTTCGACGGTTGCGACACGGTCCATGTGATTGGCTGCGAGGTCAATTCGCCGAACGATGACGCGATCTGCCTGAAAAGCACCTACGCGCTCGGCCGGCCCGTTCCCACCCAAAATGTCCTGATCCGCGATTGCACCGTGACGGGCGCCTATTTCCCCGGCACGGTGATGGACGGCACCTACCGGCATCTCGGAAACGATGCCCGCACGAATACCGAGCATTACACGTGCCGCATCAAGCTCGGTACGGAATCCAATGGCGGATTCCGCAATATCGTGATGAGGAACAATGTCCTTCGCGGGTGCCGCGGCATCGCGATCATCACGGTCGACGGCGGCATCGTGGAGGATGTCGTTATTCAGGGCCTCACCATGCATGACGTGCGCAGCGCCCCTTTCTTCGTCAGGCTCGGCGCGCGGCTGCGTGGCCCTGAAAACACTCTCCCCGGACGATTGCGCGGCCTTGCAATCCGAGATGTCTATTGCGAGCAGACCTACAGCGCCATGCCGATGATCGTGAGCGGCATTCCGTTCCATCCGATCGAGGATGTCGAGATGAATCATATCCATGTGAGAATGAGAGGAGGCGGGACGGCAAGAATGGCGGCGATCGTGCCGCCGGAGGCCGTGCGCTCCTATCCGGAGCCGGGTGGACATGTCCAATGCTTTGGCGCCGAGCTTCCCGCCTCCGGCATTCTGGCCCGCCATGTCCGGGGACTCGCGGTGAAGAACTTCACGCTCGAATGTGCCCGGCCGGACGCGCGCCCCGCCGTCTGGATGCAGGATATCGAGAGAGGGACTGTTTTCATCGATAACGCGCGTGGCGTTTCCGCGCATCCCCTGTTCCAGCCTATTGAAAATGTCAGGGCCATGAAGGTGAGAGCCCCGAACGTCCCGCCGGAACGTTTGTCCCGTCAACCGAGACCCGGCCGGACTCCCGCCAAGGATCCGCCATGAACAAAGGAAACCAGGTCCCTCCGTCGCGCATCTTCACTGGATCACCGTCATGAATGGCGCATCACCGGACGCGCTCGCTTCCTTCTCCGTGCCGCAATGGCATGGCGGGCAATTGATGGCTTACTCGGGCATCGATGGACCGACTCACTACGAAACCGGCCTGGTGATTAGAACGGTTACGAATCCTTCCGGACTGGAAATAGTTTATCCGGCCCGCCTGCACCTCGTCTTCGGCCAGCAGCCCGGGACGGAAATCATCTTTTCCAACGATTTCTTTTCCTTTCGCGAGGCCGCAGGGCAGGCGATCCGGGGCCTTCTGCTCGATGCCCATCATCTGCTGATTTCCGGCCCGGTGACGATAACGGGCGCGGATGAGAAGATCCGCACCCTTTCCGAAGCGGGACGCTGTCTCATCGGCACCGCTTCCCACTTCGATCCAGCCCTCATCGGCGCGGATCTCGAAGCGTCCTGGCGGCTGCGAAGCCAATGGATCCTCGATCAGCCGGTCCTGAAGCGCTTTTCCGGATCGACCCGCAAGACATTGTTCCGCGCCCTTTCGGTGATGAAGGGGCAGCTTTCTGCGCCCGAAGGGGCGATCCATTCTTCCTGGACCACGCCCGACCGCTGGCCGCACAAGGATATGTGGCTTTGGGATTCCGTCTTTCACGCGATCGGCTGGCGGCATATCGATCCCATGCTGGCTCGCGCGGCGCTCGATGCGGTGTTCGAATTTCAGCGGCCCGGCGGATTCATTCCGCATCAGATGTCGCCTACCAGAAATCCGTCGGAATATACGCAGCCGCCCATTTTGGCCTGGGGGGTCGCGCTGGTGAATGAGGTGCTGGGCGATTCCGAATGGCTGCGGCGCCTCTATCCGAAGCTCGCGGCCTATATCGGCTGGGATATGGAGAGTCGCGACAAGGATGGGGACGGCCTTGTCGAATGGTTCGTGGAAGGCGACCCTACAAGCCGAAGCGGCGAAAGCGGGATGGACAATTCGCCCCGCTTCGATTTCCACTATCCCACCCGCTTGGCCGCCGTCGATTTCAACGCCTATCTCGCGCGCGAGTGCGAGATCATGGCCATGCTTGCGCAGAAGCTCGGATACGAGGAAGATATCCTGCCATGGCAGGGGAAATATCAGCAACTCTGCCAACGCATCAATCAGTATCTCTGGTCGGAGAAGGATCGGTTCTACTGTGATTATGATGCGGCCAACGGTGCACGTTCGCCGATTCTCGCCAGCGTCGGCTTTCTCCCGCTGATTTGTGGTGCAGCGTCCCCGGAAAGGGCGGCCCTGCTCGCGCAGCACCTTCTTGATCCGGAGATGTTCGCCACCGCATTTCCTGTGCCCTCCATCGCGGTGCGCGATCGGGAACATTATTCCAAGGATATGTGGCGCGGTCCCGCTTGGGTGAATGTCAACTGGCTGATCGCCCGAGGGCTTGAGCGATATGCGGGCCATGACAAGCGCTTCGCCGAGCTCGCGCAATCCCTGGATGCCATCACCATCCGGAGGGTGGAGCAGGCCTGCGAAACCTACGGCACTTTCTTTGAATATTACGATGATCGGGGGGAGCTGCCGCCCCCCCTCCTGCTGCGGAAAGGCATCTGCTCGCCGGACAATCCCATGCGCCGGGTGATCCACGACTATGGCTGGACCACCACGCTCTATGTCGATCTCGTTTTACGACAGGACCGGCCCGCAAGCCGGCGCGATCTCGGCCCGCCCATCCCGTAGATCGTCACCCACACCGTCCCGCGAAATGGGTGTGAAGACTGTCCGAACGGGAGGGGAGGCTGCAACCGCGTCTCAGCCGCGGTGTTGCCGAGGATAGAGACCCTGTCTCGGGTCGGAGCGCGGGCAGCGGGAAAGCCATGACATCAATTTGAATATTCCTCAGAATCTGTCGTAAATCTTTTCTCAAGTCCAGGGCGGCAGACGAAGATAGAGAGCGTGTTCCTTCCTGAAAGAAAGAACCAAAGAACGTTCATCCTTTCATCCGTCGTCCATGGCCCCCGCCCGGCTGCCAGAGCGTTTCGCCGCCCTCCTTGGCGCTCGCGGCACGCGCGAGCACGAAGAGAAGATCGGAAAGCCGGTTGAGATAGTGGATCACCGCCTGGTTGAGCGGCTCGGCCGCAGCGAGCGAGACGACCCGGCGCTCCGCCCGCCTCACGATCGCGCGGGCGAGATGCGCCGTCGCCGCGAACGCGCCGCCGCCGGGCAGAATGAAGCTTTTCAGCGGCGGCAGGGCGGCGTTGCGCGCTCCGATCGCCGCGTCGAGCGCCTGCACCTGCGCCTCCGTGATCGTGAGGCGCGGCCGCGTCCCGCCTTCCGGCACGGCGAGATCAGCGCCGAGATCGAAAAGATCGTTCTGCACGCTGAGCAGCAGCGCCGCTGTGGCCGCATCCTCGCCGGCCGCCTGGCGGAGCAGGCCAAGCGCCGCATTCGCTTCATCCACCGCCCCCAGCGCCTCGATGCGAAGCGCATCCTTGCGCACGCGCTTGCCATTGCCGAGCGAGGTCTCGCCACCATCGCCGCCGCGCGTCACCACCCGGTCGATCCTCACTGTCATCGCGGCCCCCTCGGCCTCAGCCCTTTGTCTTCCCGCATGCTACTCCGGCAGGAGATGGGGCAGCCCATCCCGCCCGAATCGCAGCCCGAATGCGGAAGCGGCAGCGGGCAGGGCGGCCAGCGGCGCGCCATCTTCGATGATCCGCCCGCGATCCATCACCACCAGACGGTCGGCATAACGGAGCGCCAGTTCAATCGCGTGCAGCACCACGATCACCGTACTCCCGGCTCGCGCGGTTTGCTGCAAAATCCGCATGATGGAAAAAGCGGCGGCCGGATCGAGATCGGCGGTCGGCTCATCGAGCAGCATGGCCTCGGGCTCGGTTGCGAAGACCCGCGCGAGCATCGCCCGCCTTGCCTCCCCGCCCGAGAGACGATCGATGCGCTGCCCGGCAAGCGCGGCAATGCCGCAGAGCGCGAGCGCCCGTGCCACCGGCTCCCGGGCCTGATCGCCATGCGGAATGCGCCCGAGCGAGACGATCTCCTCGACCGTCAGGCCCCAGAAGGCGCGCGCGCCTTGCGCAAGATAGGCGACACGCCGCGGATCGGGCCGGAGCGTTCCCGGAAGAAGGCCACACAAGGCTTTGAGAAGGGTGGATTTCCCGGCACCGTTCGGTCCCGCCAGCGCGGTGAGCTGCCCAGACGCGGCGGAGAAATTCACCTTGTCCAAAACCCATCGTTTGCCCAGCCGGACGGAGAGATTCGCGACTTCGATCATTGCTCCCATCGCCGTGCGATCACGACCAGGAACGGCGCGCCAATCAGGGCTGTCAGCACCCCAAGCGGCGGCTCGGCATGCAGCGGCAACACCAGCACCGAGAGTCTCACGAGCACATCGGAAGCAAGCAGAAGGGCTGCGCCCAGGATAGAGGAGGGCAGGAGCAAGGCTCCCGGCCGTTCGCCGAGCCAGCGCCGGAGCAGATTGGGCGCGATCAGCCCGACAAATCCGACCCCGCCGGCCAAAGCTGCCGCCGCGCCGGCGGCGAGCGCCGTGCCCAACGCCACGCGGCGAAGGGTGGAAGAGACGGGAGTGCCGAGCGTTGACGCGGTTTCCTCACCCAATGTCAAGGCATCGAGGCTCGGGCCAAGGCGCAGAAGCACGAGCAAGCCGAGCAGGATAGGCGGCGCCGCCAGCGCGCAATCCGTAAGTGTGCGATCCGCCACGCCGCCGAGCAGCCAGAAGGTTAATTCGGCCAGGGCATAGGCATTGGGCGCGAGGGCGAGCGCGAAGGCGAGCAGGGCGGCCGCCGCAGCCGAGAGGCCGATCCCGGCGAGGATCAGCGCCAAGCCGGTCGGAGCCCGGCCAGCGAAGAGCAGCAGGGCCCCGGCGCCGAGCCCCGCCCCGAGCAGCCCGGCCAGCGGCAGCGCCGGCGCGAACCGGGCGGCCAGCCCCCAATAGAAGGCGATGACGGCGCCGAGCGCGGCCGTGCCTGAGATGCCAAGCAGGCCGGGGTCGGCGAGCGGATTGCGCAGTGCGCCCTGCAGAGCGGCCCCGGAGATGCCGAGCCCACCCCCCACGAGTACGGCAAGCAGCGTCCGCGGCAGCCTGAGCTGCCAAAAAATCACCGGCAGCGGCACGCCGAACCCGGATGTCCCAACCAGCAGCGAGAGCAGGCCAAGCAGGCCAAGCAGGACCAGGGCCCAGCACATCGGCTTATGCATCAGCGGGCGATCATTCGCGCAGCCTCCGCGGCGAAAGGCGTGCCGCAGATCATCCAGGCGGCCGGCACTGTGCGGCGCGGGATCGCGGCGAGCGCTGGATCGTCCAGCAGGCGGGTCGCGAGCGAGGGAAAATCCGGGGCCTCGGGCAGCACAAGGAGATCGGGCGGATGGGCAACCAGTCTTTCCAGGCTGACCCAGCCATCGCGGGCCGTATCGCGGTACCCGGCAGCCCAGAGCACGCTGCCCGCGAGCGAATCCGGGCCGGACGTGAGTCCGCGCGGCTCGAGCACGACCGCTGTCGGCCGATCGGCCGGCCGCTTCAGGTCGGCCAGGGTGCGGTCCATCGCCGCGATCAGCTCTGCCCCCCGCGCCTGCGCGCCGAGAAGGGTGGCCAGAGTCGTGATGGCGGCGCGGATTTGCGGAAATGTCGCCGGGTCGTTCAGCATAACGACCCGAAGCCCGAGATCGCGGAGCGCCGCCACCGTCGCCGCTGCGCCGTAAGGCTCGGCGAGCACGAGATCGGGATGCAGGCGGAGCACGGCTTCCGCCGAGGGGCCGGTGAGCCGAACATGTGCGGCCTCCGCCGCCATCGCCGAGAGCGAGGGATCGCGCGCCAGCGGCGAAAGCCCCACCGCCGCGCCGGGCGCGAGCAGGAGCAGCATCTGGTCGGTGCAGAGATTGAGGGAGACCACCCTGAGCGAGGCTTCCGCCTCCGGCCGCGCGAGCAGGAGCAGCAGAAAGGCAAGCGCGGCCCGCTTCACGGAACCGGCTTCACAGAACCGGCACCCCGTGCCGCTTGGCCTTCATCTCGGGCTCGACATGGATGGTGACGATCAGGTTTCCCATGGCCTTGCGCAGCGCTTCTTCGATCCGGTCGCAGATCTCATGCGCCTCATCGACTCGCATGGCGCCCGGAACGACGAGATGGAACTCGAGAAAGGTGAGCCGCCCGCTGCTGCGCATGCGCAGATCATGCGCCTCGATCGCTCCGGTCGCGTGTTCGCCCACCAGCGCCCGGATACGCTCGACGATGACCGGGTCCGGCGCCTCATCCATCAGCCCGCCCACCGAGGCGCGGATGATCCGCCAGCCGGAAAAGAGGATGTAGAGGGCAACGGCGACCGCGAGCAGCGGGTCGAGCCAGAGCGCCCCGCCAAGGATCGCGCCGAGCAGGGCGACGATCACTCCGGCCGAGGTGACCACGTCGGCCATCAGATGGCGCGCATCCGCTCTGAGCGCGGGCGAATGGCCGCTCTGGCCGGCGCGCAGCAGGATGGCGGCCCACCCGCCATTGATGAGTGTGGCGAACGCATTGAGCGCGATGCCGCGGAGCGGTGCGATGATCGGCTTGGGATTCCACCAGACCATCCAGGCATGCTCGAGGATCGAGAGGGCCGCGATGACGATCAGCACGCCCTCGACAACCGCGGCGAAGAATTCCGCCTTGTCATGGCCGTAGGGGTGATTGGCGTCCGCCGGCCGCGCCGCATAGCGCAGCGCGCCGAGCGCGAGCCCTGCCGCGGCCACGTTCACCACCGTTTCCAGCGCGTCCGAATAGAGCGCGGCACTTCCGGTGGTCCACCAAGCAAGTCCCTTTAGCCCCAGGACGATGAGCCCGACGAGGATGCTGCCGGTGGCGATGCGCTGCAGACGCTGCACGATATCTCCCGCGGGAGTTGCCGCCCGGGATTTGCCCCGCTTTGGGGGATTTGCCCCGGGGTCATTCGGCTCCGATGTCCGGCGGCTCCGAGCTCGCCATAGCCGGCTCGCTCTAGCAAGAAGCGCCGTGCCGCGTCATCCCCGCGATCAGGTTTCCGGAAGGAATCAGGGAATGCCGAGCCAACGCCGCTCCTGGGCCGAGCGCAGCGCCGTATCGATCACCTTCTGGATTTCGGCACCCTCGCGGAAATCCGGGCCCGCTTCCGGCCCGCCCGCGATCGCGCGCAGGAAATCCGCGGCCTCGATCGTCTTGAGCTCGTTGAAGCCGAGCTGATGGCCGGCGGCTGGGCAGAAAAGCCCATAGGGCGGATGTTCCGGCCCAGCTTCGATGCGGGTGAAGCCGCGTGTTCCGGCTGGGCCGGCGGCGCGAAAGAAAAGGAGCTCGTTCATCCGCTCCTGGGTGAAGGAAAGCGCGCCGCGCGACCCCGTCACCTCGAAGCCGAGCTGCATCGTCCGCCCTGTCGCCACCCAGTTCGCCTCGATCGTGCCGCCGCAACCGCGTGCGAACCGCAGCGTAAGCCGGGCGATATCATCCACTTCGACGGCCCTGCGACGGGCACTTCCGGCCGCTTCCGGGCGTTCCTTGATCACCGTTTCGAGATCCGCGATCAATTCGGCGATGGGCCCGAGCAGGAACCGCGCGAGCCCGATGATATGGCTGCCGATATCCGCGATCGCGCCAGCGCCGGCCGGATCGAGCCGCCAGGTCCAAGGCGCTTGCGGGTCCGCCATATAGCCCTCGGCATGGATGCCGCGGAAATTGGTGATCTCGCCGAGCTCACCGGCAGCGATCATCTCGCGCGCCAGGCCGAGCAGCGGATTCTTGAGGTAGTTGAACCCAACCTGCGTGCGGAGGCCGGCGGCTTCCGCCGCCCGGGCCATCTCCCCGGCGGCAGCGGCATTGAGCGCCAGCGGCTTCTCGCAATGAACATGCTTGCCCGCGGCGATCGCGGCGAGCGCCATCTCTCTGTGCAGCGCGGTGGGTGTGGTGATGCAGACGATGGAAACGGAAGGATCGGCGATGAGTGCCCGCCAATCCGTCGTCATGCGCCGGAATCCGAAGGCATGGAAAGCACGCTCCGCCCCGGCCGCGTCGCTGTCGGCGATCATTTCGAGCACGGGCCGGAGAGCCGGGGCGAAGATGCCGGGCACGGCGCGATAGGCCATCGCATGGGCCCTGCCCATGAAGCCCGTGCCGATGATCCCGACGCCGATATCAGGCATCTTCAGCTAAACCTGAACACTCCGCCCGGTCTTCGCCGATTCGAACGCCGCATCGGCGAGCCGGAGCGCTTGCCGGCCGTCTTCCATCGTGAGCGGCATCGGGCCGCCAGCCTCGACCGCGGCGAGGAACGCATCAAGCTCACCCCGGTACGCTTCCGCATAGCGTTCGAGGAAGAAATTGAGCAGCGGCTCCTGAACCTCGGTCTCCCGCGCGTCATAGCGGCGCAGGGTCGAGGGGCGGAGATTGTCGTTGAGCAGCATGCCGGCCGCGCCGAACACTTCGATCCGCTGATCGTAGCCGTAGGCGGCATGGCGGCAATTGTTGATATGGCACTGGCGTCCCGATGCGGTGCGCATCACGACCATCAGTGTGTCGAAATCGCCCGCCGCCCCGATCGCCGGATCGACCAGCGTGTTCGCCGTGGCAAAAACCTCGCGCGGCTCCTCGCCGAGCAGCCAGCGCGCCATGTCGAAATCATGGATGGTCATGTCGCGGAAAATTCCGCCGGAACTTGCGATATAGGAGAGCGGCGGCGGCGCCGGATCGCGGCTCGTGATCACCACCTGCCGCACGGCCCCGATCGCGCCGGCATCAATCGCGCGGCGGATCGCCGCCGCACTCGGGTCGAAACGGCGGTTGAAGGCGAGCATCACCCGCGCCCCGAGGCGGGCGATCTCTGCTGTCGCCTCCTCAACTTTGCGGATATCGAGATCGATCGGTTTTTCGCAAAGTACCGCCTTGCCCTGACGCGCCGCTTCGAGGAGCAGGGTGATGTGCGTATCGGTGGGCGTGCCGATGATCACGGCATCCACATCCCCGCGCGCGATCGTTGCCCGCGGATCGGTCATCGCCTCGCTGCCGGTGCTCTTCGCGAGAGCCGAAGCGGCTTCCGCCGAGACATCCGCCACCGCGACAAGCCGGCAGCGCGGGCTGGCGGCCGCGTTGGCGGCGTGAATCCGGCCGATGCGTCCGGCACCCAGCACGGCGACCCGGATCATGCGCGTCCTCCCTCGGAAAATCTGCCACAAGCTGCGGCGGGGCACAGCTCGCCGCCGCTAGCATGCGGCTTCGCCGCCGGTCAATCGGGCCGCCCGCGGATTGACGCCGCCCGCCCCTGGCCTGATAGCCTGCTGCGACAAGGGCGGATCGGCCACGGAGGAAACAGGCGAATGAGACCCGAGACGTTCGAGAACCTCTCGCTGGCCGGCAAGGTTGCCGTTGTAACCGGCGGAACCCAGGGGCTTGGCGAGGCCGTCGCCCGCCTCTTCGCCGAGCGCGGTGCCGCCGGCCTCGTCATCACCGGGCGCAATCGTGAGAACGGCGCGCGGGTGGAGCAGGCGCTCGCGGCCGCGGGCACGAAAGCTCGCTATGTGCCGGCGGATCTTGCGCAGGTGGCCGATGCGCGCGCAGTCATTGCTGCGGCGGATGAGCATTTCGGCCGCGCCGATGTGCTGGTCAACGCCGCGGCGATCACCGACCGCGGAACGATCTGGGACACGAGCCCCGAGCTGTTCGACCGGATGTTCGCGGTCAACACCCGTGCCCCTTTCTTCCTCATTCAGGAGGCCGCGAAGCTGATGCGGCGCAATGGAACCGGCGGGGCGATCGTCAATATCCTTTCGATGTCGGCCTATGGCGGGCAGAGCTTCATCACCGCCTATTGCGCCTCCAAGGGCGCGCTTCTGACGCTGACAAAGAATGCCGCCTTCTCGTTGTTGCGGCATCGTATCCGTGTCAACGGGCTCTGCGTGGGCTGGATGGACACGCCGGGAGAGGACCGGATCATGCGCACCTATCACGGCGCTGCGGATGGCTGGCGCGAAAAGGCGGAAGCCGGCCTTCCGCTTGGCCGGCTGGTAAAGCCCGATGAGGTCGCGCGCGCGGTCGCCTATCTCGCGAGCGCGGAATCGGGCCTGATGAGCGGTGCGATCATAGATTTCGACCAGTCAGTGCTCGGGGCCTACGAATCCGCCCCGCTTCCTCCCCCCATCGCTTAAGCCGGAACCGCGCCGTGCGCCGTCTTCTTGCCGAGCTCGTGCTCGTTCCCTGGGCGGGCGTGCTCCTCGGCCTCGTCGTGATTTCGGTCGTGGTCAGCGTGATGTCGCCCTACTTCCTCACGTTCGGCAACATCCTGGGCAATGTCGCGCTCTATTTCTCATGGTTTGCCATCGCCGGATTCGGTGAGGCCCTGGTGATGATCGGTGGCGGACTTGATCTCTCGGTGGGCTCGGTGATGGGTTTTTCCGGGATGATCGCGGCGCTCGCGCTGACCGCCGGGGCCCCGCTCTGGCTCGGCATCCTGGCCGGCCTCGCCGCGGGGGCCGCTGCCGGGATCGTCAATGGGCTTGCGGTGACGCGCCTCAGCCTCAACCCTTTCATCGCCACCCTTGCCACCCTTGGGATCTTCCGCGGCATCACCTACGGTATCGTTCAGGGCCAGGCGATCACACCGGCGAGCAACGTGGCCGGCACGGAATTTGCCGCGCTGGGCACCGGGGCGCTCTTTCATGTGCCCGCCCCGGTGATCGTGATGATCGTGCTCGCCATCGTGCTCTATGTCACGCTCAACCACACGCCTTTCGGCCGGCATGTCTATGCGCTCGGCGGCAATGAGGGGGCGACACGGCTGCTCGGGCTCGATGTGCGGCGGCTGAAGATGATCGTTTACATCATTTCCGGCCTCACGGCGGCAATCGGCGGGATCCTGCTCACGGCCCGCGCCGGCACCGCCTTGCCTGACGCCGCTGAGGGATATGAATTGCAGGTGATCGCCGGGGTGATCATCGGCGGGGTCAGCCTCACGGGCGGGCAGGGAACCATCCCCGGCGTGCTGATTGGCGCCGCGCTGCTCGGTGTCATCAGCAATGGCATCGTGCTGGCCGGGCTCGCCGGCTACTGGCAGCAGCTCATCACCGGGCTCGTCATCGCCGCGGCGGCCGCTCTTGACGTTCTTCGCCAACGGCTTGCATATCTGCGGGCAGCCTGAGCCTCGAAGGAAGGAGGCTCAGGAACAGGGAAAAGGGGAAACGCCATGCCGACAACGCGGCAATTCACGGGTCCGGTCCGCCGCCGGACGCTGCTTCGCGCCGGCACGCTTGCCGCCGGCGCCGGCCTGCTCGCCCGACCCTCCATCGTGCGCGCCGCCAAGCGCTACTCGATCGCCGTGATCCCCAAGGCACTCGACAATCCCGTCTTCTATTATGCCCATTACGGCGCGGAGAAACGAGCGGCCGAGCTCGGCGATGTCGACGTGATCTGGACCGCCTCCACCACCTCGGATGCGAGCGAGGAGGCGCAGGTTCTCTCCGGCCTGGTTTCCCGCCATGTCGACGGGATGGCGGTGGATGCGAATGCGCCTGAGCCGCTGATCGCGCCGATCAACCAGGCCGTTGCCGCAGGGATCAAGGTCATTACCTGGGATTCCGACGTTCCTCAATCGAAGCGCCCCATTTTCTATGGCGTGGACAGCTACAAGATGGGCCAGGCGCTCGCTGAGCAGACGATCAAGTTCATGGGAGAGAGCGGGACCGTCATCCTCGTCAGCGGCGGGCCGGGGGCGACCAACCTCAATGCCCGGCTCAAGGGAGCAACGGACACGCTTGCAAAATATCCTGGCGTGAAGACGCTCGGCCCCTTCTTCCATAATGACGATCTGGTGAAGGCGCAGGAACTCACCAACAACCTGCTCGTCTCGCACCCGGATGCGGGCGCGCTCCTGATCGTCGCGGGGGTGCCGTTCTTCGGCAAGATGAGCGCTTTGCCACAGGTGATCAAGAACAAGGGCAAGGTGAAGATCATCAGCACCGACGTGCTCGCGCCTGAGCTTCCCTTCGTCGCCGATGGCTATGTTCAGGCGCTCGTCGGCCAGGATTACTGGGGCTGGGGCTATCAGTCCGTCAGCATCCTCTACAACCTGCTCACCAACGCGAATTGCCACTATCCGGCCCTCGTTCCCCAGGCGATGCCGGTGGTGACGGCGGACAATGTCAAGGAATGGATGCAGAAGTGGGAGCAGGCAAAGACGCCGGAAGGCGCGGCCGAGGCTTTCAAGGAGCCGCCGATCGGCTGCATGTAGAGCTGCCGCCCAGATGACCGAGCCCGTTCTTTCGCTCCGCGGCATACTCAAGCATTACGGGCCGGTTCACGCGCTCGACGGGGTGGATTTCGATCTCCACCCCGCCGAGATCGTGGGCCTCGTCGGCGACAACGGGGCGGGCAAATCGACGCTCGTCAAGGTCATGTCGGGGGCGATTCAGCCCGATGCCGGCACGATCCTTTTCGAGGGCAAGCCGATTACGATCCGCTCGCCGCTCGAGGCACGCGGGATTGGCATTGAAACCGTTTACCAGGATCTTGCGGTGGTCCCCTGGCTCGATGTCGAGGCGAATCTCTTCCTCGGCCGGGAGATCACCGGCACACGGTGGTGGAACCGCTGGCTGCTCGACAAGCCGGCCATGCGGCGCGAGGCGGCAAGCCACATCGCCTCGCTCCGCGTCGGGCTCAAGTCCGTCCGCCAGCCGGTCGGGCTCCTCTCCGGCGGGCAGCGGCAAAGTGTCGCCGTCGCGCGCGCCATCTCCTGGGGCCGCAAGGTCGTGATCATGGACGAGCCGACGGCCGCGCTCGGCGTGCGCGAGTCCGAGGGGGTGCTCGACCTTATCCGCCGTGTCAAGGAACGCGGCCTCGCGGTCGTCCTGATCAGCCACAATATTCCACACGTCTTTGAAGTGACGGATCGTATCTTCGTCCTGAGGCAGGGTCGTGAAGCCGGCACGCTGATCACGAAAAAAGCCCATGTGAGCGAGGTGGTCGGTCTCATCACCGGCGTCCACGTCGCGGCTGCCGTCGCCTAAAGAGGATCGCGCATGACGGGATCGCAAAGCGATCCGGGAGCGCGCGAATCTGCCCGGCAGAACAAGGCTCGCGCGTGTTCCGCCGAGCCGAACTCAAGCGCGGGCGCGAGAATGAACGATATCAATATCAAACCCGCCGCGCCGCGAACTGGCATAGACATCGGCGATCATAGAGCCGCCTTTGCCCATGGTTCCGCTCGCTCCCGCCGATGCAGACGGGACATCTTCTGGTGAATGGCCATACCGACAATGTGTCCGCAGCGCAGAGCCGAGCGGCGGGGAATCGCCCCGAATTGTATTTTGTTGCAAAATCGTTCTAAATGGTCAGGCATGACCTTGTCTCGCAAGGAGTGAATCCAAAGCTTTCCTGTTTCATTTCGGATTTGATAGAAGAGCGGGTGCAAGCCTCGCCCAGCAATCGCTGGAAAACGGCCTTTCCGGACGGCGATCGCCTGGCCCGCAGCCGGGCGGGAGTGGGGATCGGCGCCCGCCACCGGTTCGATTGACGGATTAGGAGGAAAACGGGCCTTCTCTTTTCCCCGAAGCAGGCTCAAGGCAAGGAGCTGAGTGTGAAACCGTCGAGATATCTCTGCATCGTTGCGGCTCGCGCCATCATCGCCACTGCCGTTTCGCTCACGCCTGCGCTCTTGCCCCGCCCCGCTCTGGCGCAGGCCAATCCGAAGCTCGAGAACATCATTCCGCCCTCGGCTGCCGTAAGCTTCGCGGCCAAGATCCGCTCGATCAATCCCGCCACGCGCGAGGTGGTGCTCGTCGGCCGCGGGGGGAATCCGGTCCGCGTTATCGCCGGTCCCACCGTGCGGCTTGAGCTGCTCAAGCCAGGGGATACGGTAAGCGTACAATATTACCGTTCGGTTGCCTTCTTCGTCTCAGCGCCGCAATCGAGCGGTGGGGCCCCGCCACCCCCGGATTCGGTCGCGGCCGTGCTCGCGCGCCCGGCCGAGGCTCCCGGCGGCATCGGCGTGCGTGTGATCAAGATGAGCGGCCTCGTCGTTGGCATCGATCTCGCGGCCAACAGTGTCGATCTCATCCCGGCAGGCGGCGGCGGGGTCTATACGGTTGAGGTCACGGACCCGGCCCGCGCGGCGCATCTCGCGCAATTGCATGTGGGCGATACCGTCACCGCGGTGATCAGCGATGCGCTGGCCATCAGCATCAAACCCGCGCCCAAAAGCTGGTTCTGACGCCTTTGTCCGAGCATAGCCCGCCGCCGACCGCCGATCTTGCGCGGCGGCGGCGCGTATCCATCATCTGGGTCATTCCGGCGATCACGCTGCTGATCGCCCTCTGGCTTGCCTGGGACACGCTTTCCAAGCGCGGCCCGCTCATCACGATTACGTTCCAAAGCGCCGAGGGGCTCACCGCCGGCCAATCGCAGGTCCGCTTCAAGGATATCCCGCTCGGCACGGTGCAGAGCATCACGCTCGCGCCGGATTATACGCACGTCATCGTCGCCGCACGCATGAACCGCGAAGCCGCCCGGCTTTTGACCGACAAGGCGCAGTTCTGGGTGGTCAAGCCACGGCTTTTCGCTGGCAATCTTTCCGGATTCGAGACAATTCTCTCCGGCTCCTATATCCAGATCCTGCCTTCCAGCAAGCCGGGCCGGCCCGAGCTTCATTTCACCGGCCTCGAGAATCCGCCGGTCCTGCAGTCGGATATTCCCGGCCATACCTTTCTCCTCAAGGCGGACCGCGTCGGCTCGCTCAATCCCGGCTCGCCGATTTTCTATCGCGGCCTCGATGTTGGCACGGTTCTCGGCTGGGATCTTGGCCAGATGGCGGAGAGCGTCACGGTGCATGCCTTCGTTCGTGCGCCGTTCGACAGCTATGTGCATGAGGAATCGCGCTTCTGGAATGCCTCCGGCGCCTCGGTCACGCTCGGCGCCACGGGCGTCCGGCTCAATGTCGAATCGATGCGCGCGGTCCTGCTCGGCGGCATCGCGTTCGATACGCCCAAGGAAGCGCTGAAAACGCCGCTTGCCGCCGAGAACGCCGTCTTTCCCCTCTATGCAAGCGAGGAGGCTGCGAAGTCCGCCACCTTC
>DASZQO010000178.1:0-4483 GCA_035549615.1 Acetobacteraceae bacterium
GAAGCGTGCTCGCCGGGCCGAGCACCTCGTCTTCCACCTGGGCTGACTTGGCAAGCCGGTTGGCACCGGCGGCGACCGCGATCTGGTTGCGCCCGGCGGGATCGACTGCGATCGCCGCCACACCCGTTGAGACAGAGACACGCGCGAGACGGGCAAGATCGATTCCGGCGGCACGAAGGCCAGCGGTCGCCAGCACGGCGAAATCATCCTGCCCGACCGCGCCTGCGAAAAGAACGCAGGCGCCATCGCGCGCCGCGGCGATCGCCTGGTTGGCGCCCTTGCCGCCCGGCTCGGCCCGAAGATCGGGACCAAGTATCGTCTGTCCCGGCCCGGGCAGCGCGGGGAGGGGGAAGATCAGGTCGAGATTGACCGAACCAAAAACGACGATCATCGTAAAAGAATCAAACGACCGGATCGGAGAGCAGCTCCCCGATTCGTCGGGGGGCTCGATCGAACAACAGGACGAGGCTTGCCGTGCCAGGATCGGGCCGGTTGCGGCCCTGTTCCCAATTCTGCAGCGTGCGCACATCGAGCGCTAGCAGATCGGCGAATTCGCGCTGCGAAAGACCGTGCCGGTTCCTGATCTCGGCAATGCGATCCGCCACCGCGAAGGGCGAGTGGCGGCGCCGAACCTCGACATTCATGCGGGCGAGATCGCGGGCGAGCGCGGCGATATCCGTATGGCCATCGGCTGCCGAGACGGTCCAGCCGGTTTCCCATGGATCAAGTATACGCGATACGCGTATACTTGATCAAGCCTCTCTCCCCAGCGCCGCCATGAACTCGGAAAATTCCCTCTTGCTGAGCCCGCTTTCCGGCTGGCTCACACTCTCGCCGGCGAGCATGCGGCGGAGCAAGCGCAGCATCGGCGCCGAAAAACTGACGGCGCCGAGCCGGTAATCGAGGAAGGCCTGATAGGCAAGGGGAACCCAGGCAGCGAGGATTTTCAGCATCCGTTCGGCATAGGCGCGGATCTCGTATTGCGCATGCCGATCGGCCCGCAGCTCAAGGAAGTGCAGGAGATTATGGAGATCCGTCTTCCAGTACCATTGCGTATAGGTATTGAGAGTGAGGTTCATGCGCGCGAGCTCGCGCGCGAGGCCGCGTCGGGCAGGATCGGGCGCGGGCGATTCGGCTTCATCGTTGAGCAGCACAAGATAATCGGCATGAGCGCGCTCGGCATCGGCGCGAAGGGTGGCGAGCACGAAGGCGGCTTCGGCTTCGTCGAGAATTTCTCCGCGGCCCTGGCGATTGGCGGCGGACTGGGCGGCGAGATGCTCGGGCGCGGGGAGATAGAATTCGCGGTCGAGGATCGAATAGCGCGCCGAATATTCGTTCACGCTTGCCATGCGATGGCGGATCCACTGCCGGGCGACGAAGATCGGTAGCTTCACATGAAACTTCATCGCGCACATCTCGAAGGGCGTCGTGTGGCGATGGCGCATCAGATAGCGGATCAGGCCCGCATCCTCGCTCACCTTCCGCGTGCCGCGGCCGTAGGAAACCCGCGCCGCCTGCACGATCGCCGCATCATCGCCCATATAGTCGATCACCCGAACGAACCCGTGATCGAGGACGGAGAGCGGCTGGTAGAGCAGCGCCTCCAACGCGGGTACGCTGCGGCGAAGCGTCATGCTCCGCTCTTCCCGCAAAGCCTGGATCTCGGCTTCCTGCTCTGGGGTCACGGTCATGAACGATCCTTCCATCACGGGCGGGCGCACCCTATATTGCAGGGGCCGGCTTGCCGGCTATGGCGATAAACGGTGCGTGGAATAAGCGACGTGGACCCGGGGGCAGTGCCCGGCGCCTCCACCAGTTTCCGCCCGCTTGGCGCATCCGCCGAGGGGGCGGCCCAGACGGGGGCGAAACAGGCTCGACACGCGTGGTAAAGACCCACTTTTCGCCCGGCATGGTACCGCCGTCATCGGGCCGATTGATAAGTGCCAACGACAATGTGGCGCTCGCTGTCGCTGCGTAAGCATCGATAAGCGCGGTTCGGGGGGCACCGGGCAACAGAAGCCCCCCACTTCCCCATCGCCCGCCTGACTCCATCTTTGTCTTTGGCGCCCTGCGCGACAGGGCTATTGAAATGGCCGAGTCACGGGAATGAGCGAATGGACGAGAAGGAAGCGCCGGCAAACCAGAGTCTCCTGCCCTATGATAGCTGGGCCGCCGAGGCGTTGCGGGGGGTGGCCATGGCGGCACTCGTCCATGTCGCGCGGCACGGCTTGCCCGGCGGGCATCATTTCTACCTGACCTTTCGCACCGACCATCCCGGGGTGGAGCTGCCTCAGCATCTGCGCCAGCGCTTCCCCGAGGAAATGACGATCGTGCTCCAGCATCAGTTCTGGGATCTCGCCGTGGACGAAGCGGCGCGACGATTCCGTGTCGGCCTCTCGTTCGGCGGCGTGCCCGCCACGCTCGTCGTTCCCTTTGCGGCGCTGACCGCCTTCGTCGATCCGGAGGTGCAGTTCGGCCTGAGCTTCAAGCCCGCGCCCGCCGAAAAGGTGGACACCGCGCCCTCCACGCCGCCAACGGAAGAGGGGCCACTGCCCAAGCCGGAGGAGGCGCCGGAGAAAGAGGTGGACGAGTCGCCGCAGGTCGTGAGCCTGGATGCTTTCCGCCGCCGGCCCGGGACGAAGGAATGAGCCCGGGACGGCATGAAGAGGCGGATGAGGGGCAAATGAGCGGCGAAGGCGCGGAGGTACGGCGCCCGCCCCGGCCGGTGATGCTCGTGATCCTCGATGGCTGGGGCTGGCGGGAGGAAACTGCCGACAATGCCGTGCGCCTGGCCAAGACTCCCGTCTTCGATCGGTTGTGGGTGAGCGCCCCGCACGCCTTTCTGCGCACCTCCGGCCGCGATGTCGGCCTGCCTGATGGGCAGATGGGCAATTCGGAGGTTGGGCATCTCAATCTCGGCGCTGGCCGCGTGGTGATGCAGGATCTCCCGCGCATCGATGCGGCGATCGCGGATGGGAGCCTCGCGCGTGCCGAGGCGCTCGTCACGCTGATCGCCAGGCTTCGTGAAAGCGGCGGCGCCTGCCACCTGATGGGGCTCGTCTCGCCGGGCGGCGTGCATTCGCATGAGCGTCACGCGCTCGCCCTCGCCCGTGTCTTGACGGAAGAGAAGATCCCAGTGCGGCTGCACGCTTTCCTCGATGGGCGGGACACGCCGCCCATGGGTGCGGCGGAGACATTTCCTCCTTTTCTCAAAGCGCTTCCCGCCGGCGCCAAGATGGCCACTGTCTCGGGGCGCTATTTCGCGATGGACCGCGACCGCCGCTGGGAGCGGGTGGAGAAGGCCTATCAAGCCATTGCCGAAGGTGACGCGCCGCGCTCGGAAAGCCCCCTGGACCCTATCGCGGCCGCGCATGCGGCCGGCACAGGCGATGAATTCGTCCCGCCTTCGGTGATCGGCGATTATCATGGCATGCAGGACGGCGATGGGGTCCTTTGCTTCAATTTTCGCGCCGACCGGGTCCGCGAAATCCTCGCTTCCCTGCTCGATCCCTCTTTTGAGGGCTTCGTGCGCACGCGGAAGATCATTTTTGCCGCCGCGGCGGGGATGACCGAGTATAGCGACGCCCTCGCCCCCTTCCTTGGCACGATCTTTCCGTCCCTTTCCCAAAAGGGGCTCTTGGGCGAAGTCGTCGCCGATGCGGGGCGCAAGCAGCTCCGCATGGCGGAGACCGAGAAATATGCCCATGTGACCTATTTCCTGAATGGCGGGCGCGAAGAGCCCTTCGCGGGGGAGGACCGGATCCTCGTGCCGTCGCCGAAGGTCGCCACCTACGACCTCAAGCCCGAGATGTCGGCGCTGGAGCTCACGGGAAAAGCCGTGGAGGCGATCGGCTCGGGGCGGTACGACCTGATCGTGCTCAATTATGCGAATCCCGACATGGTGGGGCATACGGGCAAGCTCGATGCCGCGATCCGCGCTGTGGAGACGGTCGATCAGGGGCTCGGACGGATCCTGGATGCCATCGCGCGCGCCGGCGGGGCGGTCCTGGTCACCGCGGACCACGGCAATTGCGAGCTCATGCGTGATCCGGCAACGGGCGGGCCGCACACCGCCCATACCACCAATCCGGTGCCGGTGCTGCTCGTGGGGGCCGGTGCGGCAAAGCTCCGTAACGGGCGGCTCGCCGATGTGGCGCCGACGCTTCTTTCGCTGATGGGGCTCGAACAGCCAGCGGAGATGACCGGTCGTTCCCTGCTGGTCCTGTCGTAATCCTCGGCGATGCGGAGCTGGCTGCCGGCAAGCCTTCTCCTCATCCTCCTGGCCGCCGCCAGCCCACCGGACATGGCGGGAACCGCCCGCACGGCAACTGGAACGCCGACAACGGAAGAGCAGGCGCGGCAGGCGCTCGAGAATGCCCAGGCGGGCCAGAAGGCGGCGCTCGCCGCCGCCCGGCAGGCCGAAGCGGCGGCCGAGGAAGCTGCCCGGAAGCGTGCGCTTCTGACGGCGGAGCGGGTGAAGGCG
>DASZQO010000179.1:0-11333 GCA_035549615.1 Acetobacteraceae bacterium
GAGGGACTTGAACCCCCACGGCTTGCGCCACCAGAACCTAAATCTGGCGTGTCTGCCAATTCCACCACGCCCGCGCCGCTCGCGGGCTGAGCGGGCGCCTTTAGCGCAGATCAGGCCGTCGGGACAAGGCTCGAAGGCCCCACCACCTGCCCGCCCGCAGAACCGAGACACCCTTTGGCGGCCGCGCAAGCCAGGGGCCCGTCCTGCTTTGAGGTTGAAGCCTTTGCGGTTGGGCGCCTAACGTACAGGCGAAGCAGCCAGAGGGGCTGTCCGTCGGGGGAAATGCGGCCGAAATGAAAAAGCCGGCCAATCTCGTTTACGGCAGCGAAGAAAAGCCGCCGATCGCGATCATCATCATCAGCGCGGTGCAGCATGTGGCGGTGATCGCCATCTTCATGATCTATCCCCTGCTCGTTGCGCGCGAGGGCGGCGTGCCGCCGTCCGAGGTCACACCGATCCTTCACCGGGCGATGCTCGTCCTCGCGATTGCCGTCCTCCTGCAGGCGCTCCCGCGCGGACCCGTCGGCAGCCGGTTTCTGGCGCCTTCGATTTTCACCGGGATCTATCTTGCGCCTTCGCTGCTGGCGGTGAAGATTGGCGGCATGCCGCTCGTCTGGGGCATGACCATGTTCGCCGGCCTGGTCGAGATCGGCCTCTCGCGCATATGGTCCCGACTGCGCGTGTTCATTCCGCCGGAGATCGCGGGCATGGTGATCCTGCTGGTGGGGGCGATCATTGGGCTTGCCGCGCTCGGGCTGCTCTTGAGGGATTCCGGCCACGGCATCGTTTCGGGTGGGGATGCGCTGATCGCCGGCATGAGCATCGGCACGATGATCGCGCTCAACATCTGGAACAAGGGCAAGCTCAAATTGTTCTGCATTCTGATCGGGATGATGGTCGGCTATGTGCTCTCAGGTTTGACCGGCCACATCACCGGCGCTCAGGTTCACGCCGCACTGAGCCAGCCGCTCCTGGCGTTCCCCTCCTTCTCTCATCTCCGCTGGACGTTCGATGTGTCGATGATCATCCCCTTCGCGGTCACCGGGCTCGCGGCCGCGATGAGTTCAACGGCCGTCGTCACCACCTACCAGCGTATCAACGATGCCGATTGGGTGCGGCCGGAAATCCGTTCCATCGGCGGCGGAATTTTTGGTGATGGAATCGCGGCGGTCATCGCCGGCCTGTTCGGGACCTATGGCCTCACCATTTCCACTGTCAATGTCGGCCTCGTCGCGGCGACCGGCGTTGCAAGCCGGCGCATTGCCTTCCTCATCGCCATCCTGCTGGCTGTGGCTGCGTTCCAGCCCACGTTCATCGGCCTGATCAGCATCATGCCGCCGCCCGTCATGGCTTCGGCAGCGCTTTTCACCTCCGTCTTCATCATGATCAGCGGCATCCAGATCATCTCCACCCGCATCCTCGATGCGCGCCGCACGCTGGTGATTGGCGCCGGCGTGATGGGGTTCCTGATGGACTCCGTATCTCCCGCCGCCTTCACCGGCGTGCCGCACTGGCTGGCGCCTGTGCTGACGTCACCCTTGGTGCTAGCGACGCTGGTTGCGCTCCTGCTCAACCTTGTCTTCCGCATCGGCATCCGCCGGACCGTCAGCCTGCCGATCGATCCTCACGCCTTCTCGCTCCAGGACATCGAAAACTTCATCGAGCGCGCGGCTGGTGCCTGGGGCGCGCGGCGTGATGTGATCACGCGCGTCGGGTTTGCGGTGCAGCAGGCGGTGGAGGCGATCATCGAGTTTTGCCATGTCACAGGTCCGGTCGAGCTCACCGTGAGCTATGACGAGTTCGATATCGACGCCAAGCTGACCTATAATGGCGTTGCCCTAGAGCTGCCGGAATGGCCGCCTTCCCATGAAGAGGTGCTGGAAGCAGAGGATGGCGGCCGGCGCCTCTCGGGCTTTCTGGTGCGCCAGCAGGCCGACCGCGCGCAAAGCGGAACCGAACGCGGCGCCGCGGTCCTCCGGCTGCATTTCGAACATTAGCGTAAAGCCGCTCCCGGCCGCGCGGTTACAAAACTGCAACGGATCGCGGTGTGAGCGATCTCACCCGCACCGCCAGCCACCCGAGACGGGTTTCTCAGCGCGACCGGAGCCAGGTCAATGAAGCAAAAGCGCCAAGCCAGGAGCCAGCCGCAGCAAAGACGACATAGAGCGCGTTATGCGTGTAGCTGATCACGGCGAAAGCGGAGAGAAGATACCAAAACGCGCTCCAGTTCGCGGCCGGGATGCGCCGGCGGGCGGCAACCGCAGCGCTGAACATCACATATGTCGCATCCGTCGCCGCGGTTGAAGCCACAACGCCTGCGGCGATCAGCGGATTGATCTGGATCATGAAAGCCTGCCATTTCGCGGGATAGAGGGAACGAGACTGCGTCTTTTGAGGCTTACTGCAACAAAAGCCTGTCTTCACGGGCTTCGCGCGAACCTTCTGGGGTCGCTTCTCTATGCCCCTGGCCAGATCCGGAAATCTTCGGTGCACGGGAACCTCTGAAAAAATCTGCTTTGACGGGAGACTCTGTCGAGCGAGCCGCGGGGATCCTTGCCTTTCTCTCGGCGCTCTCGCACATCCTTGCGCAGCCCCCGCGCGCTTTCCATCAGGAGGCCCGCGGCCGGCCTTGCCGTGCCCGTGCCTGACCATGGGGAAGAGGGATCGGCCGGCGAGTGCCCTGGCCCGTTTCGCCCATGGGTGAAGCATGGATGTGTGCGAAAGGGATCGCCCGAGAGCCTCCCGCGAGAATGAAAGCCTGGCCGGCCATGGCAGCAGCCCATTTCAGATATCGCGTTTGCAATTCGGCTCCGAAGGCACCATATTGGTGTTCCGGCACTTTTCGGCCTGGGTTGTTTGTACCTGTTCGCGCGACACACTCGCACCCGGTGCCTCCCCAAAATGAAAAGCATTTCGGACCGCATGTCGCGGGGCCGCCGGATTGCTATGGAGAGATGCGATGTCGCAAGGCACCGTCAAATGGTTCAATCCCACGAAGGGCTACGGGTTCATCCAGCCGGATGACGGGTCGAAGGATGTCTTCGTCCATATTTCGGCGGTCGAGCGCGCTGGCCTTAGCCGCCTGGATGACGGACAGAAGATAGGTTTCGATATCGAGCGCGGTCAGCAAGGCAAGCTCTCGGCCACCAACCTTCGGGCTGTCTGACCTCAACACCGGTGCTGCTTCTCCCCGAAGCAGCACCCATTTTATGGGGGACGGACATGTCCGCTCATAGGTTCGCCGTAGGCGAGACAGTCGAATTTCTGCCGCGCGCGCGTGATAGCAGTGTTCCGCGCGGCCGATACAGAATCGAGCGTCTTCTTCCGACCGAACGTTTCGCATGTCAGTACCGCGTGAAGCATACAGTCGACGGGCATGAACGGGTCGCTGCGGAAGCTGAGCTCACGCTCATCGGCAAACTTCTCGGCTAGCGCGGGATGCGTCCGCTTCCGCTCACGTATCCCGCTTTTGTCTTTTGTCTTCCCGCCTGATTCAGACTGCAGTGATTCGGCCTTCGATCATCACACTCTAAAATCGAATCCGGCAGCCCTTTTGGGCGGCGGCTGACCACAGTTTGTCCGCTTACGCCGGAAACGCCACGGGCGACGTCTTGCCAGCAGGCCAGTCATCGGCGGCTCAAGCACTGGACAAATGGCGCGATGCCCCCCAGAAAGGAGACGGACCAGTGGATTTTTCACAAGAAGCGAGCCCGACCCTAAGGATCACCCGCCGTCAGGATGTGGAGGCTAGCGGGAATTTCACCTTCGCTGTCTGGAATCCATTCATCGGTGTCTATCAATCGGTATCATCGTTGCCTGAAGGGCTGCGTCGGGTTGATGAACTCGCGTCCCTCATCGCGCAAATGCGTGCCAGGAGACACCCGAAACTGTCGGCTTTGATAGATGTACCAAGTGCGGACGCACCCAATGCCGACGATTCCTGGGTATCGATCGAGAACGAATGGGCGGAGTTGCGGGTCAACCTGGCCGAACAGCCCACTTATGACACAAGACGCTCCAACCAGTTGATATGGGTTAGGAATAGAGGCGGAAAGATCCATGCCGCCCAAACGATCTGCAACAATGTAGGCTACACCAACCCCATCTGAGACCGAAAAACCTCGCCTCGGTTCCCGATCTTCAACACCGCCGATCCATCGGCGCTCAATCAGAGAGTTTGGCCGTCGCAGACGGGGCGGCTTCTGGCCGAGACGCGCGCGCTCCCTATCTGTGTTCGAAGAGCAAACGATTGAAGCGGACCACGGCCGTCGGATGGATTATACTCCAGCCAAAGATGAGGCGGAGGCACGCCGTGCCGACAATCAGTTACCAGGAGGCGCTGAAGCGCTGCAATCGGCTCTTCGATGACGTGCTGCAACAATCGACGGAAGATCACGGGCGCGCGGGACCGAACGCCGCCGACATCAAGCTCGCTCAGGAAGCATCGGACCGGCTTCTGGCTGCGCTCGGGTACGGCGACGCCATCCAGCCGAGAACCGGCCTCCCGAACTCCCGCACGAGAGCGTGATGACCGGAGGCGGGATCAGCGGAGGTCTCATTCACGCGGGAAAACAAACGGTTGGAGCGGGATACGCGGAATGGCGCGCGTATCACGCTTTGTTGGAGCGGACGACGAGATTCGAACTCGCGACCCTGAGCTTGGAAGGCTCATGCTCTACCAGCTGAGCTACGTCCGCGCCGCCAGCCTTGGTACCGCACCCGCCCCGCCCCGGCAAGCTGTCCTCACAGCAGCTCGCAGGCCTCCTCGAAGCCGAGACGCGGCGAGCGGGGGAAAACGCCCGCCGGGTCGCCGTGGCCGAGGCTGCAGATGAAATTCGACTTCCAGCCGCGATAGGCGAAGAACTCTTCGTCCACCTTGGCCTTGTCGAAACCGGACATCGGCCCGCAATCGAGCCCCAGGGCACGCGCCGCGAGAATGAGATAAGCCCCTTGCAGCGATCCGTTGCGGAAGGCGGTTTCCTGCGCGAATGCCTCGTTGGTGGCGAACCAGGAGCGCGCGTCTGGGTTGTGTGGAAAGATCCGCGGCAGAAAATCATAAAATTTGGGATCATAGGCGATGATGACGGTCACCGGCGCCTGCATCGTCTTCTCGACATTGCCTGGCGAGAGCGCCGGCCTCAGCCTCTCCTTCGCTTCGCGGGTGCGGAGAAAAAGAAAGCGCGCTGGCGAGGAATTGGCGGAGGTCGGTCCCCATTTCAAAAGATCATAGAGCGCGCGCAGCGTCTCGTCGGAAACCGGCTCGTCACGCCATTTGTTCTGCGTGCGTGCGTTGCGGAAGAGCGTGTCCAGGGCAGCGTCGTCGATCACCATGCAGCGTCCTTTCCTTCCCCAAGGCTCGTCATCCGGTGCCAGATCCTCGCGCCGCACAATCGAGTCGGCGGTCGGCTGCGTCAAGCCGGACGGCTCAGGCCGAGGCCGAAGCTCAAAGATCGACCTGCTCGACCGCGGTCACCTCGGGAACGTAATGGCGCAACATGTTCTCGATGCCGTGCTTGAGCGTCGCGCGCGAGGAGGGACAGCCGCTGCAGGCCCCCTGCAGATAGAGCCGCACGACGCCGTCGCGATAGCCACGGAAGATGATGTCCCCGCCATCGCCGGCCACCGCCGGGCGGACGCGGGTGTCCAGAAGCTCCTTGATCTGCGCCACCACCTCCTCATCCTCGGGCGCGATCTCGTCCTCGGCCAGCGCCTCGGTACTGCCTTCGAGCGTCGGGCGGCCGGAGAGGTAATGCTCCATGATGGCGCCGAGCACCTGCGGCTTCAGCTCCTGCCAGGAGATATCATCCGTTTTGGTGACGGTGATGAAGTCCGAGCCCAAAAAGGTGCGCGCGACACCCGGCAGCTCGAACAGGCTCGCGGCAAGCGGGCTCCGCGCCGCCGCCTCGCTCGAGGCGAAATCGGCCGTCATGGCCCCGAGCACCTCTCGCCCGGGCAGGAATTTCAGGGTGGCGGGGTTCGGCGTGCTTTCGGTCTCGATGAACATGGGCTTTCCCAAGCTTGGCGCGTGATGAGCGATGGGTGAATTCGACCAAAGGGCTCAATCACGCGAAAAAAACAAATGGCCAGAGCGGGACGCATGAGCGAGCGCATCCATCCCGCTCTCGGCGGAACGCTGCAAAGGCGCGTCCTGCCGCGGAGATAGATCGGTCGGCCCCGAACCGAGGGCAAGGGCCGCGCGCGCGGAATCCTCCCCTTCTTCCCGGGATCCCCGGCCGCGGCGGCGCACCGCACGGCTCTCGGTGCGGAGCTGGCCGCAGGCGGCGAGGATATCCGCCCCGCGCGGCGTGCGCACCGGAGCGGCAAAGCCAGCGGCACGGACGATTCCGGCAAAGCGGGCGATCCGCTCGGGCGGGCTCGGCGCGAAACGGCTGCCAGGCCAGGGGTTGAAGGGGATCAGATTGACCTTGGCCGGAATGCGCGCGATCAGCCGGACGAGCGCCCGGGCCTCCGCGTCCGAATCGTTCACGCCATCCAGCATCACATACTCAAAGGTGATGCGCCGCGCGTTCGAGGCCCCGGGATAGCGCCGGCAGGCCGCGATCAGCTCGGCAATCGGATATTTGCGGTTGAGCGGCACCAGCTCGTCCCGCAGCGCATCCGTCACCGCATGCAGGCTGACGGCGAGATTGACCCCGAGTTCCGCGCCGCAGCGATCCATCATCGGCACCACGCCCGAGGTCGAGAGGGTGATGCGCCGGCGTGAGAGCGCGACCCCCTCGCCATCCATCAGGATGGCAAGGGCGGCAGCCACCGCCTCGTAATTGTAGAGCGGCTCGCCCATCCCCATCAGCACGATGTTGGAGAGAAGCCGCGGCGTGCGGGCAGTCGGCCACTCGCCGAAGGCATCGAGCAGGGCGAGGAACTGGCCGACGATGTCCGCCGGGGAGAGATTGCGCGCGAGAAGCTGCGTGCCGGTATGGCAGAACCGGCAGGAGAGCGTGCAGCCCACCTGGGTGGAGACGCAGACGGCACCCCGCTCCTCCTCGGGATCGGGGATATAGACGGTCTCCACCTCCGCGCCGTCGCGGAATCGGAGAAGGAATTTTCGCGTCGCGTCGGCGCTGACATGGTCGGCTGCCACCACCGGCCTGCCGATCACAAAATGCTGAGCGAGCCGCTCGCGCAGCGGGCGGGCGAGCGTGCTCATGCGCGCGAAGTCCACCGCCCCCTGGTGATAGATCCAGTGCCAGAGCTGGCGAGCACGAAAGGCGGGCTCCCCAAGCTCGGCGAGTACGGCGGCAAGCTCGGCGCGCGAAAGCCCGACGAGATCGCGCCGGCCATCGGCAAGCCGGTTGGAAGGCGGAGAAAAGAGGGCCGACTTGGCGAGAATCCGCGCCCGCTCTTCGCTTTCCGCCAGAGCATGCTCAGCCACGCGGATCGCGCTCCGGCTTTGCCTCGCAGCCCTGACCGCGACGCGCCCGAATCGTTCCGCCGTCCCGCTCAGGCGCGATCCGGTCGCGAAGAACGGCCGCTTGCCCTGTCATTTCCGGTCTCTGTCATTTTTCCGGGCACGCCTTGATGATCGCGGCATAGGCATTGGAGAAGCCGCGCAGGCTGAAGCTGTCGGTCACCGCCCGCCCGCCCGGGCCCGGCGAATGCGCAACCGCCGTATAGCCAAGCTTGAAGGCCCGCACCGCCGCCTCACCGTCGCGCGCGAAGGCCGCGTTGCCGGCGGTGTAGAAGGCAAGATCGGTGCTGCCGACGACCACCGAGACATTGGCGCCCTTGGCGTAGGCAAAGCCGGCGGTGAGCGCGGCCTCATCGCGCGCGCCGGGGCGCTCCGTCAGGCTCAGCAGAACCTCCCCGCGCCCAGGAAGCGCGGGGGTCGAACTGGTCGGCCGGGTAAAGGCGTAGCAGATGGTCTGGCCACCCTGCACATAAGTGGCAGCGGTCCAGTCGGCGAAGACGCCGAGCGGGCTCGGCCCGTTCGTTGCGGCCTGGGCCAAAGCCTGCGGAGCAAGCCCGAGGGCACCGCAGAGCAGCGAAGCCCCAAGGCAAACGGAGAGATGGGATGTGCGCATGCTCCGGGGAATATCGCCCCCGGCGAAGCACGGCAAGTCGCCCTTCACGCGCCGGGCGGGGCGCGATATGGCCCTCCGATGGCCACGATCTTCGCCGATCCGCTCGATGCCGGGCTCGCTGCGCAGTATGAAGCCTATCCCTATCCGCGCCGCGATCCGGCGGATGAACGGAAACGGCTGATCATAGGCAGCCCGAGCCATCTGCGCGAAATTGACTACTGGCTTTTCCGGGCGGCGCGGCCGCGGAGCCGCCCGCTCCGGGCGCTCATCGCCGGCGGCGGCACGGGCGATGGCACCATCATGCTGGCGCAGCAGCTCGCCGCCGCCGGCCGGCCCGGCAGCGTCACCTATCTCGACCGTTCCCGGGCCTCGATGGCGATCGCCCGGGCGCGGGCAAAGATGCGCGGCCTTGAGAACATCGTCTGGCGGAACGAATCGCTGCTCGATCTCCCTGGCTCGGGCCTTGGCCCCTTCGACTACATCGATTGCTGCGGCGTGCTGCACCACCTGCCCGATCCGGATGCCGGGCTTGCCGCGCTTCTCTCCGTGCTGGCGCCCGATGGTGGCATCGGGCTCATGGTCTATGCGCCGCACGGACGCACCGGGGTGGGCATGCTCCAGCAGGCGCTCGCCCTGCTCACGCCGCCGTCCGAGCCGCCGGCGGCGCGGCTCGCGGTTGCGAAGCGGTTGCTCAAGCACTTGCCGCAATCCGCCTGGCTGCGGCGCAACCCCTATATCGGCGATCATCTCGAAGGGGGCGATGCGGGAATCTATGATCTCCTGCTCAATCCGCGTGAGCGGACCTACACGATCGCCGAGCTTGCCGCCCTGCTCGGCCGCGCGGGGCTCGCGATCGCCGCATTGATGGAGCCGATGCGCTACGACCCGGCGACCTGGCTTCCCGATCCCAGGCTGCGCGCCCTCGCCGAGCCCATCGATGCGCTGGGCAAGGCGGCGCTCGCCGAGGCGATCACCGGCAATATGAGCACGCATATCGCCTATTGCGTCCGCGTCGGCAGCCTGCCCGCCCTGCCCGACCCCACGTCTCCGGAAGCGGTGCCGCTGATGCGCGAGATCTCCGGGCCGGATCTCGCCAGGCATATCGGCGCGGATGGAACGATGTCCTTCCTTTTCGATGGGCTGCGCGCGCTCGTTCCGGTCCCCCGCCTCGCCCAGCCGATCCTCAACCTGATCGACGGCGAAAGGACCGTCGCGGAGATCGGCGCGGCCCTGGCCGGCCGCGGCATCGCGGAGGCCGAGTTCCAGCGCGCCTGGCCGGAACTCTTCGCAAGACTCTCCGGGCTCAACCGGCTCCTGCTCGCGTCTCCCCCCTGATCCCCCTTTTGGGGCCGGTTCAATTCTCCTGGTCGTCGGAGGCCGGGCCGACCTCGATATCGCTGCCGAGCGCGTCGGGATCATCGCCGAGATCGGAGGTGTCCTCGATCACGTCCTCGTCGGCCGCCTCGGCCGCCTCCTCGATCTCCAGACCTTCCTCCTCGGGCACCGGCTGGGGCTTCTTGATCCGCCGGTCATCCAGCGGCGGGCTTGGCGGGCGGCGCAGACGCGGCTGCTCGGCCGGCTGCTCGGTATGGCATTTGGGGCAGACGGCCGGGGTCCGGCCGAGGTCATAAAAGCGCGTGCCACACGCCACGCAGATGCGCTTGCTGCCGAGTTCCGGCTTCACCATCGGTCCAGGTTCCGTTCTTTTCTTTTGAGCGGAGCGGCGCCTTGCCACCGCCCGGGCGCCCTGTCAAACCTCGTACGCAGATTTTTCCGCCTCCAGGTGACATTCCGTTCCACCGTCATGGATACCGCTCCCAGCATTCCGCCCACGGATCCATTGGGCATGAAATCCTTGCGGGCCTCTCGCCCCGCCGGGCCGCTCTCCGGAAGCCTCCGCATCCCCGGCGATAAGTCGATCAGCCACCGTGCGCTGATGTTTGGTGCGCTCGCCGTGGGAGAGACAAGCATCCGGGGCCTTCTCGAAGGCGAGGATGTGCTGGCGACGGCGGCGGCGATGCGCGCGCTCGGCGCCGACGTGATGCGCGAATCGGATGGAACCTGGCGCGTCGCAGGGCGCGGCATCGGCGGCCTCGTCGAGCCTGCGAGCGTGCTCGATATGGGCAATTCCGGCACCTCGGCGCGCCTCATCAGCGGCATCCTCGCCACCCACCCGATCTTCTCGGTGCTGACCGGCGATGCGAGCCTGCGCGCAAGGCCGATGCGGCGGGTCATCGCGCCCCTTTCGGCCACCGGCGCCCGTTTTTCCGCCCGGGCGGGCGGGCTCCTGCCGATGGCGATCGAGGGCACGGGAGAAGCACTGCCGCTCCACTACCGTCTGCCGGTGGCCTCGGCGCAGGTCAAATCGGCCGTGCTGCTGGCGGGTCTCAATGCGCGCGGCGAGACCGTGGTTGAGGAGCCGGCGCCGACCCGTGACCATACCGAGAACCTGCTCCGTCATTTCGGCGCCGAGGTGAGCGTCGAGGAAGCGGGCGCGGGCCGGCGCATCCGCCTTGCCGGGCAGCCGGAGCTCCGCGCCGCCGATGTCGTGGTGCCGGCGGATCCGTCCTCGGCCGCCTTTCCGCTGGTGGCGGCGTTGCTGGTGCCGGGCTCGGTGCTGAGACTCGCGGGGGTGGGGCTCAATCCGCTTCGCACCGGCCTTCTCGCCACGCTCACCGAGATGGGAGCCAAAATCACCATCGAGGATCCGCGGACGGAGGGCGGCGAGCCGATCGGCGATCTCGTCGTGCAGCAGAGCGCGCTCCGCGGCATCGATGTGCCCGCCGATCGGGCGCCGCGCATGATCGACGAATACCCGATCCTCGCCGTGGCTTCCGCCTGTGCCACGGGTCTCACGCGGATGCGCGGGCTCGCCGAGCTTCGGGTGAAGGAGAGCGACCGGCTCGCCGCCACGGCGGCGATGCTCGCCGCCAACGGGGCGAAGGTCGAGATTGAGGGCGATGATCTCCTCGTGCACGGCACCGGCCGCCCGCCGCCGGGCGGCGGGCTCGTCACGAGTGCGATGGATCATCGCATCGCGATGAGCGCGCTCGTCCTCGGCCTTGCAAGCGAGGCGCCGGTGACGGTGGACGATACCGGCTTCATCGATACGAGCTTTCCCGGCTTCGTCGCCCTCATGACAGAGGCGGGCGCCCGCTTCTCCGCCGCGTGAAGCCCCCGCTCATCATCGCGATCGACGGCCCGGCGGCCGCCGGGAAGGGCACGCTCGCGCGCCGGCTCGCGAAGCATTTCGGCCTGCCGCATCTCGATACCGGGCTGCTCTATCGCGCC
>DASZQO010000180.1:0-1760 GCA_035549615.1 Acetobacteraceae bacterium
CAGGCACTCGGGTTCGAACGGTTCCTCGCCGCTGGGCATGACCGCGGCGCGCGCGTCCTCCACCGCATGTGCCTCGACCGGCCGGAGCGCATCCTGCGCGCCGCCTTCCTCGATATGCTGCCGCAACATCACCTGCTCAACAATGTCACCCGCCAGTGGGCCACCTTCTCCTGGCACTGGTTCTTCATGATCCAGCCGAGCCCGACGCCGGAGCGGATGATGGGCGCGGATCCCGAATTCTTCATCCGCCGCAAGCTCTCGAAGACCGATCAGGGCACCCGCTTCTTCGGGCCCGAGGCCTTGGCCGAGTATATCCGCTGCATCCGCAACCCTGAGACCATCCACGCGATGTGCGAGGATTATCGCGCAACCTTCGCGGTTGATCTGCCGATGGATACGGAGGATTTCGAAGCCGGCCGCCGTGTTACCTGCCCAACACTCATTCTTTGGGGGGAGAAGGGCGGTGTCGGGCGCAACCATGATGCGGCCGCCGTCTGGTCGCAGTACGCGACCAACATCGTGAAGGCCGCCACGGTTCCCTCGGGCCATTATCTCCAGGAAGAGTGCCCGGACGAAACATTCGCCGCCCTTCGCGAATTCTTTGCCCCTTCCCTTGGTCAGACCCGAGCTGCGGAGTAGAAGCGGATGTCCCATGCCAACGAAACCGCGCGCTCCGTAGAGAAGCTTCCGCGCCTCGCCTTCCTGCTCGGGGACTGCACCGGGATCGGCCCCGAAATCTGCGCCCGCCTGCTGCACGGGCGGAAAATGGCGGAGACGGCACGCCTCGTCGTCATCGGGGATGCGCGCGTTCTCGAGCTGGGGGCGCGCGATGCCGGCGTGACGCTGCGCTGGCGAAGGATCATGGAAAAAGATCTGCTCGAGGACGCGATCGGCGAATCGCCGGAGATCGTGCCGCTCATCGATCTCGGCAATATCGATCCGGCGGTCTTCCCGCGCGGAGCAATCTCCGCCGAATCCGGCCGCCTCACGGGCGAGACCCTGGCCTATGCCATCACGCTTGCCGAACGCGGCCTCGTGGATGGGATCACCTTCGCGCCGCTCAACAAGCGCGCGATGTATGACGGCGGCTGGAAATTCCCCGACGAGCACAAGATGTTTGCCCATCTGCTGCGCCATAACGGCCATTTCAGCGAGATGAATGTGCTCGACGGGCAATGGATGTCGCGCGTTACCTCGCATGTCTCATTACGGGAGGCAATCGAGCAGATCACGCCCGAGCGCGTCCGCGATGCGATCCGCCTCGCCGACACCACGATGCGCCGTGCCGGCATCGCGGCACCGCGGCTTGCGGTTGCCGCCCTCAACCCGCATGGCGGTGAGAACGGGCTTTTCGGAACCGAGGAGATCGAGATCATCCGCCCGGCGGTCGAGGCGATGGCAGCGGAAGGCATCGCCTGCGCCGGCCCCTTCCCTGCGGATACGGTCTATATCAAGGCCTTCGCCGGCGAGTACGACGGCGTGCTCTCGATGTATCACGACCAGGGGCAGATCGCGACAAAACTGCGCGGCTTCAATCGCGGTGTCACGGTGACGGCCGGGCTCCGCACCGTTTTCACCACCCCGGCGCATGGCACCGCCTTCGATATCGTCGGCAAAGGCATTGCCTCGACCGGCGCGCTCGAAAACGCGGTCGCCCTTGCGACCAGGCTTGCCCGCAGCCACAGGGCGGGCACGGACAAGGCCGCACCCGCGCATGCTTAGAGCGGGATGAGAATCGCCTGCGCTCATTGATCTCACTC
>DASZQO010000181.1:0-5037 GCA_035549615.1 Acetobacteraceae bacterium
GGCTACGTGATCCATGGCGCCATTCATCGCGCCCGCAAGGATGTGACCAGCGTCATCCATACGCATACGCGCGCCGGCATGGCGGTCTCCTCCATGAAGTGCGGCCTGCTGCCGATCAACCAGACCTGCCTGCGCTTTTACGGCCATCTTGGCTATCATGACTATGAAGGCCCCGCGATCGACCTCGCCGAGCGCGAGCGGCTGGTCCGCGATCTCGGTCCGCATGACGCGATGATCCTGCGCTCGCACGGGCTGCTGACCTGCGGCGCCACCATCCAGCAAGCCTTCAACACGATGTATCAGCTCGAGCTTTCGTGCCGCACGCAGGTGGACGCGATGGCCTCGCGCACCGAGCTTGAAATCCCCCCGCCGGAGGTGCTTGAGCGGACCGCGCACCTCTACCAGCCCGGCACGCGCCGGCCTTTCGGCGTGCTCGAGTGGCCGGCGATGCTGCGGCTTCTGGAATATGAGGGCAGTCAGTCTGCCTGGCCAGCCTACTGGAACTGACCATCGCGCCGTCTTGCGGCAGAACACGCGTGTTCCGCTCCCTTCCTTCGTCGCGCCCTGCGAAGGACGAAGGGAAGCGGCACGCCATGCAAAAGGAAGACCAGGGCTCCCGCTTCCGGCCGCATTGCGGATCTGTGAACTCCGGAATTGGAAGACAAGCATGAGAAGGGATGAAGGATGCGGAACGGTGCCGAGCTGCTCGTCGCTTCGCTCGAGAATGAGGGCGTAAAGCAGGTCTTCGGAGTGCCCGGCGAGGAGAATCTCGAGGTGATCGAGGCGCTCCGCCGCTCCTCCATCACGCTGGTCGTCACCCGCCACGAACAGCCCGCTGCCTTCATGGCCGCGACATACGGCAGGCTCACCGGCCGGCCGGGCGTCTGCCTCAGCACGCTTGGGCCGGGCGCGCTCAATCTCGCAACAGGTGTTGCCTACGCCTATCTCGGCGCGATGCCGATGATCGCCATCACCGGCCAGAAGGCAGTGCGGTCAAGCCGGCAGGCAGGATTTCAGATCGTCGATGTGGTCGCGGCGATGCGGCCGATCACCAAGTTCGCGCGGCAGATCGTGAGTCCCGCGATGATTCCGACGATCGTCCGCGATGCCTTCCGTGTCGCGGCGGAGGAACGTCCGGGCCCGGTGCATCTTGAGCTGCCCGAGGATATCGCGGCCGAAAAGGAGGAAGCGGCGGTGCCGCTTGTGGCACCGCACCCCGTGGAATGGCCGGTCGCGCGCGCCGAGGCGCTCGATCGCGCGGCGGCGATGATTCTTGGCGCAGAACGCCCGCTCGTCATGCTCGGCGCGGCAGCGAGTCGCCCGCACCTCGCCGATGCGCTCTCGTCCTTCGTGCGGCGCACGCAGATCCCTTTCTTCAACACGCAGATGGGCAAGGGCGCGGTCACCGGCGGATCGAATCTCTATATGGGCACCGCCGCTCTCTCCGAACGCGACTATGTGCATATGGCGATCGACCGCGCCGATGTGATTCTCGCGATCGGCCATGACACGGTGGAGAAACCCCCTTTCCTGATGGGCCCGCGCGGACCGAAAGTGATCCATGTCGGGTTTCTGCCGGCCGATGTCGAGCAGGTTTTCTTCCCGCATGCGGAGGTGGTGGGAGATGTTGGTCCGAGCCTTGCCCTTCTGGCCGACCGGCTGGAAGGCCGCCTGCACCATGCCCAGGCCCTATTGCCGCTCAGGACGGAAATTCTGGCCCATCTCGAGGAAGATGCCCGCGCGGAGCGTTTCCCCCCGATACCGCAGCGGATTGTGCACGATGTCCGCCAGGTGATGCCCGAAGACGGCATCGTCGCGCTTGACAACGGCATGTACAAGATCTGGTTCGCGCGGAATTACCGCACGCGGATGGCCAATACACTGCTGCTTGACAATGCGCTGGCCACAATGGGCGCGGGGCTGCCCTCGGCGATGATGGCGGCCATGCTTCACCCTCGCCGGCGGGTGCTCGCCATCTGCGGCGATGGCGGGTTCATGATGAACAGCCAGGAGCTGGAAACCGCCGTCCGCCTCAAGCTCAATCTCGTCGTGCTGATCCTTGAGGATCACGCCTTCGGGATGATCCGCTGGAAGCAGGCGATCGATAAATTTCCGGATTGGGGACTGACTTTCAGCAACCCTGACTTCGTTCGCTATGGCCAATCCTATGGCGCGCGGGGAACGCGCATCACAGCCACCGACCAACTCGCCCCGGTGCTCGATGCGGCGTTCCACTCGGGCGGCGTGCATCTCGTCGTGACGCCGATTGATTACAACGAAAATATTCGCGTTCTCGTTGAAACGCTTAACCGGCTTCCGGCCACGCACACAGCCTAGATTGGCGGTTGGCAGGAGCACGTCCTGACTGATAGAATATTCTCCGAGATTGTGAAATTCACTGACCGGAGGAAGAAAATCCGTGACCCTCATTGGCGGATTCAAGGCCCCGAACCCGAAGGACGGCGCTCTCGGCGTGCACTCGATCGGTGAATTCGTGCTTGCGGTTCCCACGCCCGAAAAAGCGGCCGAGTTCTATGGCGCCTTCGGCCTGGAGGTCGACGATTCCACGGACCAGGTCAGCCTCGCGACGGCAGACGGCTATCGGTGGGGTCGCGTGGTCGGTGGGCCACGCAAGAGGATGCACCATCTCAGCTTTCATTGCTTCGAGGAAGACCTTCCACGCTTCAAGAGCGACCTTGAGGGCCTGGGCATCCAGCTGCTCACGCCGCCCTCCGGGTTTGACAGCAATGGGCTCTGGCTCACCGATCCGGACGGGTTGCTGATCGAGATCCGCGTCGGCCCGAAGACCTCACCCGACAGCAAGGTTTTCCCTCAGCCCTTTGATGCCGAGGCGGCTGCACGCTGCGCGCCCTATCGGCGCCTCGCCGGGCGCGTGCGTCCGCGCAGGCTGAGCCATATCCTCCGCTTCACCCCGGATGTGGAACGCATGATCGGATTCTATTCCCGCGCGCTCGGGCTAAGACTCTCCGATCGCTCGGGAAGCAACATTGCCTTCATGCATGCGATCCATGGCAGCGACCATCATGTGCTCGCCTTCGCCCATTCGGAGGCGCCGGGCCTGCATCATCTGAGCTGGGATGTGCCGACGCTCGAGTCCGTGGGGCTGGGCGCGATGGCGATGGCCGACAAGGGCTTCAGGATGGGCTGGGGGCTCGGGCGTCATGTGCTGGGGTCCAACTATTTTCACTATGTACGTGACCCCTGGGGCAGCTTTTCAGAATATTCCTTCAATATCGACTATATTCCCGCCCGCACTGCGTGGGAGCCGCTCGACCACCCGGGGGAGGATTCCTTTTATCTTTGGGGGCCGGAGATGCCGCCCGATTTCATCATCAACGCCGAGGCAGCGCAGGACTGAACCCTTCCGGCCGGCCTTTTGCGGCGATCCTGTCCCGCTTTTGGCCGCTTGTTTCGCTTCTCCCGTGGCTTCCTCCACCAGGGATGGAAACGCACCTGTTGCGTTACATTTGGTTGCTTCTTTCAGTCTTGGGATGGGCCATAATGGTGTTGCGGCCCATGATCAGGATCCCCAATTTCCGGGCCGAACGCTTGTTGACCAAGGAGGTTGGCAGCGATGTTTAGAGCTTTGTTGAGATCCCCGGCCAAGCGGTTCTCCGGCTTGGCGATTGTCGGCTTGGCGGCCGCTCCGCTTCTGGCCCCGGCCCCGGCCTTGGCCTGGTGGGGTGGCTGGGGCTGGCATGGCGGTGTCGCTGTGCGCGTCTTCGTTCCGCCCATCGTTGTGGGACCGCCGGTCTATTACGCGCCGCCCCCAGCCTATTACGTTCCCCCACCGCCCGTCGCATACGCGCCACCCCCACCGCCTTACCCGACGGCGCACTGGGTGCCAGGACATTATACGCCGCAGGGCTACTATGTTCCGGGCCACTGGAGCTGAGGAACGGCCTCATCCGTGGTGCTCAGGACCAATTTCTAGAGCGTGATGACCGGAGAGGGGGATCAGCGGAGGTCTCAATCACACAGGAAAACAAACGGCACACGGGGAAACAAATGGCGAGAGCAGGATGCGCGAGCGGAAGCGGCGCAGTCCGCTCTCGGTTTTTGAGAACCGGCGCGTAACGGGCTTAATAGATCAATCCGGCTTCCGGCGGAGACGGCACACACTGCCGACATATCCGCGGCACGCCATGGCGGAGAAGCCTGGCACAGAACAATCCGCCAAACCCTATTGATCCAAGGGGTGCCGATCTAAAGGCCGCGGAGGAACTTGATCATTCCCGTGCTGACCTCTGCCGGCCGTTCCTGCTGAGTCCAGTGGCCGCAGCCGGAAAGGATGATCGTCTCCCGAAGCCGGGGAACGAACACCGATAGATTGCGGATGATGTCGCCCATATTGCGAAAGGCCAGCACGAGGTCGCGGTCTCCCGCGATATAGAGAGCCGGGACGGTCACTTTCGCTCCCGCAAACGGGGCCATCAGCTCCCAGTTCCGATCGATATTGCGGTACCAGTTCAAACCGCCACCAAACCCGGTGCGCGAAAATTCTCCGGCGTAAAAATCCAGATCCACCTCGGTGAGCCAGGACGGCAGCGCGGTGGGATTGATCATGCGGTCGAGAAAGCCGCCTTTGCGGGGAACCATGCCGACGCCTTCCGAATCACTGCCCCCTCCCCCGCCGCGCGCGACGTTCCCCGAGGCGGAATAGAGTATGCTGCGCAGGGTGTGGCGGACATCGCGCTCAAGCTCCGCCTCCGCAAGACCAGGCGTCTGAAAATAGAGCTGGTAGAACTGCGCTTCGTCATTCTGGGGCATGACCGTGGTCGGCCGGACGGGCACCCATGGCCGGAACGGAACGCTGAGCCCGATCACGCCGCGAAACCGGTCCGGACGCAGCAAAGCCGCATGCCAGGCCACCGGCGCACCCCAGTCATGGCCGGCGATCACCGCCGTTTCCTCGCCCAATGCATCAAGGAGGCCCACCATGTCGCCGGCCATATGCAAGAGCGTGTATTGGTCGATGGCCGCCGGGCGGCTGGTTTGGCCATAGCCGCGCATATC
>DASZQO010000182.1:0-1762 GCA_035549615.1 Acetobacteraceae bacterium
AACAGTTGATCGTGATCGATGGGCAGGGAAGCATCACGAAGCAGGTCCACGATATCCAGAACCTCGCCGCGCAAGAGGTGGATGCGATCCTCTGCATCGCCAATTCCGGCACGGCGGTGGCACCTGCCTTGCGAACCGCAACCCGCGAAGGGATCGTTACCGTTCCCTTCAACCTGCCCGTCTCCGGAACGGAATGGACGGCCTATACCGGCACCGACCCGAGCAATAAGGGCTATGTGCTCGCGAAGTGGCTGCGCAGCGCCTTGAACGGGGAAGGCAAGATCATCGCGCTCGGCGGCATTCCCGGCAACTCGTACACCGCCGCCGCCTGGGCGGGTGCGCAGAAAGCCCTCGCCGGATCCAAGATCGAGGTCCTCGCCTTCAAGGATGCGTTCTGGGAGGAGGATAAGGCAAAGGTCGTGACGGCCGACCTCCTCGCGGCGTACCCCCAGATCGACGGGATTTGGGCCGATGGCGCGCAGGACGGCGCAGGGGCGGAGCTTGCTCTGCTTGCGGCGCATCGCCCTCTCGTCCCGGTGACCGGGGATGATTACAATGGGCTGCTCAAGCTCTATGCCCGCTACCATGCGAGCGAACCTAAGTTCGATATCGCCGAGTTGTCCGAGCCAACCTGGGAAAGCGTGGTGGCACTGCGTCTTGCGCTCAAACTCCTGCAGGGCGAACAAGTCCCCAAGGAGACGATCATCACGCCGCAACTGATCACGAGCGCCAACTATACGCAGTATATCAAGCCCGATCTGCCTGACGGCGTCTATGTCGACACCAACCTCACGCAGGCGCAGCTCAAGACGCTGTTCGGATGAATTGCGCGGCGAGTGCCGCTGTCCTCGAAGTCGTCGGGGTCAGCAAAAGCTATCCGGGTGTTCGTGCCCTCGATCACGTTTCTTTTGCGGCCCGCGCGGGTGAGGTGCATGGGCTTGTCGGTGAGAACGGAGCCGGCAAATCGACCCTCATGCGCATTCTCTCGGGGGCCGAACAGCCGGATGAAGGTCACCTCCTCGCGTTCGGGAAAAGGCTGATGCTCGCCGATCCCGCATCGGCTCATCGCGCGGGCATCCATATGGTCTGGCAGGATACGAGGCTCGTTCCTGATCTCGACGTGGCACAGAACATTGCTCTCGGGCACGAGGCGGGCGGCCGATTGCTGGTCGATCGCGCGGCGATCGATCAAAGGGCGCGTGCGGCGCTTGCCCGCCTCGGCCTCACTCTCGATCCACGAGCTCTCGTGCGCATGCTGCGTCCGGCGGAGCGGCAGATGGTGGAGATCGCGCGGGCGCTGGATGGCAAGGCTCGGGTGCTGATACTCGACGAGCCGACGACGGCGCTTTCGGCCGTCGAGACGGATCGCCTGCTCGCGATCCTGCGTGAGCTTGCCGCGCAGGGTGCAGCGATTGTCTTCGTCTCGCACCGCCTGCGCGAAGTGCTGTCGGTGACCGATCGAGTGACGGTCATGAAGGATGGCGAGATCGTCACCACCGTGCCGACCGTGGCGCTCACCGAGGCTGAGGTGGTGCGGTTGATGGTCGGCCGCGCGATCGCCGATATCTTTCCGCCCCATGCCGCCGCCGCGGGCGCAGTCCGTCTTGAGCTCGACGGGCTCGCGGTGCCGGGCCGTCTCGGCCCGATTTCCCTGAGCGTGCGGGCAGGGGTGATCCTCGGGATCGGCGGCATCGCCGGCAATGGCCAGCAGGCGCTGGTTCACGCCCTGTTCGGGCTGCTCCCGATCAAGGGAAAGGTGCGG
>DASZQO010000183.1:0-3901 GCA_035549615.1 Acetobacteraceae bacterium
GGCCTTCTCGTGCCCGATGCCGGGGAGATCTCGCTCAGTGGCACACGTGTCGCGCTGCATGGCCCGGCGGCCGCTCAGCACCACGGCATCGCGACCGCGGTTCAGGAATTGACCCTGGTGCGCGACCTCACGGTCGCTGACAATATGCTGATGCCGAATGCTCCGCGCGGCCCGCTCGGCCAGCTTCGCCGCCGGCAGGGCGAGCAGCGCGTGGCGGAGCATCTTGCCGCCCTCGGCCTTGCCGAGATCGATCCGCGTGCCGAGATCCGGGATCTCGAACTGGCGACGCGCCAGAAGATCGAAATCGCCCGCGCCCTGTTCCGCCGTCCGCGCATCCTTCTGCTCGATGAGCCGACCTCGAGCCTCTCCGGCCGCGATATCGACTGGCTCGGCGAGCAGATCGCCACATTGCGGCGCGCGGCGGTGACCATCGTCTTCATCACCCACCGGCTGCGCGAGGTTCGGCGCTTTGCCGATCGCCTCACCGTGCTGCGCAACGGCCAGACGATCGGCACGGCAGAGGTGGCGGCGGCGAGCGATGACGATGTGATCCGGATGATCATCGGCCGCTCGCTCGCCAGCACCTTTCCGGCCCGGCCCGCAGCCCCGCTGACCGAGGAGCCCGAAGCCGCCGCGCCGGTGCTGCGCGGCGAGAGCATCGCCACGGCGGGCAAGCTGCGGGCAGCGAGCTTCGCCCTGCATCCGGGCGAGATTCTCGGCGTGGCCGGCCTTCAGGGCATGGGCCAGCAGGAGCTCTTCCTCGCCTGCTTCGGCATGACACCGCTTGTCTCCGGCCGTCTCTTCGTAGATGGGCACGAAGTCGTGCTCGCCTCTCCACGCGATGCTGTGCAGAGCCGCATCGGCATCAGCCTGGTACCGGAGGACCGCAAGACCGAGGGCCTGTTCCTCAAGCTCGCCGGGCGATTCAATGTTTCGCTCCCGGTCGTGCAGCGCTTCACGCGCTGCGGCATGATCGACGTGGCGCGCGAGAACGAGGCAGTCGCGCGTGCGCTCGCGCAGGTGGAGGTGGATGCGCGCGCGCTCTATACACAGGCTGGCGCCTTCTCGGGCGGCAACCAGCAGAAGCTCGTGCTCGCGAAATGGCTGCTGGCCGGAAGCCGCGTCCTCCTCCTCTTCGACCCGACGCGCGGCGTCGATGTCGGGACCAAGCATCAGATCTATCTCCTGATGCGGGCCTTCGCCGATGCTGGCGGCGCAATCCTTTTTCATTCCACGGAAATTCCCGAGATCGTCAATATGTGCGACCGTGTTCTGGTGATGTACGAGGGCCGTACGGTCGCTTCGCTCACCGGCAAGGCGATCGAGGAGGAGACCATCATGCGGGCGGCACTCGGCGAGGCGGGGACCTCTGGAACGGTACCGGAATGAGCACGCTTGTCCTGCCCGCACGGCGCCGCGTGACTCGGCTGCCCGATTTTCGCCGCCATCGCGGCCTGATCGTCGCCATTGCCGTCTTCGTGGTGCTGTTCCTGGCGGTGGACGTGATCACGCCCGGTGCCTTCAGCTATTTCGAGATCCATTTCATGTCTGCGGGCGGGGCCACCCTCGCGCTCGCGGCGATGGGCCAGACCATCGTCATCCTGACCGGCGGCTTCGACCTCTCGACCGGGGCGGTCGTTTCGCTCGTGAATGTCGTGCTGGCGAGCGCCATGGGAACCTCGCCCCTCTCGCAGGTTGCGTTCTTTGTGGTCGCCCTCGCGGTGGGCGCGCTGGTCGGCGCCTTCAACGGCATCTTCGTCGCCTTCGTGCGCATGCAGTCGATCGTCGTCACCCTTTCCACCATGTTCATCGTCCAGGGTGTCACGCTCCTGGTGATGGAGAAGCCGGGCGGGACCATCGCCCCGGGATTCGCCGCCTTCTTCAGCGGCGATGCGATCCCGAACCTGCTGCCCGCCCCGCTCGTCGTTCTGCTGGCCGCCGCTCTCGTCTGGCGGCTGATCCGGAATTCACGCCTCGGGGTCGGGCTCTATGCCGTGGGCAGCGACGAGGAAGCCGCGCACGCGGCAGGCATCCGAACGGGCTGGGTGAAGTTCTGGGCCTATGTCCTTGCCGGACTCTTCTACGGCGCAGCCGGCGCCTTCATCTCCGCGCAGACAGGATCGGGCGATCCATTGCTCGGGCGGCCGATGCTGCTCGAGGTTTTCGCAGCGGTGGTGCTCGGCGGCACGCTGCTCGGCGGCGGCCGCGGCGGCTGCATCGGCTCGATCGTCGGCGCCTACACGCTGATGATCCTCGTCAACATCCTCCTCGTGCTGAACGTCTCCGCCTATTACAGCTCGGTCGCGGAAGGCGTGATCCTGCTGCTCGCGGTGCTCGCCGCTTCGCTCAATCGCCACTCGCCGATTGCGTTCTATCTCAGGCTCGCGCGTGACAAGCTGGCCGCGGGCGCCCGCCGCCCGCTCGCCTCGGCCCGCCCCGGCGCTGCCGCCGCGCCGGTGCTGGCAGCGCCAACCGCAACCGGAAGATCCTCCGCCCCGGTCTCCTGGTTCGCCCGTCACCGCGAGGCGTTGCGCACCATCCTGCCCGCCTATCTCGGTTTCGTCATCGTTCTCGTCGTCTCCCAGGCCGTCTTCGGCGGCACGCTCGACAATCCCGGATATTTCGACTCCCTCCTCGTTCTCTCCTCTTTCCTCGCGATCCTCGCCCTTGGCCAGGGCGCGGCAATCCTTACCGGCGGGCTCGATCTCTCGGTGCCGTGGATGATCGGCTTCATCGGCATTCTCACCTCCGGCCTGATCCATGGCTCGAATATCATCGCCCTCTGGGCCATTCCTCTCGGCCTTGCTTTCGGCGCAGTGCTTGGGGCCATCAACGGACTTGGCATCGTGCTGCTCGGCCTCCCGCCGATCGTGATGACCCTGGCGATGAACGGCATCCTGCAGGGTGCGGCCCTCATCTATTGCAATGGCACGCCAGCCGGCTTCGCCTCGTCCGCCCAGCGCTGGTTCATGACCGGCCATTTCCTCGGCCCCACGCCGGTCGTTTGGTTCCTCGTCCTCTTCGTGCTCGCCGCCCTGCTGCTGCTCGATCGAACCGTGTTCGGCCGGCGCATCTATGCCGTCGGCAACAGCCCGTTGGTCGCGCGGCTTTCCGCCGTCGGTGTCGGTGGCACGCTGATCGGTGTCTACGCGCTCTCCGGATTCTGCAGCGCCCTTGTCGGCATTCTGCTCTCCGGCTTCTCCGGCCAGGCGAGCCTCGGTATGGGAGATGACTACCTCCTCCCCTCAATCGCCGTGGTCGTCGTCGGTGGCACACTGATCACAGGCGGCCGCGGCCACTATCTCGGCATGCTGGGCGGCGTCTTGCTGCTGACCGCGCTCTCCACGCTGCTGGCCGGCACCACCCTGCCCGATGCCACCCGCGATATCATCTTCGGCCTCGTCGTGCTCAGCGCCGTCGTCGCGCTGCGCGAACGAAGCGCCTGACGGAAGGAGAGACCATGGTGGGACTGAGTGCCGAGGGTCAAAGAGTCGTCGTCACTGCAGGGGCAGCGGGAATCGGGCGCGCCATCGTCGAAGCCCTGGTGAGTGCCGGCGCGCGCGTGCATATCTGTGATGTCAATGCCCAAACCCTCGCCGCCTGTGGCCGAAATCTCGGCGTTGGCACGACGCTCGCTGACGTTTCCGACGAAGCCCAGGTGGATCGGCTGTTCGACGAGGCGGCAAGCACCCTCGGCGGACTCGATGTTCTGGTGAACAATGCCGGCATCGCCGGGCCCACCGGCGCGGTTGAGGAAATCGCGCCGGCGGAATGGCGCCGCTGCATCGATATCGACCTTACGGGCCAGTTCCTCTGCGCACGACGTGCCGTGCCTCTTCTCAAGAAAAATGCTCACGGGGCCATCATCAATATGTCCTCGGCCGCCGGCCGCCACGGCTAT
>DASZQO010000184.1:0-3438 GCA_035549615.1 Acetobacteraceae bacterium
GTGCTGCGGGCGATGGGAGCGGGTGCGCTGGCCGGCCAGGCGATCCGTGTCTCGCTGCCGTGGAACGCAACGGAAGAAGATGTGCAATGTTTCGCGACCGCCTATGCGGAAATGGCTGGCCGTCTTCTGCGTCGCGCCGCCTGATCCCAAGTTCACGCTCATGCAGCGTCCGAACCGGCCAGTCTATCTCGACAATCAGGCGACCACGCCATGCGACCCGCGGGTGCTCCAGGCGATGCTGCCCTGGTTCAGCGAGCGTTTCGGCAATCCCTCCAGCATCGAGCATGTGCTGGGCCGAGATGCCGAGGCGGCCGTGGAGGAAGCGCGGGCCGCGATGGCTGCGCTGATCGGCGCAGCCACCTCCGAGATCGTTTTCACCTCCGGGGCGACCGAGAGCAACAATCTTGCCATCAAAGGCGCGGCGCGCTTCGCCCGTTCGACGGGCGATCCACGCAGGCGCATCATCACTGTCGCGACCGAGCACAAGTGCGTGCTTGAATCGGTGAGCGTTCTTGGCCAGGAGGGCTTTGCGCCGGTCTTCCTGCCGGTAGGTCCGGATGGGCTTCTCGACCCGGAGGAGCTCGCGGCGGCGCTTGCCGAGCCGACGCTTCTCGTCAGCGTGATGGCGGTCAACAACGAGACCGGCGTGATCCAGGATATTCCGGCACTGGCGGTGATGGCCCATGCGGCGGGCGCTCTCTTCCATACCGATGCCGCCCAGGCTGCGGGGAAAATCCCGATTGATGTACGGGCCTGGGATGTCGATCTGCTCTCGCTCAGCGGCCATAAGATTTATGGGCCAAAGGGGGTTGGCGCACTCTTTGTCCGCCGCCGCCCGCGCGTGCGCCTGGTCCCGCTTTTCTCGGGTGGCGGGCAGGAACGCGGCCTGCGCTCCGGCACGCTCCCAGCACCGCTGATCGTCGGGCTCGGGGAAGCCGCCCGCCTCGCTCTCGCCGAACGGGAGGAGGACCAGGTGCGCATCGCCGCCTTGCGGGCCCGGCTGCTCAGCGCACTCAGCGCCGCGGTCCCCGGGCTTAGGGTAAATGGGGCGGCGAATGCGCGGATCGCCGGCAACCTCAATCTCACCTTCCCCGAGGCGACGGCAGCGCGGCTGATGGAGGCGGCGCCCGATCTCTGCGTGTCCACCGGCTCGGCCTGCACCTCGGCCGCGATCGAGCCCTCCTACGTGCTCCGTGCGATGGGCCTTTCGAGGGAGGAGGCGGGGCGCACCTTGCGCATCGGGATCGGACGATTTACCTCCGCCGCCGATGTCGATTTCGCCGCCGCTGCCCTGGCTGCGGCTCATGCGGCCGCATTGGCGGCCTGAGGAATCCCTGATGCCGCGTATGACCTTCATTGAGCGCGACGGCACGCGCCGCGAGGTCGAGGCCCCGCTCGGCCTCTCAGTGCTCGAGATCGCGCACCGGCACGGGGTGGATATCGAGGGGGCCTGCGAAGGCTCGCTCGCCTGCTCGACCTGCCATGTCATCATCGATCCAGCCTGGTTCCCCAAGCTCGAAGCCCCAACCGAGGACGAGGAGGACATGCTCGACCTTGCCTTCGGGCTGGAGGAGACCTCGCGTCTCGGCTGCCAGATTGTGATGACCGAGGCGCTTGATGGGCTGGTCGTCCGCCTCCCGGCCGGCAGCCGCAATCTCCTCAACGAGGCGTAGGGCGGGCATGCGTGTCGTCGTCGCCATGTCGGGCGGCGTTGACAGTGCTGCAACCGCCGGCCTTCTCGCTGAGGCCGGGCATGAGGTGGTCGGCGTCACGCTCCAGCTCTATGAGAGCGGGCCGCGCCAGCATCGTGGCGCGTGCTGTGCGGGCGAAGACATTTACGATGCCCGCCGCGTCGCCGATCATCTCGGCATTCCGCACTATGTGATCGATGCCCAGGCACGATTTCGCGCCGCCGTGCTCGCGGATTTCTCGGCAGCCTATGCAGGGGGTGAGACACCGGTGCCCTGCGTGCGCTGCAATCAGAGCGTCAAGTTCGCCGACCTGCTTTCTCTCGCGCGCGATCTTGGGGCCGAGGCGCTGGCGACCGGCCATTATGTGCGCCGGATCGAGGGCGTGGCCGGGCCTGAGCTGCACCGCGCGCGAGACCCGGTGCGTGACCAGAGCTGGTTCCTCTTCGCCCTTACCCGCGCTCAGCTCGCCTTCTGCCGCTTTCCACTGGGAGAGTTTCCCAACAAGACCGAAGTGCGCGGCGTGGCGGCGCGGCTTGGCCTGCCTGTCGCCGCAAAGCCGGACAGCCAGGATCTCTGCTTCGCTCCTGACGGCGATTATGCCGCGGTCGTGGGCCGCCTCAGCCCTGAGGCGCTCGCGCCCGGCGAGATCGTCGACGTGGATGGGCGCGTTCTGGACCGGCATGGCGGCATCGCGCGCTACACGGTCGGCCAGGGCAAGCGACTTGGCCGGGCCTCGATGGTGGCGGGTGAGCGGCAAGTGGTTGTGGCGCTTGATGCCGGGCGGCGGCGCGTGATCGTCGGCCCGCGCCGCACGGGGACGCGGCGGGTGGCGCTCAGGGAGGTCAATTGGCTGATCGACCCGCCAGCGGCACGGCCAGTTCGCGCCACGGTGAAGCTGCGTGCCCGTGAGGCGCCGCAGCCGGCGACGCTGTTCGCGGAACGGGCGGAGGTGCTGCTGGATTCCGCCGCGTTGCCGGCACCGGGCCAGGCTTGCGTGTTCTACGAGGGGAGCCGGGTGCTCGGAGGCGGCTTCATCCGCCGCACGGTTGACTTGCCCCTTGCAGTGAAGGACATGGTGGGCGAAGGCGGAACGCGGGCGGCTGGCTGACCGGCCCGCAGACCTATAGCGGCGTAGCTCAGCGGTAGAGCAGGGGAATCATAATCCCTTGGTCGGGGGTTCAAATCCCTCCGCCGCTACACCACCAGGCAGGACACGACCTGCGCCGTTGCCGTTGACGACGAGGTTGGTGACGCGAATCTGCTGAGAGCACAGGGCGCCCTGGTTCCTGAGGACGTCGCCCGTGCCGGCATGGTGCCCGCTCTGCGGTGCCGGAACCCGGGGAGATGCCGGGCGGTGGCGGCGCGCCCGCTTGACCCCGATACCGGGCCCGGTGGGACCCGGCGCGTGCAGGGTGGGAGCGTTGTTCGCGCAGGAACCCAGCCGCACCGCACCCTGAGCGCGAAGGCTGACCGGGTCGCCCGGGCGGAAGACGAGCAGGCGCACCGGAGCGAAGACCTCGCCCGCGATCTTGATCTCGCCTTCCCGGGGATGGAGAGCGCGTTCGGGATCGTCCGCGGCAAGCCGCATCGCCGTGCCCGGATCGAGCCAGACATCAGGCCCGTGGAGACTCCCCCGGGAGACTCTAGGTGGTGTTCGGCCATTGGGAGGAAGGCGCCTGAGGGCGGGGCGGAAAACGGGCGGAGGGCCGGGTAGATCGAGACTCTTGCGGAAGAGTGTGGTGGCGCA
>DASZQO010000185.1:0-10876 GCA_035549615.1 Acetobacteraceae bacterium
CCGTACTATGCTGAGGCGGACCTCATCGTTGATTGCAGTGATGAGAGCGCGGACATCACCACCAGCCATGTGCTGGCGGCGCTCCTTGCCTGGCGTCCGCCGCGGCGGCTCGCCGTCGCTCTGCGCGAGCGGAGCTACAACGTCCTGATCGGTCCCGGCCTTCTCGCCCGCGCCGGCGCCCACCTCGCCCCTGTGCTGCCGCAGAAGCGCGCCGTGATCGTGACGGACGAGACCGTGGCCCCCCTCCATCTCGAAACGGTGAAGCGGGCGCTTGCCGAAACCGCGATCGATGTCTCGGACATCATCGTTCCCGCTGGCGAAGGGTCGAAATCGCTCGAAACCTTCGCCATGGTCACTGACCGGCTGCTGGAGCGCGGCGTTGAGCGGCGCACCGCCGTCATCGCTCTCGGCGGGGGCGTCATCGGCGATCTCGCCGGCTTCGCGGCGGCGGCCACGCTGCGTGGGCTTCCCTTCGTGCAGATGCCGACCACGCTCCTCGCCCAGGTCGATTCCTCGGTCGGTGGCAAGACCGGCATCAACACCAAACGCGGCAAGAACCTGCTCGGCGCTTTCCACCAGCCGCTGCTCGTGCTCGCCGATGTCGGCTCGCTCGCCACTCTGCCCGCGCGCCAGCTCCGCGCCGGCTATGCCGAGATCGTCAAGGCGGGCCTGATCGGCGATGCCGGCTTCTTCGCCTGGTGTGAATCGAACGGGGCGGCCCTGATCGCGGGTGATCCGGATCTGCAGGCCGAGGCGGTGCTGCGCGCCGCCTCCTTCAAGGCGGCCGTCGTCGGCGATGACGAGCGGGAAGAAAAGCCGAGTGACGGACGGGCGCTCCTTAATCTCGGCCACACCTTCGCCCATGCGCTTGAGCGTGAAACCGGCTACAGCGATGCCCTGCTCCATGGGGAGGCGGTGGCGATCGGGCTTGGCCTCGCCTTCCGCCTCTCGGCGCGGCTCGGCGCCGCTCCGGCAGCGGATGCCGAACGGATCATCCGCCACCTGGAGCAGGTCGGTCTGCCGGCGGAGCTTTCCGTCCTCAACCGCCGCTTCTCGGCCGCTTCGCTCCTGCAACATATGCGGCATGACAAGAAAGTGCGGGACGGCGCGATCACCTTCATTCTCGCCCGCGGCATCGGCCATGCCTATACGTCGCGCGACGTGCCCGCCGAGGCGGTGATCGATCTCCTGCGCGCGGAAGGCTGCGCGCCTTAGCGTCCGTTTGAGAATGCGGCTGTGGTGGTCGTCCGAGGCGCCTTTCTGCGCCTCCGATGCTCGCGGCCGGTTTTTTGGCGATCAATTTCATGTCCTCCCCGGGACTTTCGTCGGTCACTTTGCGCTTCGCCAGGAGCGATGTTGATCTCATTCATTCTCGCTATGATGTTGCCCTGTCGTAGAGAAAAGGGGAGGGTTGCATGATTCCGCCGCTGCCCAAACGCCCGGCCTGGGTCGAGGAGTTCCGCGCCTTCATCATGCGCGGCAGCGTGGTCGATCTCGCCGTCGGCATCGTCATCGGGGCCGCCTTCACCGCCGTGGTCAACAGCCTTGTGAAGGATCTCTTCACGCCAATCCTTGGATTGATCATCGGCGGCATCGATTTCTCGAACATCTTCATCACGCTGCGTGGCCATCCGGAGCCCACCCTCGCCGCAGCCCAGCACGCCGGCGCGGTCACCCTGAATATCGGCGTCTTCCTCAATGCCGTGATTCAGTTCCTGATCGTGAGCTTTGCCATTTTTTGGCTGATCAAGGCGCTCACGCGGCTCCGCCTGCACCAGGATGCCGCCCCGCCGGCGCCGAGCCCAACCGAAACATTGCTCGGGGAAATTCGTGACATCCTGAAAAACAGGAGCTGATTGCCCTCAAGGGAAGGGAAGATCGCCTTCGCCGATTCCGGGGGCTCCGCCCCCTGGATCCGTGCCCCGCATTTCTCAATGCGAGGCAGCAACGATCATGTCCGCGGCGCGTTCCGCGATGACCAGGGTCGGCGCCAGCGTGTGGCCGGTCGTGATGCTCGGCATCACCGAATTGTCGGCGATCCTGAGATTGGAAATTCCCCGCACCCGCAGCATGGGGTCAACCACCGCCCGTGCCCCGATACCCATCGCGCAGGTGCCGACCGGGTGCCGGTAGGTGCCGACGGCGCGCCTGATGAAGGTTCGCAGCGCGGCCTTATCTTGGGGCGGTGTCTCGGGTTTCCCGTGATGCCAGCGCGAGAGGAGGCGAGAGAGGCCGAGTTCCCGCGAGCGCTCGGCGGCGATGCAAAGCGCATCCATGTCCGCCGGCTCGGAAAGATAATTCGGATCGATATGCGGGGCGGCACGAATTTCCGCCGAAGTCAGGGTGATCCGGCCGCGGCTGCGCGGCTGAAAAAGCCCGGCAAGAAGAGTGAATCCGCGGCTCGTCGCTGGGGCGGGCACGGTCTGCGTCGCGCGTGTCAGCGCAATGTCGAGATCGGGGATCGGCAAGGTTTCACGGCTGCGCACGAAGAGATGGGCCTCCAGATGGGGGCTGAGCGCGGCTTGCCCAGCCTCCGCGGCAAAGGTCCGAAGCTGGCAGTGATCATGGAGATTTTCACCGACCCCCGGCAGGTCCGCGACAACCGCAATGCCGAGCTTGGCAAGCTGATCGGCGTTTCCGATGCCCGAGATCATCAGCAAACGTGGCGTCTCGATAGAGCCCGCACAGAGAATCACATCGTGGTCCGAGCGAATTTCCCGAAGCGCGCCAGCACTGCGGCAACGTACACCGATGCAGCGCGTACCTTCGAAAATCAATGATTCGACCACCCCCTTCGTCAAGAGGGTCAGATTGCTGCGGCCGAGAACGGGCAGCAGATAGGCATGCACGACGCTGAAGCGCCGGCCGTCCTTGATATTCAGATCGCCAGTCCCGGCGCCTTCCTCGACCGGCCCATTCACATCATCGAGAACGGCATGGCCGAGCTCCCGGCAGGAAGAAAGAAACGCGGCAATGAGCGGGTCGGTGGCGGGACAGGAAAAGAGCGCCATGGGGCCAGCCGTGCCCCGCGCGATCTTGCGGCCGGTCCGTGTGCAGCTTTCCATCCGCATAAACACCGGTTTCAGGCTGTCGAAATCCCATCCGACATTGCCCTTCCTTGCCCAGCCGTCGAAATCGGCCGGGTGCCCCCAGACCCAGGCCATCGCATTGATCGTGCTCGATCCGCCGATCACCTTGCCGCGGGTCCAGTCGATGATCCGCCCATCCAGATTTGTCTGTGGCACCGTCTGGTAGCGCCAGTCGGCATCACTGCCCCAATTGGCCCGCCACAAGCCGGGCTCGACCATGGCGGGGCGGTCGAAATCCGCCCCGCCCGCCTCGATCATCAGGACGCGGCAGGAATCGCACTCGGAAAGCCGCGCAGCGAGCACGGAGCCCGCCGAGCCACCACCCACGATGATGTGATCATAGGCGCGGGCAATGGAGGCTCCATTCGGACACACCGGTTCATCCTTCCATGAAGGCGGCATTCAGCCTTGCGCTGCGCCGCACCGAAGTGGTCCCGGGCAGAGGGTGCCCCGGCCTTGCCGAAGATATTTCAAATTCGATCTGAAATGCGCTCCGCTCTCAAGTCCGCCCCGAGACCTCGCGCAGCAGCACCATGGCCCGGCGCAGGCGGACGATGCCGCCGCGAATCTCGCCCATGGCGCAGAGATGCCGCCCTTCCTCGGCCAACTGCTCGACCTCGGGCGGGGCCGGGCTGACCAGGGATTGCCGCACCTCCTCCACTTCGTCGGAAAGCTCGGCGCAATATTGCGGCGTGTCGGTAAGCAGCGGTACCGGCGCAGGCTGCGCGATGGTGTGCGGCACAAGCATCAGTGCGATGAGCGGCATCGCCGCCGCGGCGCCGAGAATTCTGATCCAATGCGCGCCCCGCATGGTTCCTGCCTATCGGGATCAGCCTGACCAGGCTGTGTGGGCCGGGTGAACAGACGGTCATGCATCCGCCGCCGCGGCGGGCGGCCGATGCACGGCCTCAACTGTGACGGGAAGCTGCAGCACGGCCCTGAGCCCCGGCATATTGTCGGTCAGTGAGAGGCTGCCCGCATGGAGCTGGGCGATCGCCTGCACGAGGGCGAGGCCGAGCCCGGCTCCGGGCGTATTGCGGGCCGCTTCGCCGCGATAGAATCGTTCGATCGCCCGAACGCGATCGTCGGCCGGGATGCCGGGGCCGCGATCGGCGACGCTGATCACGATCATGCGCCCGGCATTCTCCGCCGAGAGCCGCACCGTCCCACCGGGTGGAGAGAATTTCAGCGCATTGTCGAGCAGGTTTGCAATCGCCTGCTGAATGAGCTCGCGGTCGCCGAAGAACGGGAGCTGGTCGGGCGATTCCAGCAAAAGCGAAATCCCCCTCTCTTCGGCGACGGGGCTGTAGAGATCGACGAGGTCGGCGAGCATGGGCACGGCGTCGAAGGGTGCGAAGGCGGAACGCCGCGCGCCGGCCTCGATCTCGGCAATGCGCAGCAGCGCCTGGAACACGGCGACGATGCCGTCGAGATCGGCGATCGCCCGCTCGATGGCCGCCTGCAGATCAGCCTCGCTCTTGGCATGCAGGGCAGCGTCCTCGAGCCGGGCGCGTGCCCGCGTGATCGGCGTGCGCAGGTCATGGGCAATGGCGTTGGAGACCTGCCGCACACCGTCCATCAGCCGCGAGATTCGTTCGAGCATCTCATTGATGGTCTCGGAGAGACGGTCGAACTCGTCGCCGCGTCCGGTGATCCGCACGCGCTGCGAGAGATCGCCCGCCGAAATCGCCGCCGCGGTGGTCGAGACATTGGCAAGCGCGCGGCGGAACAGGCCGCGGATGATGATTGCCCCGGCGAGCCCGAGGATCACGACAACGAGCAGGGCCCAGAGCAGCGCGCCTGTCAGGAGGTCGCGCAACTCGGCGCGCACCTCGATGTCCCGGCCGACCAAAAGATGCAGCCCGTCGGGAAACGTGTAGCGGCGCACCCGGGCAAGCGAGCGGATTCCGGCCCGCTCGATCGGGAGTTCCGACCATGTCCGGTCGAGCGGGACCGAGGCCGGCCAGGAGGCAAGATTGCCGGCAATCCGCTCCAGGGCCGGATCGACCAGAAGGTAGATCGCATTGTCATCGACATTCTCGGCAAGCCGATTGTCGATGGTGAGGATCAGCGCTGGCACGCCGCCCTGGTTCCAGCGCTCGATGAGGCTCTGCACATCGGCGGTGATCGTCTGGTCGGTCTCACGGTCGAGCACCCCCGCCGTCTCCCACCAGAGAAAAAGAGCTAGCGCGAGGGCGGAAATGCCGAACAGCAGGGCATAGATCGCGGCGAAGCGCAGCGCCGCCGAGTGCAGAAAGCGGGGGTGGGCAGGTCCGCGCGCGGAGGGCGGAGAAACATGAGCGAGCGGCAGCGGCCCGGCTGGATCGAGCTCGGCCGCGCGGCCCCCCATCAGGGTGCGTCCGCGCGGAGCATGTAGCCGGCGTTGCGGACTGTGTGGATCAGCGGGGTCGGAAATGGCTTGTCCACCTTCTGGCGCAGCCGGGAGACATGCACGTCGATCACGTTCGTCTGCGGGTCGAAGTGATAGTCCCATACGCCTTCGAGCAGCATGGTCCTTGTCACCACCTGCCCCGCGTGCCGCATCAGATATTCGAGCAGCAGGAATTCTCTTGGCTGGAGGTCGATCTTCTGTCCGGCGCGGCGGACACCGCGCGAAAGAAGGTCCATCTCGAGATCGCCGACGGTAAGCTTGGTGGCCGGCCCCTCGCCCTTGCCTCTCCGGGTCAGCGCCTCCACCCGCGCGAGGAGCTCGGCGAAGGCGAAAGGCTTGGTGAGGTAGTCGTCCCCGCCGGCCTTCAGTCCCAGCACCCGGTCATCCACCTGGCCAAGCGCGGAGAGGAAGAGAACCGGGACGGTGTTGCGCTGCGAGCGCAGCGTCTCGAGGATCCGCAAGCCGTCGATCCCGCCCGGCAGCATCCGGTCGAGAATGATCGCGTCGAACGGCTCGCTCGCCGCCAGAAAGAGACCGTCGCGCCCGTTGTCGGCGTGCTCGACCACGTGTCCGCTCTCGCGCAGGCCCTTGACCACGAAGCCCGCAACGTCCTTGTCGTCCTCGACCACCAGGATCCGCATTTCCTCGCCCTCGACTCGCTCTCTCTTCTCGTGTCCTCTCATTCCGGCGCATCGGCCGGCCGCTCGCCGATCGTCACCGCCAGCACCATTTTCGCGCCGTTCCGATTCAAGGTCACGCTGGCACGGTTGCCCGGCGGCAGGCCGGCCACGGTGCGGATGAGATCAAGCGGGCTTGGCACCGCGATTCCGTTCACCGCGAGCAGGACGTCGCCGGGCCGGATGCCGCTGTGCTCGGCCGGGCCGCCGCTGCTCACCCCGGTCACCAGAACGCCCGCGTCCCTCCCCGAATCATCGGGGAGAGATTCGATCGAGACCCCAAGCCAGCCGCGACGGATCGTCCCCCTGGCGCGCAGCTCAGCCACGACCGGGGCGAGCGCGTTGCTCGGGATGGCGAAGCCGATCCCGACCGACCCGCCATTGGGGGCCACGATCGCGGTATTCATGCCGATCACCCCGCCCTCGAGATCGAAGAGCGGGCCACCGGAATTGCCGGGATTGAGGGGTGCGTCGATCTGCAGGAACCGGTCGTACGGCCCGTCATCGATATTGCGTCCCTCGGCCGAGACGATGCCGGCGGTCACGGTTCCCCCGAGACCGAAGGGATTGCCGCAGGCGAGCACCCAGTCCCCCACCTGGACGGAGGAGGAATCGCCGAAACGCACGAAGGGCAGCGGCCCACCCGCATGGACCTTGAGCACGGCGATGTCGGTGAGCGCATCGGTGCCGATCACCTGCGCCGGAAGGGTGCGGCGATCGCTGAGTAAGACCAGAATGCGGCTCGCCCCGCTGACCACATGGTTGTTGGTGACGATCACTCCGCTCGGGTCGATGATGAAGCCCGAGGCCGCGGCACGCACCTCGCCTTCCTGGCCGAAGTGGCGGAGGAATTGCTGTGCGAAGGGTGTACCCCGCAGCTCCGGCGGCAGCAGGCTGGCAATGTCTCCGGTGGAACCGACCGTCTCGGTAACGGCGATGTTCACCACCGCCGGCAGGACGTGCCGCACCAGGGGGGCGAAGCTCCGCGGCATCCATTGGGCGGCGGCCATGGGTGTCCCGATGGCGAAAGCGGCGAATATGCCCAGGCCGGCGCGAATGGCGCCACGGCGATGCATCGGAAGGGCGGAGGAGAGCAGCATGGGCAATCTTTCCGGTGCGGGCGAGGTTTCGGAAATGGCCTTTCTTTTGCTTCGCCTCAAGATGAACAACGTCCTGCGCAGGGGGTTGATCAGCGATCCGGGCCGGGAGAAAGCTTAAATTTTCCCCACGTTTGGAATCCCCCAGGGTTCGAGTCACAGTGAGCCGGCTGCTGCACCGTTCCTTTGAAGCCCCCCCGCCGATGGTCGAGAGCGGGCGGGGAATCTGGCTGCGCCTCGCCTCCGGGCAGGACGTGCTCGACGGCTCGGGCGGGGCGGCGGTCGCCTGTCTCGGCCATGGGCATGAGCGGGTGATCGCGGCGATCGAAGCGCAATCACGGCGCGTCGCCTACGCCCACACCTCGCTCTTTTCCTCTCATCCGGCCGAGGATCTTGCCGATCTGCTGCTCGCCGGAGAACCGGGCGGTCTCAGCCACGCCTTCTTCGTCTCATCCGGCTCGGAGGCCATGGAGGCGGCGCTCAAGCTTGCCCGGCAATATTTCGTCGAACGGGGCGAGCTCGAGCGGACCCAGTTCATCGCCAGGCGGCAGAGCTATCACGGCAACACGCTGGGCGCGCTCGCCGCGGGGGGCAACCGCGCCCGCCGGGCACTTTACGAGCCTATCCTCTCGCCCGTCTTCAGCCATGTCTCTCCCTGCTTCGCCTACCGCTTCCAGCGCGCGGAGGAGACCGAGGCCGATTATGTCGCCCGGCTCGCCGCCGAGCTGGAGGCGGAATTCCGCCGCCTTGGCCCGCATCGGGTCATCGCCTTCATCGCCGAGCCGGTGGTCGGCGCGACAACCGGCTGCGTGCCGCCGGCCGCGGGCTATTTTCAGGCCGTGCGGGAGATCTGTGAGCGCTATGGCGCGCTCCTGATCCTGGACGAGGTGATGTGCGGGATGGGCCGGACCGGCACCCTCCATGCGTGGGAGCAGGAAGGCATTCCGCCGGACATCCAGGTGATCGCGAAAGGGCTCGGCGGTGGCTATCAGCCGATCGGCGGGATCCTGATCGGGCGGCAGGTCGCCGCGGCGCTCGCGCGTGGGAGCGGCCGCTTCGTCCATGGCCATACCTACCAGGCGCATCCGGTGGCCTGCGCGGCCGCGCTCGCCGTCCAACAGGTGATCAGGGAGGATGATCTGCTCGCCAATGTGCGGTCCATGGGGGCGCGGCTCGAAGCCGGCCTCGCTGAGCGTTTCGGCACTCATCCACACGTGGGCGATATCCGTGGCCGCGGTCTTTTCCGGGCCCTCGAATTCGTTTCGGAGCGCAGCACGAAGACCCCGTTCGCGCCCGGGCTCAGAGTCCATGAGCGGGTGAAGGACAAAGCGCTCGCCTTCGGTCTCGCGATCTATCCGATGGGCGGCACGATCGACGGCAAGGCCGGTGATCACATCATCATCGCGCCCCCCTATACGATCGATGAAAACGGGATCGACCTTATTGTCTCGCGGCTCCGCGCTGCGGTGGATGCCGCGCTCGCAAGCCTCTAGAGCGGGACGCGTTCGCTTTCGCTCACTTATCCCGCTCTGGCTTGTTGTTCTGTCGCGTGATTCACGCCTTCGGTGATTCCACCTTCGGCGATCACGCTCTAGCGCCACCTGTATTCGCCATGGCTCACGCAGGCCGTTCTTTCTCTGCCTGTTTTTGTAAGCACCTTCACGCGATCAGCCGAGTCCGTCGGATCGCGGCCGGACCTAGAACAGCGCAACAAGCTCCGCCGTGAGGGCATGCGCGGCCGGAAGATTCGGGCGCGCTCCGGGGGTCGGAATAAAAGTGTACGCCGGTTCGAGAACGAGGGTCCAGGGAATGAGAACGGCTTGATAATAAACCTGCATCATGAGCTCGCTCTTGCGCAGTGCCGTCGAGGTCGAACTTATGCCGGGGAAAAAGAAGGCACCGGCGAATGGACCTCGATTGAGACGCGACCAGGCAAGTCCGATCCCCATCGAGTCCGCCGGCCGCCGCGGCATGAGGCCGACTGCGGTAAGTCCGCCGCCTGCATACGCATTGACCTCGGCTGCGCGGTCATTGGTATAGCCGTACTGAAGGAAACCAATGATACCGCTCGTATCCTTGCCGGGATGCTGGTACCAAAGCCGCTGATTGGCGAATGCATAAAATCCGGTCGCTCCGTTCTCGTACGTAAGATAGGGCGTCAGAAGCCTGCCGGTCTGGCCCCAGACCCCTATCCCGGCGAGGCCGGGCTTGCCCTGCGGGCCGAGCCGCCAGTCACCACCGATCTCGCCGATGTTGAACTTGTACGTGTTGATGTGCGGCCCTGCGTAGAGCCCCGTCTGGAATCCGGTTGCGCCATTGCCGTCAAAAATACCATAGGAGGCGTAGATTTGCTTGGTCGGCTCGAGCGTAACCTCCAGCCCGTAAGCCGTATTGGGATATCCTGGGAGCCGGCCAAACAATGTCGGATTCAAACCGGGCGGCACGTACAGCAGACCGCTGATTGTCCAATCCTGGAGATAGGGCTGGTTTACCGGCACCGGGCTCAGAACGACACCGAAGTCACCGGTCGCGTTGATCTTGCCGGCCTTGATGATGAGCTTGCCATCGAACAATTTCTGTCGCCACCAGAGCTGAAGGAGCTCATCGCGATTGAAGGGGGCTTGGGTGGAGATCGTACTGTAGTTCTGAACCGAGCCGGCATCACCATTGACGTTCTGGCCGGTCCACGCTCCGAACTCGGCGGCGAACTGTCCGCCGGGAAGGCCGAAGGCCTTTTCCGTATCGATGTTCATGTTGAGGCCGAGCGCGGCGGTGCCGCTTGTCGAGCCGGGCTCGACGCCGCCAGAGACCAGCCAGTTCCCGCTGCCGATGAGAATGCCCCCAATCGAAACACCTGAATTCGGGCCAAAGCCCATCGTGCGCCCAAGAAGGCCGTTTCCCAGAAAGCTGCTCGACGCGCGCGGATTCGTGGCAAATCCGAGATCCACAGGATTCGCGGGGCTTAACCCGGCCAGAGGGGGGACCACGCCGAGATTGACTTGCGGCGTGCCATCCGTTGCTGAGCCACCGGCAAGGGCGATGCCATGGAGAAGCAGGAAAATTGCCAGCGCAATGGAAGGAAGAAACAGACGCCAAGGGTGTGGAGACTGACCTCGCGAGGTCGGCCGCCCGCTCATGCGCTCATTCTCTTTTGCCACCATTCCGCGCGTTCAACGCCGCGTTTCATGGCGGCAATCCCTCCTGCGATGCACCCCAGCGCTGATTCTGTTCCAGATATCTCTGGACCAAGCGTTGCGCCTTCTCGGTGCGCACCAGCACATCGAACGAATGGTCCTCAAGCTTGAGCGCATCTTCCAGGGGCATGCTCAAAGATGCGTTGATGACCACCTTGATGAGCTTGAGGGCGGTGGGAGAAAGAGCCGCCAGCCGCTCGGCAAGCTGCAGCGACGCATTCATGAGCTGATCGGGCGGAACCGCCTCCATCACGATGCCATAACGCACCGCCTGTGCGGCATCGATATCCCTCCCCAGCATGATGATCTGTTTCGCGCGCGCGATTCCGATCAATCGCGGCAGACGCACCGTGCCGCCCGCGCCGGGAAGCAATCCCAGGGTGATCTCCGGCAATCCGATCTCGCCCGGGTCCGTTATGATACGGAA
>DASZQO010000186.1:0-5906 GCA_035549615.1 Acetobacteraceae bacterium
CCATCCTTGCCCTCATGCAGCGGCTGTGGGACGTCCGTGGCGGCGTCGTGCTGATCGACGGCCATGCGGTTGCGGATCTCGGGCGCGAAGAGCTCGCCGCACGTGTCGCGGTGGTGCCGCAGGAGGTGATGCTCTTCCACCGCTCGGTGCTCGAGAATATTCGCTACAGCCGGCCGGACGCGAGCGATGACGAGGTCCGGGCCGCGGCCGAGGCGGCGGGATGCGGTGAATTCCTCGACGCCTTGCCCGAAGGCCTCCAGACGATCGTCGGTGAGCGCGGGGTGCGGCTTTCGGGCGGGCAGCGCCAGCGTCTGGCGATCGCCCGGGCCTTCCTGCGCGATGCGCCGATCCTGCTGCTCGATGAGGCGACCTCCTCGCTCGACAGCGAGTCCGAGCAGGCGGTGCAGGAAGCGCTTGACCGGCTGATGACCGGGCGGACCGTTGTGGCGGTCGCCCACCGGCTCTCGACGCTCCGCGACTTCGACCGGATCGTCGTGCTTGAGGCAGGACATATTGTCCAGGACGGCCCGCCTGCGCTCCTTGAGGCGGCTCCCGGGCCCTACCAGCATCTTCTGCGGCGCCAAGCACTTCGTCTCGTTTCCTCGGAGGCCGCCTGAACATAAGGTCCTGATCCTTTTGTCCGGTCCCTTGGCCCGCCGCTTGCGCTAGGCTAGCTATTCCCTTACGCAGATCGTTACGATTCCGCGTAGACTTGAAGGGGCGGGCGCATGAGCATCGAAGGGTCGTCGCCCGCCTTTGGCGGGCGCTCTGGCCAATGGTTTCAGGGGCAGGCCCCAAGGGAACAGGCCCCACCAAGGGAACCGGTCTGGGAGGAACAAGCCCGAAGGGCACAAGTTCAGGAGAAAGCCCGCCACGACGCTAAGGGGCGGCCCGCGCCGTGAGCGCGATCGGCGCAGCCCTTTGGACGGCCGACAAGGTCGCCGGCTGGTCGGGTTTACTTGACCGTCCGCTCGCGGCGGCACGGCTGATGGAACGGGCGCGTGAGCGGGCCGGAAGCGAGGATTTCGGCGAGATCCCGATCGCCGAGCCGCTGGACCGCCTGCTCGAGGCTTGCCAGCGGGAGGCATCGCTCGGCCTCGTCGGGCGAGTCGCGCTGGAATGGGATGTGCTCCGCTTTCTCGCGAACCTTCTCGAGCTTGCGGCGGCGGAGCGGCGCGCGCCCGAGATCGCTCATACCCCGATCGCCCAGCCGATCTTCATCACCGGCTTTCCGCGCAGCGGCACCACCTTCCTCCATGAGCTCATGATGTGCGACCCGGCCAATCGCGCGCCGCGTGTATGGGAGACGATCTACCCCTTTCCGATAGCGCATGAGGCTGGCGGAGGACAGAAGCGAATCGCCCGTGTCGCGCGGCAATTGCGGATGTTCGAGCGGCTGGCGCCCCAATTCCGCGGCCTGCATCGCATCTCCCCCACCTCGCCGCAGGAATGTTCGGAGATTACCGCTCACGCCTTCCGCAGCCTGCGCTTCGATACGACCTACCGCATCCCGACCTACCGCATCTGGCTCGATACCGAGGCCGAGGGGCATCTGCCGGCCTACCGGCTGCACAAACGGTTCCTCCAGCACTTGCGGCACCAGGAGGGCGCAGCGGGGCGGGACCGACGCTGGGTGCTGAAATGCCCCGACCATCTCTTCGCGCTCGACGCGCTGCGCGCGGTCTATCCCGATGCGCGTCTCGTCTTCGTTCACCGCGATCCGCTCCGGGTGCTGCTCTCGGTCGCCAAGCTCACGGAAGTGCTTCGCCGTCCTTTCACGCGCCGGCTCGACCGGGTGGAGATCGGCCGCGGCGAAAGCGCGCGCTGGCTCGAGGGCGCGCAACGGATGATCGCCGCGAGCGAGGATCCGCGCTGGGGAGACGCGATCTGTCACGTCCACTATCTCGACCTGGTGGCCGATCCGGTGGGCGCGGTGGAGGGGGTGTACCGGCATTTCGGCATCCCCGAGCCTGAAGGCCTTGGTCGCGCCGTGGCCGAATTCGCAGCCGCCGAGCCCAATGGCGGCTATGGCGTGCACCGCTACCGCTTCGAGGATCATGGCCTGGACGCCGCGGCGGAGCGGGAAAAATTCGCCCCCTATCTCAGGCATTTCGGGGTCATTCCGGAACCGGCCGGCGCGCCCCGTCCCATCGGCCCGCGCAGCGCCGCCCTTCGCTCGCAGGCAAGCGTCCTGCCCACCTGAGGAAAGGGGGAAACGGCGGCTTCCCCGGCTGATTCAGCCGGCGCGGCGGAAGGTGAGATTGATGCGGCAGCGACCGGTGAGCGGGTGGGTCCCCTCGGCGAGCGGCGCCACGCCGTGGAAATGGAGGCGCGCGGTGCCGCCCCAGACAACAACATCCCCATGCGCGAGACGGACACGGCGGGGCCTCGCGCCGCGGACAGGCCCGCCGAAAAGAAAGATCGCCGGCAGCCCGAGCGAGACGGAGACGATCGGCTGCGAGAAATCCCGCTCGTTCCGGTCCTGGTGCAAGGCCAGCTGGCTTGCCGGCGCATAGCGGTTGATCAGGCAGGAATCCGGCACGAATCCGGGAAAGCCTGCGGCTTTGGCCGCCTGCGTGGCCAGGGACGCAAAGCTTGCGGGAAGGGGAGGCCAGGGGCGGCCGGTCTCGGGGTCGCACGGCTCATAGCGATAGCCCCGCCGGTCGGTGACCCAGCCGAGTGGGCCCGCGCTCGTCATCGCGACCGACATGCGATGCCCGCCCGGCGTCACCATGTGGCGGAAGGGAGAGGCCGCAAGCACCGTCTCAAGGCCGGAGAAGAGGTCCGGCGCGGCGTCGCGCGCGAATCCCGTCAGCAGCACGGCGTCAGAACCCAGCGCCACCCGTTCGCCGCCGGGCGCTGCGAGATTGGCCAGAAGATCGTCGCCCAGCCCGTTTTTATTTGGCATCGTGAAAAATGATACCGAGCACATGGCGCCGGCCGGAGCGGACCGTGCTTACGCCATGACGCATGGCCACGCGATGAAACCCGCGCGCGCCGCGCACCGGGCGGTGATTGACTGCGAAGACGACACCATCTCCCTGCGCGAGTGGCACCACCAGGGCGCGCGATTGCTGGTGCGGCCTCGTCTCCACCAGGACGAATTCTCCCCCCTTGAAATCCTGTCCCGGGACGGAGAGCAGGAAGGCCACCTGCAACGGAAAGATGTGCGTGCCGTAGAGGTCCTGATGCAGGCAATTATAGTCGCCCGCATCATATCGCAGCAGGAGCGGCGTCGGCCGCTCCTGGCCGGCTTCGTGGCAGAGGCTCAGAAACTCTGCGAGATTCTCCGGATAACAATCTGATAGATAAAGATTTTTGTTCCAGTGATTGGCGATTGCGGCGAGCGGCGGATAAAGCGCCGCGCGCAGGCCGGCCACGATCCCGGGAAGCGGGTAGGCGAAATATTTGTATTCGCCCTGCCCAAAGCCGTGCCGGGCCATGACGATCCGGCTACGGAACGGCTTCTCTTCTCCATAGAGCGCGGCGAGCCTGCGGCATTCGGCGGCGGAAAGCAGCCCGGGCAGACGAGTGGCGCCCTCGCGGTCGAGGTCGGCGGCGATCCCGTTCCAGTCGAGCCCTCGCACGCGGTCGCCGAGATTGCCTTCGCCTGCGAGCGAAGCCGCGGCGCTCATGCACCGGCCTCGCGGGCGAGAAGGGCGCGCTTGCGCGCGGTGCCCCAGCGATAGCCCGAGAGCGCGCCGTCCGAGCCAATCACCCGGTGGCAAGGAATGGCGACCGCGAGCTTGTTGGCGGCACAGGCTGCCGCCACCGCGCGCGCGGCGCCTGGCTCGCCGATGCGGCGGGCGATCTCCGCGTAGCTCGCCGTCTCGCCTGCCGGGATCGCCTTGAGCGCCGCCCAGACTCGGCACTGGAACGCGGTGCCCTGGATATCGAGCGGCAGGTCGAGCCCGCGCGCCGGCGTTTCCACCGAGTCGATGACGGCGGCGAGCGTTCCGGCGAAATCAGGCGCCGCCGGCGTGAGCCGGGCTCTCGGGAAGCGCGCGGCAAGCATGCCCACGAGCTCTTTCTCGTCCTCGCCGAAGGAGATCGCGCAGAGTCCCTTCTCGGTCGCCGCGACGAGGATCGTCCCCAGCGAGCAGGCGCCGCTCGCATAACGGATCACGGCGCCCGTGCCGCCGGCCCGCCATTTCTGCGGCGTCATTCCCAGGCGCGCAGGCGCCTCGGCATAGAAGCGGCCGCTTGAGTTGAAGCCCGCCTCATAGATCGCCTCGGTCACGCTGTTCGCGCTTCCGAGCGCGCCTTCCATCCGCCGGGCCCGGCACTGCGCGGCATAGGCCATCGGGGTGGTGCCGGTCGCGGCCTTGAAGACACGGTGGAAGTGAAAGCGGCTGAGGCCGCTCGCCCGCGCCAGCGCATCCAGCCTCGGCGGCGTGTCAGCCGTCTCGATCATCCGGCAGGCCCGGGCGACTGCCGCCTCCTGCCGCAGCACGAGATCGGGCCGATCCGGCCGGCAGCGCAGGCACGGGCGGAAGCCCGCCGCCTCGGCCGCCGCGGCCGAGGCATGGAAGCGCACATTCTCGCGCCGTGCGAGCCGCGCGCCACAGGAGGGGCGGCAATAGACGCCGGTGCTCCGCACCGAATAGACGAAAGCGCCATCCGCCCGCCGCTCACGGGCCATCACCGCCTGCCAGCGCTCGGCATCGGTCGGGAAGAGCAAGGTCATGTCCATCGGACTGTCCTTTCTACCATCGGCGGGGGGCGAATGCCTCCGCCTTCTGCCAATGGTTATGGGAGGCCTCGCCGCTGCCCGCACTCCGGCCCTTGCTGCCGAATTGGCATCAGAGTGAGAGATCGACCCAGGACAGGTGTCCGCCTTTTCCCGCACCGGTATCGAGGAACACGGCGGTCCCGCCCGCCGCATTGCGATGGATATAGGGACGGCCGTCATAGCTTCGACAATCATGGCCGCAATAGACGGTGAGGCCCGGAGGAATCCGTTCGACCCAGCGCAGGCTTCGCTCGGGGTAGCCATCCGGCTGGATGCGTCCGGTCGGCTGGCCATAAAGGGCACGGGCGAGAAGCGGCGGAACCGGGCCGGTGATCGGCACCCGTGGAGGCGGCTCAAGCAGCATGCCGGGATCGAAGGCGGCATGAACGAAGAAGCGGCCGTTGGCGGCAAGCCAGGCCGGGGCGCGGGCGATCGCCGCCAGCGAGCGCTCCGCGAGCGCGGGATCGAGCGCGGCAAGCGTGGCCTCCAGCGGCGCGTCCCGCCGCACCCGCCGGCCCGCGAGCGCGCGGGCGAGCTTGAGGTCGTGATTGCCGAGCAGGAAGAGGCCGCGGCCAGCGGCGATCCGATCGAGCATCATGGCCAGCACGGCGGCGCTGCCGGGGCCGTGGTCGGTGAGGTCGCCGAGCTGGATCACGAACCGGTCGGTCTCTGCTGCGGCGGCGAAGCCGCGCGCATCGCCATGAACATCCCCGACCACCCGAAGCCGCGCATGGGCCGGAAGCCCGGGCAGGCGTGGGATTTCTCCGCTCGTTTCGTCCGGAATGATCGCATCCCGGGCAGGGAGGTTTGCCGTCACGGGCTTTCCTTATGGAATCGATCTCGTTTCGCTCTCAGGCGCGACATAGTGCGCGATCCGGGCGCGGATCTTCCCGCGCAGGATGGGAACGCAATCCGGCGGGAAGTCCTGCCGGAAGCGCCCGCCCTTCGCCGCGATCCGGTCGAGAAAATGGGGCAGCCGGGCCATCGCGCCGGTCGGCAGGTCATGCAGGACCATCAGCGTCCATGGCCGGGCCAGGCATTGGCTGAGCGCGCGCTCGACCCAGCCTTCCGGATCCTCCCAATCGCGCGGAATCGCGTTCCACAGCACAGAGCTATAGGCGCCGGTGCATAGGAAGGTGACGACACGGGCGTTGAGCAGGCGCCAATCGAGATG
>DASZQO010000187.1:0-5529 GCA_035549615.1 Acetobacteraceae bacterium
CCTTCCCCTATCGATCCATTGAGGCGCCCACCATGGAAACCCGCGCTGCCATCGCCTTCGAAGCCGGTAAGCCGCTCACCATCGATACCGTTCAGCTTGACGGCCCGCACGAGGGCGAGGTGCTGGTGGAGATCAAAGCCACCGGCATCTGCCACACGGACAAATACACGCTCTCCGGCGCCGATCCGGAGGGGTTGTTCCCTGCCATCCTCGGCCATGAAGGCGCGGGCGTCGTGGTCGAGGTGGGTAAGGGCGTACGCTCCGTGAAGCCGGGTGACCATGTGATTCCGCTCTACACGCCGGAATGCCGCGAGTGCGAATACTGCCTCAGCCGCAAGACCAATCTCTGCCAGAAGATCCGTGTCACCCAGGGGCGCGGCCTGATGCCGGACGGCACCAGCCGGTTTTCCCTCAATGGGCGGCCGATTTTGCACTACATGGGCACCTCCACCTTCGCCAACCACACGGTGCTGCCGGAGATCGCGGTCGCGAAGATCCGCAAGGACGCGCCGTTCGACAAAGTCTGCTATATCGGCTGCGGCGTCACCACCGGTATCGGCGCGGTCATCTTCACCGCCAAGGTCGAACCCGGAGCGCGCGTGGTTGTCTTCGGGCTCGGCGGGATCGGCCTCAATGTCGTTCAGGGCGCGCGCATGGCCGGCGCCGAGATGATCATTGGCGTTGATCTCAACCCCAAGCGTGAAGCGCTTGCCCGCAAATTCGGGATGACCCATTTCGTCAACCCGAAAGGCATCAGTGACATTGTCGGCCATCTCGTGGAACTCACCGGCGGCGGTGCCGATTACAGTTTCGAATGCGTCGGCAATACCACATTGATGCGTCAGGCGCTCGAATGCTGTCACAAGGGCTGGGGCGTATGCACGATCATCGGCGTCGCCGGCGCGGGTCAGGAAATTTCGACACGCCCCTTCCAGCTCGTCACCGGGCGGGTGTGGAAAGGCTCGGCCTTCGGCGGCGCGCGTGGCCGCACCGATGTGCCGCGCATCGTCGATTGGTACATGGATCATCGGGTGAATATCGATGATCTCATCACCCACACCATGCCGCTCGAACGCATCAATGATGCGTTCGATCTGATGGAGCGCGGAGAATCGATCCGCAGCGTTGTGATCTATTGAGCCGAGCGCAAGAAAGATAAGAGCGTGATAACCTAGAGCGTGTTCCGTTTGGCGGAACACGCACCGCCCTCGTGCGGACGCGAGGACAAACGCATCCCATTCTTGCCGCTCAGGCTGGAAGCTCTTCCTCGCGCGGTGTTTTCGTGTAGCGACGATAGATGAACGCTCGCGGTGCGACCGCACTCTCCGCCATGGCCGTTTCGAATAGGCGCGCGTGATGGGGCGAGAGTTCGCACGCCGGATCGGTGGCGCCCGCATCGCCGGTAAGCATCATCGCCTGGCAGCGGCAGCCGCCGAAATCGACCTCACGGCGTTCGCAAGAACGGCACGGCTCCGGCATCCAGGAGGTGCCGCGGAAGCGCTCGAAAGCCTCCGAATGATTCCAGATCTCCCCCAGTGAACGTTCCTTTACAGAATCAAATCGCAGCCCTGGAATGCTCTGCGCCGCATGGCAGGGAAGCACCAGGCCCGAAGGCGCGATATTGAGAAATTGCCGCGCCCAGCCGCCCATGCAGGCCTTCGGCCGCCGTGCGTAATAATCCGGCACCACATGATCGATGACGAGCCTTCCCTTGAGCTGCTCGCGCGCCGCTGCCACCGCCAGGACCGCGGCACGCACCTCCGCGCGCCCGGGAATGAGACTTTGGCGGTTTGCGAGCGCCCAGCCATAATATTGCACATGCGCAATTTCTAGCCGGCCGGCACCGAGATCGAGCGCAAGCGCGATCATATCAGGCAGATGAGTGAGATTCTGCCGGTGCATCACCGCATTGATGGTGAGGGCAAGGCCGGCCGCTCGTACCATCCGGGCGGCCGCGAGCTTCTTCTCATGCCCGCCCTCATAACCCGCGATGCGGTCGGCATTGGTGGGCTGGCTGTCCTGAAAGCTGATCTGCACGTGCTCGAGACCGGCCGCCCTGAGCGACTCGAGCCGTGCCTCGTCGAGCAGAACTGCAGAAGTGATCAGGTTGGTATAGAGCCCGGCTTTACGCGCGTGCGCGACCAGGGTTACGAGATCGCGGCGCACCAGCGGCTCGCCGCCGGAAAAATGGATCTGCAGCGCGCCGAGAGACGCAGCTTCATCGATCACCCGGAGCCAGGTGGCAGTATCGAGCTCGTCACGCACGCGATCCAAAGCGATCGGGTTAGAGCAGTAAGGGCAGCCAAGCGGACAGCGATGGGTAAGCTCGGCGAGCAAGGCAAGCGGCGGCCCAACAGGGTTCGTAAGCGCATTCATGCGATGATCAACCCCTTATCGCGAAGCCCCTGCAACATTTCGATGACATCGACCAGAACTTCCTCGCGCGGGGCCGCGTGGCGGCGCGCGAGCTCCTCGGCAATCGCGCCGATCTCCGTTATTCCGTCGCAAAGTGTGAGGATCTCGGCCGCGATCGGATCGAGCATCAGCACCCTCTCAGGAGCGAGCAGAACCCAGCCGCCGCGCGCCGCATCGTTCTTCATCCGTGTGTGCGGTGAAAGCCCCGGCCGGCTCGATTCGGTGAGCGGGGCGCTCATCCGTCGGCGCCGAAAGCTCCGGGCGGCACATGACCGGGAACGACATAAGCGTGGTGGAGCGCATCGAGCTGCGCCCAGAGCAAATCACATTTGAAGGTGAGCGCGCCGATCACCATCTGCTGCTGCTCGGGCGTGCGCGCATGATGCTTGACGTAATCGAGCGCGAAATCGGCATCCCGCGGCGCCTGATCGAGACGGGCATTGAAATAAGCAAGGGTTTCGCGTGTCACGAAATCATAGTTCGCGAGCATGCCCGCCACCCGCTCGGTGATGATGGCCGGGGAAAAGATCTCGGTGAGCGAAGAGGCAACCGCCTCGAGCAGCGAGCGCTCGCGAACGAAAACGATATAGGCATCAACAGCGAAACGTGTCGCGGGCAACACCCCCGCCATCGAGACGACATAATCGCGATCAAGACCGAGCCCTGAGGTGAGGCGAAGCCACCGCTCAATCCCCCCCTCCCCGGGCCCGGCGCCATCGTGATCAACGAGCCGCTGGCGCCAGATGCGGCGCAGCGCCGGGTCCTCGCAGCGCGCCATCAGCGCCGCGTCCTTCAGCGGAATACGGGACTGGTAGTAGTAGCGATTGAGTGCCCAGGCTTGAACCTGCCGCTTGTCGAGCTTCCCGCCATGCAGCAAGGCATGGAAAGGATGCCGGTTGTGATAGCGCTCGGCCCCGACCGCACGCAGTTGCGCTTCCAGCTCCGCCGGGCTCATCAGGCTCGTCACAGCGCGATCTCCATTCCGTCGTAAGCAACTTCCCAACCCTTGCGCGTAACGATCGCCCGCTCTGGCGAATCCTCAAGGATCATCGGGTTGCTGTTGTTGACATGCACGAAAACCTTGCGCGCGATGCGGAGCGGCGCAAGCCCGGCGAGCGTTCCGTCATCACCGGAGACGCTGAGATGGCCCATCCGCCGTCCGGTCTTCGTGCCAAGCCCGAGACGAATCATCTCATCGTCCGTCCAGAGCGTGCCATCGAAGAACACGAGCTGCGAATCCCGGAGGCGGGCATGAAGCGCCTCCGAAAGCGCGGCGCAGGCGGGCACGAAGTGAAAAGAGGCGCCGGCTTCGTCGCTCACCGTGAATCCCACCGTATCACCCTCCGTGGTACCGAGCTTCACCTCACCCTCTTCCTCGGCATAGAGCGGCACCTTGCCAGGCACAGCGAACGCCTCGATGGTGAGGCCAAGCGGCCGGCCGGCGAAATCACTGAGCGGCTCTGCCCTGTCGAGCAGGATTTCCCGATATGAAACACAGGCAGGGTTGAGAACGCGAAAAATCGAATTGGCGGCAAGCAGCGTCAGCACGCGGCGCGACGCATAAACCGCGAGCGGCTGGCTTTCTCGCAGATGCAGCAAACCGGCAATCGCATCCACATCGCCGCCGCTGAGGGCAACCGCCCGAATCGGGCTCGCGCGCAAGCTCCCCTGCGTATCCGGGGCAAGGGGCTGTAGCAGCGGCGTGGCGGAAATCTGTTCACGCAGGTCCGGCGCCGCGTTGAGGAGAAGCCATGCCATTCCATCCGCTGAGACGGCAAGCGAAGTCTGCGTTCGCTTCCGTGCCGCCCGGTCGCCGGCCCGTGCCCGCGCACAGTTCGGACAGGCGCAATTCCACTGCGGAAACCCGCCCCCTGCTCCCGCCCCCAGCACAACGATTCGCATCTTCAGAAAAGCGAACGCCGGGATGGATTTGAGAACAATCCGTCCCGGCGTGGAGAGGCTTCGAGACGTTCAGTCGATATCAGCGCAGGCGTAGGCGTTGATTTCCATGCCCACGGCGATCTCGACCACCTTCGGCTTTGTCCACATATGTCATTCCTCCCGAATCGATCATCCGCCGCATCACATGATGCCTGGATAACCCAACATATAATGCGACCTTCCGGGCGAGGATTCAAGCTCTCCCAAGCCAGCCAAGCCACGGATAATAAAGAGAGGTTTGCGCTGGCGCAAGGATGGACGGCAGTTATTGCACCCTCCGCCCCGTGGTTGAGCGCCGTCCCGCCCTCACTGAGCTGGCAGCCTGCCCCATTGCCCGACAAAACCTCGCCTCCGCCCCCCGGCCAGAACGGGCCCATTCGTGATCGTTTGGTCATTCATGCAAAAATTGCCTCGAAATTCGGTAAAGATGCAATTCAGATTCAGAAATTGAAATATAATCTGTATTTAATATTATCTTCTTTCACAAGATTTCAGATATAAACATGCATAAACTAATATATTGGCAAATATTTTCGAATATGTGAGGCTAAAATTCTTGACACGAGAGCAATCCAGGCTCCGTAAAGCATTGGGAGGAGGCAAATATGCACAAGTTCGCAAGGGTAGGATTGTACGCGGCGGCGGCACTATTGGTGGCTGCTCAGGGGGCACGGGCCGACAGCGCATCCGCTTTGTCCCAACAGGAGAATTTCAGGGCGAGCGGCGGGTCGCTCAATACGCCGGCCATCCCGCAGACCGGACCTCAGGCTGACGCGATCAAGAAGAATTTGGGCCAGATCGAGATGCCGCCAGGCTTTCATATCGGGCTTTATGCTCTGGTGCCCGGAGCACGCGAAATCGCGGTGGGGCCCCAGGGTGTCGCCGTCTTTGTTGGCACCATGAGAAGCAACGTCTACGCCGTGTTCGATCACGACCATATGGGCGTCGCCGATGAAGTGAAGCCCTTTGCGCCCAACATCAAGATGGTGATGCCGAACGGGGTCTGCTTCTCGAAGGATGGCTTCCTCTATGTGGCAGAACGCAATCGGGTGCTCGAATTCGGTGCCGCAGAGTTCTTTTCCGCGAGCGCCGATGTTGCGGTGGACACAGTTGTGCCGGAGGGACAATTGATTCCGAAAAAATATGAAAGCTTCAATCACACTGCGCGTTACT
>DASZQO010000188.1:0-1706 GCA_035549615.1 Acetobacteraceae bacterium
CCTACATTCTCAAACGCGAGCTGATGTGGATTCCGCTGTTTGGCTGGCACATGGCGAAAGCCGGCTTGATCCCGATCGATCGCCGCGCCGGCATGGCGGCTTTATCACAGATGACCGCACGCACACGCAAAGAGCTTGGGCGCGGCCGCCAAGTGGTGATCTTTCCTGAAGGCACACGGCGACTGCCGGGCGCCGAACCGAGCTACAAGCCGGGCGTGGCTCACCTCTATGTCAGATCGGGTGCGGTGTGCGTGCCGGTGGCGCTCAATTCCGGACTGTTCTGGCCGCGCCGGTCGCTGCTGCGCTATCCGGGTAGCGTTCTCGTCGAGGTGCTCGATCCGATCGCACCGGGTCTCGGCGCCCGCGAATTCCTTGCGCGATTGCAGGACGCGCTGGAGCCGGCGACGGCCCGCCTCGTACAGGAATCGGAAATGAGACATCAGGGTCAGGGCTCGGGAAAATCCGGCACCGCGGCGGCTGGGTCCTGATCTCTGATGGCTGTATCGTGCGCGCCGAGCCGCTCGGCCAAAAGATGCAGATCGGTTTCCCGGTAGCCGAGCGCCTCCAGCGCACGGACCGCATCGAGCACATAGTCGCGATTGTGACCGGACTGGCCGTGCCCCTGCCGCACGTAGTGCAGGCGCTGCACCGGCGTCAGCCGGCCGGCATATTGCACGTGGCCACGATCGACGAGGTAGCAGAGCGCGCCGAGTTGCCGTCGAGATCCGTCTTCCAGTTCGATCCGCCGTATCGCTTCCCGATAGACCGAGGTGACCTGTTCGCGCCCGCGCAGATAGGCGATGGTTTCGGCACGCTCCGAGGCGGCAACCCGATAGGCAATGCCTCGGCACATGCCGCCGCGGTCGAGCCCAAAAACCAGGCCCGGATGTTCCGGGGTTCCGCGGTGGACATATGAAAAGACGCAGAGTGCCCGGTGCAACCCGCGCAGCCGGGCTGGAATACGTTCAAGATAGTCGAAACCCGGCCGCCACATCAGCGAGCCATAGCCGAATACCCACAGATCGCGATTTTCGTGCTCGTCGGCGGGGACCATTATCGATTATCTGATTAGCTCTGGGAAACTAGATCGCGCTCGCCTAGCAGCCCGACTGGGGCGGCACAATGGCGGCCGTTGGGCCGCTTATGGACCTTGAAGTCTTCTTGAAAAGGTCTTTGATCAGGTCTTCCAAGCAGGTCTTGGAAACGCCGCAGTCAGCAGGCGAAAAGGCGCTATGGCAGGTGAATCCCCTCTTAGCATGATGCAAACGGATCGGCGTCCGCCGCAGCGCGGCGCTGCGCCGCCAGTAGCCGTCCGTTCCCGGCCCCCTCGAAGGTTGTGGGCGTTTCTTGGCCCCGTCGCCGCGATCATCGTGGTGGCCGGCGGCTGGAGCGCGCTGTGGTATTACGCGGCCAATGTGGCGGACCGGACCCTGGCCGGCTGGGTCGCGCGGGAAGCCGCCGGTGGCCGCATCTACACCTGTGGGTCCGAAGGCATCTCGGGATTTCCGTTCCGCATCCAGACGCACTGCACCGAGGCCGCGGCCACGCTCAACACCATCCAGCCACCCCTCGCAGTGGCGGCGCAGGACATCACGTTTACCGCCGGGGTGCTCCATCCCACGCGGCTGGTGGGCGACATCACCGGCCCCCTGACGGTCGCTGCCCCTGGGCAGCCGCCGAGCTTCACTGCCAATTGGTCGAGCGCC
>DASZQO010000189.1:0-8020 GCA_035549615.1 Acetobacteraceae bacterium
TGCTTGGCATGACCGAGCGCGTGCGGGCGCTGAACGGGCGGCTCTGCATCGCCAACCGCCCCACCGGCGGGACGGAGATCGCGGTGACGATGGATGTGCCGCAGGTGGCGGCGGAATGAGCACCATCCTGCTGGTCGAGGATCATCCGATCGTCCGCGCCGGCTGCCGGCGCTTGCTTGAGGAGCGGGGCGATCAAGTGACCGAGGCGGAAACCGCCGCCGCGGGGCTCTATCTCTGCCGCGAAGCCTCCCCCGATCTCGTCATTCTCGATCTCGGCCTCGCCGATGGGGGCCTTCCTTTGCTGCGGCGGATGCTCGCCACCGTGCCGGCGCTGAAAATCCTGGTCTTCAGCATGCACGAGGAGCCGGTGATGGTGGCCGGCGCGCTGGAGGCCGGCGCCCGCGGCTATGTCAGCAAGAACGATGATCCGGCCGCCCTGCTCGAAGCCGCCGAGCGCATCGCGGCGGGCGAGGTCTATCTCAGCCGGGCGGTCGCGCAGAAGCTCGCGCTGATGAATCTCCGCCCTGGGGAGAGCACGCTGCGCGGATTGTCCGTCCGCGAACGGGAAGTGCTCTCGCTTCTCGGCACCGGACGGAGCCTCGCCGAAGTGGCCGCCGAGCTTGGTGTCAGCTATCGCACCGCCGCCGCGGTCGCCGCACAGATCCGCGCCAAGCTCAACCTTCCGACCATGGCGGCCTTGATCCGCCTTGCCGTCGAGCAGACCGCCGCCGCGCCGCCCGCATGACGGATGCGATGCGCGGCCCTGCGGCCCGACCCGTCATCGTACCCGCCGAATTCGAGAGAAGAAAAATGGACAAAGCGCCGAGCGAGATCACCGCGATTACCGAATATCACGCGCATGTCTATTACGATCCCGCCGACGAGGAGAGCCGCGCCCGCGCCGGCACCCTGCGCGCGTGGGTGGAGGCGCGCTTCCCCGTTCGCATGGGGCGCTGGCACGATGTTCCGGTCGGTCCGCATCCCGGCGCGATGTATCAGATCGCCTTTGCCCCGAAGCTCTTTCCTGACCTTGCGCCGTTCCTGATGCTGAACCGCATGGGGCTCACAGTCTTGATCCATCCCGAAACGGGCCGACCGCGCGATGACCACACGCACCACGCTGCCTGGCTCGGCGAGGCCCTGCCCCTCAAGACGGAAATCCTGCCGGAATCCGATCACTGATTTTCGAGAGAGCGCCCCGCTGCCCTCTCACCGGCTGCGCTCCGCCGCGATCAGGAATTCGCGATTGCCGGCCGGACCGAGGACGGGACTCGGTGTGATGCCGATGACGCGCCAGCCCGCCTGCCCGTCCCACCAGGTGCCGATCCGCTCGCACACTTCCCGGTGCACGGCAGGGTCGCGCACCACGCCGCCGCGCGAGACCTTGCCCGGCCCCGCCTCGAACTGCGGCTTGATAAGCGCGATCGCCCACGCACCCGGCGCGGTCAGCGCAAGCGAGGCCGGCAGAATGGTCGCAAGCCCGATGAAGCTTGCATCGCAAGTCAGGACCCCGATCGGCTCGGCGATGACCTCACGGGAGAGAAAGCGGGCGTTGGTCCGTTCATGCACGATGACTCGCGGATCGCTGCGGAGCTTCCAGGCAAGCTGGCCGTGGCCGACATCCACCGCATGCACGCGGAGCGCGCCATGCATGAGCAGCACCTCGACAAAGCCGCCGGTGGACGCGCCGATATCGAGGCATGCGAGCCCTTCCGGCGAGAGCCCGAAATACGCGAGTCCGTGAGCGAGCTTTATCCCGCCACGCGAAACCCATGGGTGATCGCGGCCCTGAACCGCAAGCTTCGCGTCCGCGTCCAGCAATTCTCCGGCCTTGGCGATCCGCCGCTCCCCTTCATAGACGAGGCCGGCCAGAATCAGCGCCTGTGCGCGCGCGCGGCTCTCCGCCAATCCCCGCTCCACCAGCAGAAGATCGACGCGCTGGCGCGCAGGACGAGAGATCAGGCGCCGCGCTCCACCACGTAGCGGGCGAGCGCACGCAGCAGATCCGCCCGCTCGCCGAATGGCTCGAGATGCGAAGCCGCCTGCTCGGCGAGTCGTTCCGCCTGCGCCCGTGCCCGTTCCGGCCCGAGAATGGCGATCAGGGTCGCCTTGCCAGCTTCCTGATCCTTCCCGGCCGTCTTTCCCATCTGCTCGGTGCTTGCCTCGGTATCGAGGAGATCATCGGCGATCTGGAACGCCGCCCCCAGATCACGCCCGAAATGCGCGAGCGCATGACGCTGCGGCATCGGCGCGCGGCCGAGGATGGCGCCGGCCTCGGCGCTGAACTGGATGAGCCGCCCCGTCTTCATCGCCTGCAGGCGCGTCACTTCCGGCGCGGTCAGCGTCTGGCCCTCCGCGAGCATGTCGATCATCTGCCCGCCCACCATCCCGCGCGGTCCGACCGCGCCGGCGAAAGCAAGCACGAGCTCCGCCCGTGCCTGCGGATCGGCGTGCGTGTCCGGCTCTGCCAGCACTTCGAACGCACGGGCCTGAAGCGCATCGCCAGCGAGAATCGCCGTCGCCTCGTCGAAGGCGCGGTGGGTGCTGGGCTTGCCGCGCCTAAGATCGTCATTGTCCATGGACGGGAGATCGTCATGCACGAGCGAATAGGCATGCAGCATCTCCACCGCAGCGCCCACCCGCGCCGCGCAGGTCGGGTTCACCGCGAAGAGCCCGGCACTTTGCATCACCAGGAAGGCGCGTAACCGCTTGCCGCCGCCGAGCGCGGCATAGCGCATGGCCTGGTCAAGCCGGGCCTCGGGCCCTTCCGATTCCGGCAGCAGCGTGTCGAGCGCGAGCCCGACGGTCGCCGCTGCATCGGCAAGCGCCCGCTTGAGCGCGGGATCGGCGAGCGAGGCGAGCTCTGCCATCATTCCATCTCCCGCAGCGCCAGAGTGCCATCCGGCCGCTCGACGATCGCCGCGACCCGCGCTTCCACCTCCGCGAGCTTCGCCTCGCAATGGCGGCGGAGCGCGGTGCCACGCTCATAGGCGCCGATCGCTTCCTCAAGCTTGAGCTGCCCGCCCTCCAGCCCTTTGACGATCCTCTCCAGCTCGGCGAGCGCCTCCTCGAAGGAAAGCTTCTCGACCTCCGGAGGAATCCCGGCCGCGGCCGGGCGCTTCTCGTCCGCCATCCCGATCATCTCCTGCGAAGCCGCCCCTCCGGTCACCCCCGAGGGCGGATCCCTCTCATCCCGTCATCAGCGCCCGGACATGGGCCGCAGCGCTCGCCGCCAGCGCTTCGAGGTCGTATCCGCCCTCAAGCACCGAGACGATGCGCCCGCCCGTGCGGGCATCGGCAAGCCGGATCAATTCGCCCGTCAGCCACGCGAAATCCCCGACCTCGAGGCGAAACTGGGCGAGCGGATCGGCCTTATGCCCGTCGAAGCCGGCGGATACCAGCAGAAGATCGGGCGAGAATCGTTCGAGCAGGGGGAGGATCCCCGCCCCCCAGGCCTGGCGAAAGACCCGGCTGCCGCTGCCGGGCGGCAGCGGCATATTGACGATATTGTTTGCGATTCCGTGCTCCTCGGCCGAGCCGGTTCCGGGATAACACGGGCTCTGATGGCTCGAAGCATAGAAGAGATCGGGGTCGTGGCCGGCGATGGTCTCGGTCCCGTTGCCGTGATGGACATCGAAATCGACGATCGCGAGCCGCCGGAGATTCCACCGCGCCCGCGCATGCAAGGCCGCGACGGCGACATTGTTGAAGAGGCAGAACCCCATCGGCCGCGCGGGCTCGGCATGATGGCCGGGCGGCCGGACAGCGACGAAGCTCGCCCGCGCCCAGCCCTCCATCACCGCATCGACACCGGCGATCGCCCCGCCTGCCGCCCGCAAGGCTGCCGCGACACTGCCCGCGCTCACGACCGTATCGACATCGAGCGCGCGATATTCACCTTCCTCAGGGGCGAGCGCGAGAATCTCCTCGACATAGGATGAGGTGTGCACGCGAAGCAGCGCCTCGCGGCTCGCCTCCGGCGCCTCCTCCCGCAAAAGTGGGGCGAATTCCTCGGTCTCCAGCGCGCGCAGCACCGCCGCGAGGCGCGCCGGGCTCTCCGGGTGGCCGGCGCCGGGGTCATGATCGAGGCAGGCGCGATGGGTGATCAGCGCAACCGCCATCTCAGGTCCCGGCAGCCTCGTCGGCGCGGCGGCGAATCACGAAGCTGAAGACCCCCGCCTCCTCGCTCCAGGCGAGCAACGCGTGTCCGCTCTCCCGGCAATAGGCCTGGAAATCGGCAACCGCTGCGCGGTCCGTCGCGAGCACGCGCAGCCGCGCGCCCGGAGGCAGGCTGCGCAGCGCCCGATTCGCCCGCAGAACGGGTAGCGGGCAGCGGAGATCCTTGAGATCGAGCACTGTCTCGGCCATCGCCCCGCTATCCTGGGCGAGGGGGCCGGCTTGAGCAAGCGCCGCCCGATGCAGGAAACTGGCACGCATGGAGCGCTATCGTATCGGAGTCGATCTCGGCGGCACAAAGATCGAGGTGGCCGCGCTGAACCGTGACGGAGAGATCGCTTACCGCCACCGGATCGCCACGCCGACCGGAGGGTACAAATTCACGCTCGAAGCCATCGCGACCCTCGTCGAGCAGGCGGAGGCCGAGCTTGGTGCGCGGGGAACGGTCGGCATGGGCATTCCAGGCGTGATCAGCCCGGTGACCGGCGTGGTCAAGAACGCCAACTCGACCGTCCTCAACGGCCATGCTCTCGATCGTGACATCAGTGCCCGACTTGGGCGCGAAGTCCGTGTCGCCAACGACGCCAACTGCTTTGCGCTCAGCGAGGCGGTGGATGGCGCCGGCAAGGATTCGCGGGTGGTGTTCGGCGTCATCATCGGCACCGGCTGCGGCGGCGGCATCGTCATCGATCGCAAAGTTCATGACGGCCGCAACCGCATTGCCGGCGAATGGGGCCACACGCCTTTGCCCTGGCCGAAGCCGGAGGAATATCCCGGGCCGCTCTGCTGGTGCGGCCGGCGCAATTGCCTGGAGACGCTGATCTCCGGCCCGGGGCTCGCTGCGGATTGCGATGGGCCTGGCGCGCGCGATGCCCATTCTCTGCCCGCCCGCGCCGCCGCCGGCGATGCCAGGGCAGCGGCGGCGCTCGCACGCCATGCAGACCGCCTGGCGCGCGGGCTCGCGGTGGTGATCGATATTCTCGACCCGGACGTGATCGTTCTGGGTGGCGGTCTCTCGAACATGCCCCATCTCACCGTCGAGGTGCCCAAGCTGATCTCGCGCCATGTCTTCACCGACGTCTTGGATACGCCGATCGTCCGCAATGTTCATGGCGATGCCTCGGGTGTGCGGGGTGCCGCCTGGTTGTGGCCGGAATAGAGCGCAATGACCGGAGGTGGAATGACCGCAGGTCTCAGTCAGGCGGGAAAACAATGACCGCGCGCGGGATGGTTGAGCGCAAGCGATCTCATCCCGCCTCGGGAATAGAGCTTCCCATCCTTTGCCGGGACTGCTTCGCTCTCACCAAGGCGCCGGCCGGAAGGCGTGCCTGCCTCTCTTGCGGCAGCCTCCGCCTCGTCCGTCATGCGGAACTCACGAAGCTCGCCATCGCCCATGTCGATTGTGACGCCTTCTTTGCGAGCGTCGAGAAACGTGATCATCCGGAGCTCGCCACGCGGCCGGTGATCGTTGGCGGCAGCCGCCGCGGCGTGGTCGCCGCCGCCTGCTATGTGGCGCGGCTCTCGGGCGTGCGAAGCGCGATGCCGATGTTCCAGGCTCTGGCACTCTGCCCGGATGCCGTGGTCCTGCCGCCGGATTTCCAAAAATATGCGGCGGCCGCGCGTGCCATTCGCACGCGGATGCTGGCGCTGACGAAACAGATGCAGCCGCTCTCGATCGATGAGGCGGTGCTCGATCTCAGCGAGGCAGCCGGCGGCGGCACCTGTCCCGCGGTTCTGCTCGCCCGCTTCGCCAGGGCAGTGGAAACCGAGCTTGGACTCACCGTCTCGATCGGCCTTGCCCCGAACCGTCTGCTTGCCAAGCTCGCAGCTGGGCGGGACAAGCCGCGCGGCTTCGCCGTGATCGGGGCGGCGGAGGCGCGCGCCGTGCTGGCGCCGCTCCCGGTTCGGGCGCTGCCCGGTATCGGCCCGGTGCAGGAACGCCATCTGGCGGCGCGAGGCATCCTGCACCTCGCCGATCTCCAGGCGCTCAGCGCGGCAGAGGCGCGCGCCCTCGGCCGTGACGGCCCCTCCCTCGTGCGTCATGCCGCTGGCGAGGATGTCCGTCCCGTGGTTCCGGACCGGGATATGCGCAGCGTCAGCGTGGAGACCACGCTTGCCGCGAACATCGCCGATCCTGCCGCGCTCGAGCGCATCCTGACCAAGCTCGGCGCCCGACTCGCGGAGCGCCTCGCGGCCAGGAATCTGGCGGCAGCCGGGGTCGTGCTGAAGCTGCGGACGGGAGATTTCGCGACGAGGACGCGCCATCTTCGGCTCTCCGTCCCGAGCCGGCGGGCGGAGCGCCTGCTCGCCTCCGCCCGCACTCTGCTTGCCCGCGAGGCCGACGGACTCACCGAATTTCGTCTGATCGGCCTCGGCGCCGAGCCCCTGGTGGACGCGGCTCTGGCCGACATGGGCGATCTTGCCGATTTCGCAGCGACCGCTTCATTTTCCTGACATCTCCGCCGCCCGGTCCGTTTTTTCGGCGGGATGCTCCGTTCCGGTCAGGCGTGATCCGCGCGCACTGGCCATCGGGTCCTGACAAGGATATCGTTGCGAAAATTAATCGAGTGCGCGGCCATGAACCGTCTCCTTCGCTCGGGGCTCCTTGCGGCGATGCTGGCGTTGCCGACCCTTCCGGCACCGGCCCAGCCGGCGGCGAGCCCCAGCCCCGAAGCCATTTCGCTGGCGCGCACCATGCTCGCCAAGATGAGCGGCGATCCCACCGCAACAATTCATCAGCTCGGCGGGCCGATGGTCGGCATGCTGCAGCAGATGGGCATCTCCGACCCCGATCGCGCCCGCGTCATCGTGCAGGAGGCGCTGATCCCGTTTCTGACCAGCCATTATGACACGCTTCTGTCCATGTGGGCGGAAGACTATGCGGCCACGCTGAGCGTGGATGACATGAAAGCGGCGATTGCCTTCTATGAGTCGCCGGCCGGCCGAAGCCTGGTGGCGGCGGGGCCGAAACTCGGTCAGGCGAAGTTTGTCGACCTGACGCGGTGGATGGCCGCCCTACAGCCGGAAATGCAGCAGCGGATCGAGCGGGCGCTCAAAGCCCATGGCTGGGAAAACAATTGAGCCATCAGCTCTGATCGCGCGGGCGCCGCTACTGCAAGCGTTCGACACCATCCGCTTCGAACGGCGGTTGGGTCGAACACATCGACTTCGACCTGCCGTTCGGCGGCTTCGCGGGCCTCGGCATGGACGATCCGGTGTGGGACGCTGCCAGCTTTACCAAGAACCAGGACCGCCTGCTGGCGGGCGAGATCGCGGCCAGGTTCCTGGCCGCCGTGCTGGCGCAGCCGAAGGTGAAGGCGCTGCTGTCGAGCGAGCACTTCTCGGTCGACGGCACGCTGCTGGAAGCGTGGGCGAGCACGAAGAGTTTCCGCCCCAAGGACGGCTCCGGGCCGCCACCCGATCCGGGCCGTAACGGGGAGCAGGATTTTCACGGTCAGAAACGCAGCAACGAGACGCACGCCTCGACCACCGATGCCGACGCCCGGCTCTATAAGAAAGGGCATGGCAAGGAGGCCAAGCTCTGCTTTATGGGGCACGCTTTGATGGAGAACCGCAACGGGCTGATTGTTGGGGCGGTTGCTACCCGCGCCTCGGGGCATGCCGAGCGGCTGGCGGCGCAACACCTGATCGAACCACATGCGGACGATGCGCGGCGCGTCACGCTCGGCGGCGATAAGGGTTTCGACACAAAGGACTTCGTCGCCGAGATGCGCGAGATCAACGTCACCCCGCACGTGGCGCAGAACGATAACGGGCGGCACTCGGCGATCGACGGCCGCACCACGCGCCATCCCGGCTACGCGGTCAGTCTGCGCATCCGCAA
>DASZQO010000190.1:0-6963 GCA_035549615.1 Acetobacteraceae bacterium
GAATATGAACGCGCTCAACGCGCTCGCGCCTACGCCCACGCCCAAGTCCGGCGCATCCGCCGTTCCCGCGCCGCGCATCGAGACCGTGCGGCCGGCACCTGTGCCGGCGGGTCCGCTGCCTCTGCCGCCGACCCCGCCATCCGGACCGATGCCGCCTGCGCCTCAATTTGCGACGGTCGGGGGCACGACGATCGGGCCGCTGCCCTCGCCCCCGCCGCGGCATCCGCCGGCGAAGCCGGTGCTGGCGCCGATCGTCCTGGTCGGGCCGCCGCATCCCGAGCCGATGCCGACCCCGCCCCAGGTGGTTGATGGCGCTCCCGGCCGGGCGGTGCGCATTCCCGGTGGTGTCCGGGTGACCTTCGGCGCGACCGACGCCGCTCTCAACCCGGCGACGCTCGCCGCCCTTCGGGAAATCGCGGGCGCGGCGGTGGAGGAGCATGCCCCTGCGGTCTCGGTCGACGCCTATGCGAAGAGCGATCCCTCCGACCCCTCGACGGCGCGGCGGCTTTCGCTCTCGCGGGCGCTTGCCGCGCGGGCGGTGCTGCGCGAGGCCGGCATCGCCTCCGAGCATATCTATGTGCGCGCTCTGCTCGCCGAGGCCGGGCCCACGCCGCTGCCGGCAAACCGCGTGGACGTGACGTTCGAGCCCGGGCCGAAAGCCACGCCGGCGCCGGGGATTTCGCAAGGAACCCCCAAGGGGACGCCATGACCCGGCCGACCGCGTACCTGCTGCGCATGCTGGTCTTCCTGGTGGTGGTGGCGATCGTGGGCGTGCTGCTTTCGCCCCGGCTGCATGCGGCCTTCTGGTACAATCCCGTTCTCAACAGCCTGATCTTCTTCATTGAGATCTGCGGAATCGCCTGGAACCTTCGCCAGGTGCTGCGCCTGCAGCCCGAGGTGACATGGGTGGAAACCTTCCAGCGCGGCCGCGCGCGCTTGGCCACTCTGCCCGCGCCGCGGCTGCTCGCCTCGATGGCGAGCATGCTGGCCACGCGGGCGGGCAAGGGCGTCGACGGCAATGACCGGGTGACGCTCTCCGCCTCCTCGATGCGCAGCCTGCTCGACGGGATTGCGAGCCGTCTCGACGAGAGTCGCGAGCTTTCCCGGTACATGACCGGCCTGATGATCTTTCTCGGCCTGCTCGGCACCTTCTGGGGATTGCTGCGCACGGTTGGCGCGGTGAGCGAGGTGATCAGCGGGCTCTCCGTGCAGTCGGGCGATGTCGGCGCGATGTTCGGCCAGCTCAAGGCCGGGCTGGTCCAGCCGCTGCATGGCATGGGGACCGCCTTCTCCTCGTCGATGTTCGGCCTTGCCGGCGCGCTGGTGCTCGGCTTTCTCGATCTGACCGCCGGCCAGGCGCAAAACCGCTTCTACAATGAGCTCGAGGATTGGCTGGCGAGCCTCACGCGGCTTTCGAGCGGTGTGCTCGGCGGCGAGGGCGAGACAGCCGTGCCGGTCTATGTGCAGTCTCTGCTCGAGCATACCGCGGAGAATATGGAGGAGCTGCAGCGCATCCTGGTGCGCGGCGAGGACGGGCGCACGCAGGTGAACCATGCGCTGGCGATGCTCTCCGACAAGCTCGCGACACTTTCAGACACGATGCGCACCAATCAGCAATTGATGCTGCGGATTGCCGAGACGCATGCGGCGCTGAGCCCCGCGCTCGCCCGCTTCGCCGAGATGCGTGGGGATGGCGGGATCGACGAGGCGGTGCGGGCGCATCTGCGCAGCATGGATGTCACGCTGCAGCGGCTGCTGGCCGAGACCGAGCAGGGGCGTTTGCAGAGCACGACCGAGCTGCGCAACGATCTTCGGCTGCTCACCCGCACGGTCGCGGCGCTGGCCGAGGAGCAACCGCGATGAGCGGCGGCGACTTTGGTGACGGCACTGCCCGCGGGCAGGCGGGGTAGGGAAAGATGCCCGCAGGGACGCGGCGGAGAAGCGGCGGACTTGGCCTCAATCCCTGGCCGGGGTACGTCGATGCCCTCTCGACGCTGCTTATGGTCGTCATCTTCGTGCTGCTGGTCTTTGTGCTGGCACAAATCTTTCTTTCAATCGCGCTCTCAGGGCGCAACAAGGCACTTGAGCAGCTCAACCAGCAGGTCGCGAACCTGACCGACATGCTGGCGCTCGAGAAAAGCCATGAGACCGCCCTGCAGCTTTCCGTTTCGCAATTGACGAGCCAGCTCCAGGGCGCGCAGGCGCAGCGGAACTCGCTCGCCCAGCAGCTTGCGGCCCTTCAGGCCGAAGAGGCGCAGGCCCTGAGCGCGCGCAATGCGGCCGAAAGCGCGCGGGACAAGCTCGCCGCGGAGCTCGCCGATGCCCGGCTGCAATTGCAGTCCGGCAATGCGCGGCTCGTGCAGTTGCAATCGGATCTCGCGGCGGCCGGTGCGCGCGCGGATCAGGCCGTGCAGGCGAACAAGGTGCAGGCGAGCGAGCTGGTGGCGACCGCGGCGGAACTCGCGGCGGCGAAAAAACGGCTGGCCGATATGCGGGCCGAGATCGCCGCGCTCGATCGCACGGTGAAGGTCAATCAGGCGACGATTACGGCCAAACTCTCCGATCTTGCCAATCTCACCGAGCAGGTGCAGGCGCGGCAGGCGCTGCGCGACGCGCTCGAGAAGAAGGCGGAGGACGCGGCGGCGCGGGCGACGACGGAGGCGGAGCGGCGGGCGGCGGCCGAAGCCCTGCTTCAGAGCGAGAAGGGGCTGGCGGATAGCGCGGTGGCACGGATTGCCCTTCTCAACGAGCAGATCTCAGCGCTCAGGGCGCAGCTCGCGAGCCTCAATGCAGCGCTTGGCGCCTCGGAGAAGGAAGACCAGGCGAAGGATGTGCAGATCGCCGACCTCGGAAGGCGGCTCAATGCCGCGCTCGCCCAGCGGGTGCAGGAGCTCGAGCTCTATCGCAGCGAGTTCTTCGGCAAGCTGCGCGCGGCGCTGGCAAACCAGCCGGGGATCCATATCGTCGGCGATCGCTTTGTCTTCCAGAACGAAGTGCTGTTTCCGATCGGCAGCGCCGATCTCACGCCCGAGGGGAAGCTCAAGATCATCGAGCTCGCCCTGACCCTGCAGGATATCGCGCGGAAGATTCCGCCGGGATTGCACTGGGTTCTGGACGTCCAGGGCTATACCGACGCCACGCCGATCCACACGCCGCAATATCCGTCGAACTGGGAGCTCTCCGCGCAGCGGGCGATCAATGTGGTGAATCTTCTGATCCAGCAGGGCGTCTCGCCAGACCGCCTCGCCGCGACAGGGTTCGGCGCCACCCATCCGCTCGACCCTGCAAACACACCCGAAGCCTACGCCAAGAATCGCCGCATCGAGTTCCTGCTCACCAACTATCAGTAAACCTTGGGCGCCCATGCGCGGCGGTGCCTGATATCGATATCGAACCAAAAGAGATGGGGCGGCCATTTTGCCGCTCAAGCAGATCGCGATCAGACGCACCCGGCTGATCGCGTGAAGATGCTCGCAAAAACAAACAGAGAGAGCGCGGTTTGCGTGAACCAGGGCGCAGGCCATGGCGGTCGGAAGTGTTATGCACTTCGACGAAGCATCAGAAAGAAGGAGGCTTCTTTTTCTGAAGAGAAAGAAGCAAAAAGACTTTTCTCCGTTTCCCGGACCAGGCGCCAGCCATGGGCGATGAATCAAAGGACAAAAGGTGCTTGGTTCTTTCTTTCAAGAAAGAACCAAGGGACGTTCGTTCTTTTATGCGTCGTCTGAAGCGCGTTCCGTTTGACGGAACACGCTCCAGCCTCGTTTCGCCAGGCAGATTCACGCGCTCCCGGATCGCTCTGCGATCCGGTCAAGCGCGATCGGCTCTGGGGCCGGCACCGAGAGCGGAATGCGTTCGCTGCTGCTCACATATCCCGCTCTGGCTATTTGTTTTTTAATCAAAACGGTCGAGACTCTCGAGCCGGCCGTTCAGCGCCCGGAAATTCGCCTCCGCACGCGAGATGCCGATATCGGCGAGCATGCGCGGATCGGCGGCCAGCAACTCACGGCGGGCACGAACATCCCGACGCCAGTCGAGGAAGCGCTGGCGAAGCAGGGCGAAACCCTTCCGCATCCGGTGAAGCCAAAGCCGGGTGTGACCGAACGTCTCGATGATCGTGACGCTCATGGTCGGAACTCCTTGGTGTCGATTGCCATTGGCGTCGATTGAAGATGCTCGGAGGATGGATGAGGAAACGAAATAAGGGAAACGAATTGCATTGATAATGGATATCACCGATACTGATTTTATGAGTTTGCCTGGGGGCATCGATCCCGATCTTCTGCGTGTCTTCCTCTTCATCGCCGAGGAGGGAAGCTTCACCCGCGCCGCGGAAAGGGTCGGGCGCACGCAGTCCGCGGTCTCGATGCAGATCCGCCGGCTCGAAACGGTGCTCGGGCAGAAGCTTTTTCAGCGAAGCCGGGGCGGGACGGTGGAGCTCACGCCGCACGGGCGCCTTTTGGTCGGGCGGGCGGCGGAGATGGTCGCGCTCAATGACTCGATCTGGGGGGCCTTCCGCGCGCCGCTCCTCGCCGGCTCGGTGCGGCTCGGCACGCCCGACGACTATGCCTGGCGCTATCTGCCGCCGGTGCTGGCGCGCTTCGCCGATACCCATCCCGCCGTGCAGGTGGAGGTGACCTGCGCTCCGTCAGAGGAGCTTGCGGAGCGCCTCAGGGCCGGAGAGCTCGACCTCACGCTCATCTCGGAAGGGCTGGAGCCCAAGGGCTGGTCCGCTGTGCCGCTCTGGCGCGGCCCGCTGCTCTGGCTCACCTCGGAACGCCATGCGGTGCATCGCCGCGACCCGCTGCCCCTGGCCGTGGCGTCCAGTGGCTGTTCCTGGGCGGAGGCCGCGGTCCGTGCGCTTGATCAGGCCCGGCGGCGCTACCGCATCGCCTATACGTCGTGCAGCCAGGCCGGGACCCTCACGCCCGTGCTTGCCGGTCTGGCCGTGACCGTCTCGGTCCCCTCCTGGCTGCCGGAAGGGATCGTTGCGCTCAAGCCGGGCGAAGTGCTGCCGGCGCTGCCGCACTTCGCGATCCTGATGCTCAAGGGCCGCAAGCGCGCGGGCCCCGCCGTCGAGGCGCTGGCGACCCACATGACTGAGACCTTCCGCCTGGAAGCGGCCAAGGCCGCCCAAAGCCCGCCCTTCTTCGCTTCTGCCGCGTAAACGGCTTCCCCTCGGGTTGCCGCGGATGGCGCGGCGCAGGGGGCCCCGCGAACATGATCGGGATGCCCGCCGACCTGTCGGCGGGGAACCCCTTTGAGGGCTCCCCGATCCTACAGAAGCTCTATCGATCTAAAGATGTTCGAGAATCGCCTCGGCGCTGCTCACCTCGAAGCCGCCCGGCTGCTCGACCGCGAGATGAGTGACCTTGCCGTTCTCCGCAATCAGGGCAAAACGCTGGCTCCGGATCCCGAGCCCGCGCGCGACGAGATCGAGCTCAAGGCCGAGCGCCCTGGTAAGAGCGCCGGAGCCGTCCGCCAGCATCGTCACCGCGCCGTCCACATGCTGATCCTTGGCCCAGGCGCCAAGCACGAAGGCATCGTTCACGGCCATGCAGACGATCGTGTCCACACCCTTGGCCTTGATCGCCGCCGCATTCTCCACGAATCCCGGGAGATGCTTGATGCTGCAGGTGGGGGTAAAGGCGCCGGGCACGGCGAACAGCACCACCTTCTTCGCTTTGAAGATCTCATCGGTGGAGATCTCCTTCGGCCCTTCGGCCGTCACGGTCATCAACTTCATCGACGGAATCGTGTCGCCGACCTTGATCGCCATTCTCCTGCTCCGCCCCTTTTGCTTTCGGATCGTGATTCCTAGCCTGCTCTGCCGGAAGTGTCACCGGGAGCGCTTGCGTGGCCGTGCGGATCGCCCCAGATTCAGAGGATGTCCGTGATTCCGCCAGAACGGCCCGAAGGCAACGGCTTCCTCACCGGGCAGCTCCTCATTGCCATGCCCACGATGGCCGATCCGCGCTTTGCGCAAAGTGTGATCTTCATGTGCGCCCATACGCCGGATGGGGCAATGGGTATCGTCGTCAACCGCCCTCTCGCCCAGCCGAGCTTCGATGAGCTGTTGAAGCAGCTCGATATCGATCCCGTACCGCCGGCGCGGCGCATCCGGCTCTGCTCGGGCGGGCCGGTCGAGAATGCGCGAGGCTTCGTGCTGCACACGGCCGATTGGACGGGGGAAGGAAGCCTGCGGGTGGATGATGCGCTCGCGCTCACCGCGAGCCTTGATATCCTCAAGGCGATCGCCGAGGGCGGCGGGCCCCGCGCCGGCCTGCTTGCCCTTGGCTATGCCGGCTGGGGTCCTGGCCAGCTCGACACCGAGATCACCCAGAATGCCTGGCTGTTCGGTCCGGCGGATGAAGCCCTGGTCTTCGGCGAGGACCACGAGACCAAGTGGCGCCGGGCGCTGGCCAAGCTGCACATCGATCCCGGCTCCCTTTCCGGCGCGGCCGGACACGCTTGATCGCGCGCCAGACCGCTCGGGCGGGAGGAGCCCGCAGAGTGCCCGCATGGCGATAGCGTAAGACTTACCAACAGGCTGCCCGCGCAGGGTGCTATCATGTTCCTCCAAACCATCGGGGGGAACGATGTCCGGCATACCGGTCCGCCTCGAGCGGGAGGGCGATATCGGTCTGATTCTGGTCGATCACCCGCCGGCGAATGTGCTTTCGCCGCCGGTGCGGCAGGGGCTGCTCAACGTGATCGCGGAGCTTGCCAGCGATCCCCATCTCAGCGCCGGGGTGATCGCCGGTGCCGGCCGCAGCTTTATGGCCGGGGTGGATGTCCGCGAGTTTGACAGCCCGCCGGTCGAGCCGGTGCTCGCTGCGATCACGGCGGCGCTGGAGGCACTGGCCAAGCCGATCGTGGCGTCCATGCACGGCAGCGCGCTCGGGGGTGGATTTGAGATCGCGCTCGCCTGCCATGGCCGGGTGATCGCGCCGGACGGAGCGGTCG
>DASZQO010000191.1:0-5832 GCA_035549615.1 Acetobacteraceae bacterium
TGGTCACGCTCTCGATCCTTGTTTTCCCGTGTGATTCAGGCCTGCGGTGATGCCACCTCCGGTCTTCACGCTCTCGGGGGTGCCTCCTCCGGCCCGGGTGTGATTGCGTTGAGAAGAGCCGGCACGAAGATCAGCGTGCTGAGAAGCGTGGCCCCAAGGCTCAGCAGCAGGAGCGTTCCCAGGCTCGCCGTGCCGCGATCGGCGGAAAGAGCGAGCGAACCGAAGGCCGTGCCCGTGGTTAGCGCGGAGAAGAGAATCGCGCGTGCCGTCGCCGAGGTAAGGAACTGGCGCCCCCCCGTGCGCCAGTTCATCACGAAATAAACATTGAACGAAACGCCGACACCGAGCAGCAGCGGCAGCGCGATGATGTTCGCGAAGTTGATCGGAAGCGGCAACCGCACGATCAGGATGGCGGTCAGGAGCCCGGAGAGCAGAAGCGGCGCCATCACCAGCGCCACGTCGCGCGGACGGCGCAGAATCACCCCGAGGATGATCGCAATGGCGATGAGAGCGCTGATCGCCGCGGAGCGAAAGGCGCCGACGATGATGTCCGCGCTGCCGACGATATTCACGGCCGGGCCGCCGGCGTCGGGGGCCAAGCTGCGGACGGCGGCGACGAAGCGCCCAAGCCCCTGGCTGCTTTGCTCGCCGGGCTTGGCCAGCGCTTCGACCAGGGCGCGCCCATCCGGCAGCACCCAATCGCGCTTGAGCGCGGGCGGAACGTTCGCAAGGGTGACAGGTTCCGCTGAAAGGGCCGTGCGGAGGCGGTTGATCTGGTCGGGGAGAAACGCTGTCAGCGCATGGCTGGTTGCCATCAGTACCGAATCGGGCGCGGTTTCGAGCGCCTTGAGATCCTGATCAAGAGCGACGAGCGGGGAATCGTGCGGAAGCTTGGGCAGGGCCTGGGCGAAGCTGCTGAGCGCCGTCCGGATGGCAAGCCGGAGTTCGGCGGGCGTGACGGCGGTCGTCGGCGTATCGACCGAAAGTGTCGGGCCGAGGATATCCTCCGTATCGGCGATCAGCGCGAGCTTCTGGTTCTGATTATCCGGGACAAAGGTCTGAATCGAGAGCACGGTCCCGACCGCGGGCTGGGCGCGGAGCGCGCTCGCGAGACGGCCCGCCGCCGCCACGCTCGGAGCGAGGATCTGAGCGCTATATGGATTGGTGACCGGGTTCTGCAGCAGGCGGCGGAGCACCATTACGGCTTCCGAATGAGGGCTGCGGGTATCGAGCGGATCACCATCGAAGCTGACGCGCGGAAGGACCGTGGCGCCGAGAATGGCAAGGGCGGCGAAGATGCCAAGCAGGATCTGCGCCCGACGGGCAAGGCCTCTCTCAAGCGGCGCGAGGAGCTGAAAGCCGATCTCGGCCCGTTCACCGCGCGGCCGGAAAAGGGTGAGGGACGCGGGAAGGAAGGTCATGGTGCAGATGAAGGCGATCAGCATGCCGGTTCCTGCGATCAGGCCAAGCTCGGCGACGCCTCGGAACTGGGTCGGCACAAAGGCCAGGAAGCCCGCCGCGGCGCCGAGAGCGGCGACGAGGATCTGGCTGCCCGCGCCCGCCGCCGTGGCGGTGAGCGCCGCTGGGGTCTGGCCCGTCAGAAAGCGCATCTCGCGGAAGCGGACGCTGAACTGGATCGAGAAATCGACCGCGATCCCGACGAAGAGAATGGCGAACGCCATCGAGATCAGGTTGAGCGTGCCGATGGCGATCGCGGCAAAGGTGGTGGTGAGCAGGAGGCCGAGCATGAGCGTGAGCGCGATCGGAACGACGATCCGCCAGCTTTTTGCGGCCAGGAAAAGCCAGAGGGTGACCAGGAGGATGGTGGCGATCGTCCCGCTCACCGCCCCTTTGAGCACGCTTGCGAACTGCTCATCCGAGAGGGCGATCTGGCCAGTGATGCCGACATGGACGAGGCCTTGCTGCACATAAGGCAAGCCCTCCAGGATCTTTCGCAACTCTACGGTCGCCGCGCCGCCGGGCTGCAGCGAGCCATAGTCAAGCCGCGGCTGCACCAGCACGATGCGGCTGGTCCCCCCCTCGGAGGCCGCTGGCCCTGAGAGAAGATTGAGCCAGGAGAGGGGTTGGGGGTGCCCGGCCAGAGTGCCGGCAATGGTGTGGTGAATGGCTGCGAAAGCGGCTGCATAGGGGCTGAGATCAACCCCGCCATGAACCAACCCAAGGGCCATGAGCGAAAGGGCGGAGAAGAGACCCCGACCGCTTGGGTCGGCGACGAGCTGGCCCAGCAGCGGCTGGGCGGTGATCAGCCGCTCGAGCAGGGAACGAAGGTCAGGCTCGGAGAGAAAGAGGAGCCCCTCCTGGCCATAGAAAGGCAGGGCCTGCGGGTTGCGTGCTGAGAGGAAATGCGCGGGATCGCTCCGGAGCGCCTGGACGAGCGCGGCGGCCGTGGCGTCCGACGCCTCCGGGATCGGGGAGTCGAGCACGACGACGAGAAGATTGCTGAACTGGGGAAAAGCGTGGTCGAGCGCCATCTGCTGCTGCCGCCAGGGCAGACTGCTCGGGAACATCTGGTCCGTGTCGGTGATGATGCCGAGATGGCCGACCGAATAAAGAGAGCCCAGGCCGGCAAGGATGAGGCCCGCGCAAAACACCGGGGCTGCGTGGCGGCGGCTCCAGTCGACGAGGCGGGCGAGCAGGTTGGCGAGCGTCATGCCACGGCGGCTTTCCTCCGGCACGGGTTGCCCGACAAAGCCGATTTTCCGTCCGGCCGCAACCGCCACCCGGACATGCCTGAATGCGCTGCGGAAAGACGGAGCCTGCTCCGCCCGTCTCTGGCCTCGTTACGCTTGCCGCCGCCCGGGCGGCTTGTTACTCCGCCCAGCCGGAGGGCCAGGCATGCGCGTGAAGGATGTGAAGAAGGTGGTGCTCGCCTATTCGGGCGGGCTCGATACCAGCGTGATCCTGCGCTGGCTGCAGAATACCTATCGCTGCGAGGTGGTGACCTTTACCGCCGATCTCGGCCAGGGCGAGGAACTGGCCCCGGCGCGGCGGAAGGCCGAGCTTCTGGGTGTGAAGCAGATCTTTATGGACGATCTCAGGGAGACGTTCGTCGCCGAGTTCGTATTCCCGATGTTCCGCGCCAATGCCCTCTATGAGGGGCAATACCTGCTCGGCACCTCCATTGCCCGGCCGCTGATCGCCCAGCGGCAGATCGAGATCGCAGAGGAAGTGGGGGCGGACGCGGTGGCCCATGGGGCTACCGGCAAAGGCAATGACCAGGTCCGGTTCGAGCTCTCCTATTATGCGCTCAAGCCCGACGTGAAGGTGATCGCGCCCTGGCGGGAATGGGACCTTACCAGCCGCACCAAGCTGCTTGCTTTCGCCGAGGCGAACCAGATCCCCATCGCGCGCGACAAGCGTGGCGAGGCGCCGTTCTCGGTGGATGCCAACCTGCTGCATTCCTCCTCGGAGGGGAAAATCCTCGAGGATCCAGCCATCGAGGCAGATGAGATCGTCTATCAGCGGACCATCCGGCCCGAGGACGCGCCAGACAAGGCGAGCATCGTCACGATCGATTTCGAGAGGGGCGATCCGGTGGCGGTGGATGGGGAGAAGCTCTCGCCCGCATCGCTGCTCACCAGGCTCAACGCGCTCGGGCGGGCCAACGGCATCGGCCGGCTCGACCTCGTCGAGAACCGTTTCGTCGGCATGAAGTCCCGTGGTGTCTATGAGACACCCGGGGGCACGATCCTGCACGCGGCGCATCGCGGCATCGAATCGATCACGCTCGACCGCGAGGCAGCCCACCTCAAGGACAGCCTGATGCCGAAATATGCCGAACTCATCTATAACGGCTTCTGGTTCAGCCCGGAGCGGCGGATGCTGCAGGCGCTGATCGATGAGAGCCAGAAATCCGTGAACGGGCGGGTGCGGCTCAAGCTCTACAAGGGCAATGTGAGCGTGATCGGCCGCGAAAGCCCGAACAGTCTCTATTCCCTGCGCGTGGTGACGTTCGAGGAGGACGAGGGCGCCTACGACCAGGCGGACGCGCAGGGTTTCATCAGGCTCAATGCGCTGAGGCTCCGGCTCGGCGCGCTGGCGGGCCGCCGCGGCGGGGCGCTCTGAGAGCGGGTCGGTGTAAGGTCTGGTCTCGGCTTTTGCCGCGGCGCATGATCGGCGTGTCAGTGACGCCGCAGAGGAGACCCGTATGCCCGTGCTCAACCGGATTGCCGATCTCGCCCCTGAGATCGCTCTCTGGCGACAGGATTTCCACGCCCATCCCGAACTTGGGTTCGAGGAGCGGCGCACCAGCGCGCTGGTGGCTGAGAAGCTCGCTTCCTGGGGAATCGAGGTCACCGCTGGCATTGCCGGCACCGGCCTCGTCGGCACGCTCCGCAATGGCAGCTCTGCCCGTTCAATCGGGCTGCGCGCAGATATGGACGCGCTGCCGATGGAAGAGGCGAACAATTTTGCCCATCGCTCCACCGTTCCCGGCGTGATGCATGGCTGCGGCCATGACGGGCATACCGCCATGCTGCTCGGGGCGGCGAAATACTTGGCCGAGACGCGCAATTTCGACGGCACGGTGCATTTCATCTTCCAGCCGGCCGAGGAAGGCGGTGGCGGCGGGAAGGTGATGGTGGATGAGGGGCTGTTCGAGCGTTTCCCCTGTGATGCCGTTTATGGCGTGCACAACGACCCGGGCCTCTCGCTAGGCAAGATGGTGGTGATGGAAGGCGCGGTAAACGCCTTCTCGGATCGCTTCTGGATCCGCATCCGGGGGATTGGCGGCCATGCCGCGCGGCCCCACCGCGCGATCGACCCAGTGGTGCTCGGCGCGCAGATCGTGCTCGCATTGCAGACGATCGTCGCGCGGCGGATCGATCCCATCGATTCGGCGGTGATCTCGATCACCCAGTTCCATGCGGGCAGCGCTGGCAATGTCATTCCGCCGGATGCCGTGCTCAACGGCACGGTGCGCACACTCAAGCCATCCGTGCGGGACGAGATCGCTCAGCAGATGGACACGATCGTCCGATCGACCGCAATTGCGCACGGAGCCGAAGCGAGCCTCGAATACAACCACGGCTATCCGCAGGTGGTGAACGCGCCGGCGCCGACCCGCAGCGCCGTTCGCGCGGCGGCGAAGATCGTGGGTGAAGACAAGATCATTCACCACGCGCCTCCGCGGATGGGGGGTGAGGATTTTTCTTACATGGCCAATGCGGTTCCGGGCTGCTTCGTCCGCATCGGCCAAGCCGGCAAGGCGATGGGCAAGACCCCCGTCCATCACCCGGAATACGACTTCAACGACGAGATGCTGCCCATCGGCGCTTCATTCTGGGCCACCCTGGTGGAACAGGAACTCGGGCGGGGGGAGAGGTAAGGGCAAATCGGGACGTCTTTATCGGGGGTCCGTTCGCCAATCCCTGCCGGAATGGTGCGATGAGGCAGGGTTGCCTGCATGTCTCAACGCACTGGCTGTGCAAGGCCGGCGCCGAGCTCGCCGCTGAGAACGGCACGACCGAGCAGCGGATCGCGGCGATCTTCGGCTGGTCGACGAAGAAGGAAGCCCCGCGCAACGCGACAGAACCTGCTCGCGGCAAGCGCGAGGCCGCTGCTGGCCTCCGCTCAAAGAGAGAACAAATGAGTCTCACTTTTTGCAGCGACCCCGCATGGGGGGACCAATTCGGCCATTAACCGGTTGAAACTGCTGTCGCTGCGAAAAGGATGGTGCCCAGGGGCGGAATCGAACCACCGACACTGCGATTTTCAGTCGCATGCTCTACCAACTGAGCTACCTGGGCGGCAGGTGGGAGGGTTCGCTTAGCCTATGCCCGGGTCCCGATCAAGCGAGCCGGGCTCGTCTCC
>DASZQO010000192.1:0-7162 GCA_035549615.1 Acetobacteraceae bacterium
AGAGAGACTGCTTCGAGCAGATTGGTCTTGCCGGCTCCATTTGGCCCCGTGATGACGGAGATAGCCGCTCCCGGTTGCCAGGTGAGCGAGCCATAATTGCGGAAGGTCCGGAGCGAAATCCGCTGCAAATGCAGCGAAGCCGGCATGCGGCTATTCTTTTTTGGGTGATCGCCGCTTGCGGTTTCGATTACGGAAGAGCTCTGCAATCGGAACGGAGGACTGGTCAGACCCGGATCGGCATCAGCACATAGAGCGTGCTGGCATCCGCCGCGTCCTGCACCACCGTGGGCGCCGTGCCGTCGGCAAAGCGGAACTCGACATCGCCGTCGATCTGATCGGTGATGTCGTTGAGATAGCGCGCCTGGAAACCGATCTCGAGCGGACTCGCCTCGTATTTGATCCGTTCGGAATCAAGCTCCTCGCTTGCCGAGCCCTGTTCGGGGCTGATGGCCGACAGCACCAGCAGATCGCGCGAGAGGCTGAGCTTGACCGGGCGCGAGCGCTCCGAGGAGATCGCCGCCACCCGTGCCACCGCGTCCGAGAAATCGCGCTTGGCGACCCTGAGCACCTTGTCATTGTCACGCGGGATCACCCGCTCATATTCGGGGAAGGTGCCGTCGATCAGCTTGCTGGTAATCGTTACGGTTCCAACGCGGAATTGGATTCGCGTGTCGGAAAGCGCAATTTCCACGGCTTCACTGGTTTCCTCGAGGAGCTTGCGAAGCTCGAGCACCGTCTTGCGTGGCACGATCACGCCGGGCATGTCTTTTGCTCCTTCCGGGAGCGGTTCCTCAACCCGCGCCAGCCGATGGCCATCGGTGGCGACCGCACGCAGGACCGGGACCCCCTCGCTCTCGGCGGCATGAAGATAGATGCCGTTCAGATAGTAGCGTGTTTCCTCCATGCTGATCGCGAAGCGGGTACGATCGATCAGGGTGCGAAGTGCGCTCGCGGGCAGGGCGAAATGGGAGGGCAGGGCGCCCGTGGTCATGGCCGGGAAATCCTCCGTCGGCAGGACCATCAGGCTGGTGACGTAGCGGCCGGCCCGAAGCTTGAGCGGTGCATCGCCCCCCGGATGATCAAGCTCGATTTCCGCCCCTTCCGGCAGGCGGCGTACGATCTCGTAGAGGGTGACGGCGGGCGCGGTGGTGGCGCCGTCCTGGCTGGTGGAGGCGGCGACTTCCTCGACCACGGCGATTTCCATGTCGGTCGCGGTCAGGGTTAGCCGTCCGTCGCGCACCGCGAGCATCAGGTTGGCGAGGATGGGAATCGTATTGCGCTTCTCGACCACGCTCTGAACATGGGCGAGTGCCTTGAGCATCGTCGCGCGATCGACGGTGAACCTCATGCTGCTGTCGTCCCCAGAAGGCGCCCGCCGTGCTGTGCCTTGGATGCGATGAACGGTCGCCCAAGCCGACTCGCCGGGCGCCTGTCATCCGAGTCTCTCTTCACTGTAGCAATACGGCGGGGCGGCGCAAGAAAGCCAGAGGGCCCTTCCCGCCATTCTTGCCCCCTGTTCCGGTCTGCGGGGTTCCGGTCTGCGGGCAGCGCCCGCGCGCCCGGCTCACGTGCCTGCCCCACACGGCCGCCACCTGGGCCCGCTTGGCCTGGGCGGAGTCAGCCCTCCAGCATGCGCCGCAGGAGCTCCACCTGCTCGGCGAAGGCGGCATCCCGGCCGATCAGTTCCCCGACCCGCGCCACCGCGTGCATCACCGTCGTGTGGTCGCGATTGCCGAAGCGCCGGCCGATCTCCGGCAGGCTGCGGCTTGTGAGCTGCTTGGCGAGATACATCGCCACCTGGCGCGGCCGGGCCACCGCGCGCGCGCGGCGCGAGGAGGTCATGTCGGTCAGCCGGATATTCCAGTGCTCCGCCACCTTGCGCTGAATCTCCTCGATCGTGATGCGCCGGTCATGCGCACGCAGGATATCGTGCAGCACTTCCTGGGTCGTCTCGATCGTGATCTCGCGACCGAAGAGATTGGCGTGGGCGATCAGCCGATTGAGCGCTCCCTCGAGCTCGCGCACATTGGAGGCGATCCGATGCGCCAGGAACTCGAGAACTTTTGGCGCGACATTCACTGCCGCCGCGGCTGCCTTCGCCTCCAGAATCGAAATGCGAAGCTCGAAGGTGGTCGCATGCAAGTCGGCCACCATTCCACAGCCGAGCCGGGTCCGCAGCCGGTCCTCGAGGCCGGAAAGATCGGAAGGCGACTTGTCCGCCGACACGACGATCTGCTTGCCCGCGTCGACGAGCGCATTGAAGGTGTGGAAGAACTCTTCCTGCGTATTGTCCTTGCCGATCAGGAATTGCAGATCATCGACCATCAGGACATCAACGCTGCGCAACTGCTCCTTGAACTCGATGGTCGATTGGCTGCGGATCGCGGCGATGAAGCGGTACATAAACCGCTCGGCCGACATGTACATCACGGAAGCCAGAGCGGATGGATGTTTGGCGCGCCGCCCGAGCAGCTCCCAGCCGATCGCATGCATCAGGTGCGTCTTGCCAAGGCCGACGCCGCCATAGAGGAAGAGAGGGTTGAACCCTTGCGAGGCAGGCCGCTCGGCAACGCGCCGCGCGCAAGCATAGGCGAATTCATTCGGCTTGCCGACGATGAAGCTCTGAAAAGTGAATCGCGGTTCGAGCGTCACGGAAAGCGAGTCTCGCGCCTCCATCCTTTCCTCCGCCCGTGTCCCACCCGGCTGAACCAGCGCTCCGGCGCTTCTGGAAGGCGCCGGCGAAGGGGTGAGACTCTCCGCCAGCCCGCCTGTCGAAAGACCGCGGCCGACGCGAATATCCACTCTGCGGATTACGGGATCCTCACCATGCCAGAGCGCGTTCAGTCTGTCCCCGTAATGACTACGCACCCAGTCGCGCAGAAACCGCGTGGGCAGGTGCACGGTGACTTCGTCCCCGTCAATCGTGCCGAGCGTCATCTGCCGGAGCCAGGTGCGATATTCCGCCTCTCCAACCTCGGCCTGAAGACGCTCGCGAATGCGGTTCCACTGGCACGCCAGTTTTTGGGCAGGTTCCGTCTCCAGGGAAATCCCGTCCCGGTGAGCCTGCGTTTCCGTTGCGCTGCCGTTCGCCGTCACCGACACCCACCTGTGAGCGGCAGGCCGATTTCCGCCGCTCCCCCCTGTTTGCCCGCCATTGAAGCCAACGGCGCCGTCATAGAAGGGTCCGCTTCACGTTGCGGACAGGTGACAAGGCATACAGACACCCGGAAGAAGAGGCAATTCAAATTTGCCGGCGCTGAACAAGAACACAAATAATCAGCGGATTATATTGCTCATGTCAGAAGATCAGCACCAGCATCGGCCATGTAACGGTTGGCCATGGGGCATGTATCGTCAAAAAAAGATCAACTCGGAAAAGAATACGTCTTGCCTGCTATTGCCGGAGGAAAATCTCACGTCACATTTTGGATCTGGAAATTGTGCCGAAGAAAGAAAGAACCGTTAACTGGCGCTGATGCCTTTAATCCGCGCGGCAAGACGCGAGAGATTTCGCGCCACTTTGTTCCGATGAAAAACGCCTTTGGTGGCCGCCCGCTGCAATTCCGGTTGCGCCGCCCGGAACGCCGCCTGGGCAGCGTCCTTCTCGCCGCGGACAATGGCCTCCTCGACCTTCTTGACGAAAGTGCGCACACGCGCGCGGCGCGCCCGATTGCGTGCCGTGTGGCGCTCGGTCTGACGAATGCGCTTCTTGGCGGAAGCCGTGTTGGCCATGCGATTGGCTCCGTGCCGCTCCGGCGGGAGCGGATTAAGGGATGAATGCTGGATGCGAAAGGCCGCGAAGATTGCAGGTTCGCGGAGGGGCCTTTCTAGAGAGCGGGCCGAAGCAAGTCAAGCAAGGCGCCGCGCGCCTGAATGCCTGCGCCGCGTCAGCGCAACTCTTTGATAGGCCGCAGAATCTTTCGGAGCGTGATTGCCGAAGGCGTGAATCATGCAGGAAAACAAACGGCTAGCGAGAGAGGCTTGACGATCAGCGAACGCATCCCGCGTGAGCTCTTAGCCCTGAGCGAAGCGCGGCGGGCGCTTTTCGAGAAATGCAGCCATCCCTTCGCGCTGGTCCGGGGTGCCGAAGAGCGAGAGAAAGAGCTGCCGTTCGTAAAGCATGCCGGCTCGCAAAGTCGTTTCGAAGGCCGAGTTAACTGCCTGTTTCGCCATCGCGACCGCCACCGGCGAGAATGTGGCAATATGCTCGGCGAGCTTGATTGCCTCGGCAACAAGTTCGGCCGCAGGAATGATGCGCGCAACAAGATTTGCCCGTTCCGCCTCTTCCGCCGTCAGCATGCGTCCGCTCAGCACCATGTCCATGGCCTTGGCCTTGCCCACAGCGCGCGTCAGCCGCTGGGTGCCGCCGGCACCGGGAATGATGCCGAGGTTGATTTCCGGCTGGCCGAAGCGTGCCGTATCCGCCGCGAGCACGATATCGCACATCAGCGCAAGCTCGCAGCCGCCGCCGAGGGCAAACCCCGCGACCGCCGCGATAAGCGGCTTCTTCACGCCGAGCAGGATATCCCAGTGTGCGGCGATGAAATCCTGGCGGAACGTGTCCGGAAAACGGCGATCCTTCATTTCCCGGATATCGGCGCCGGCGGCGAAGGCGCGCTCCGATCCGGTGATGACGATGGCGCCGATCGCGGGATCGGCATCGAATTTGACGAGAGCCGCGCCGAGTTCCGCCATCAGCGCGTCCGACAGCGCGTTGAGCGCCTGCGGCCGGTTAAGCCGGACCAGCCCGGCTTTGCCATGCCTCTCCGTCTTGACCAACTGTTCGCCAGCGTCGCTCATCGCTCACCGCTCTTCTCGTCGTTGCCGCTTCTAGCTAGCGTTGCCGGCGCGGGCAATAGAAGCTGGCGCGCCCGCCTTGCACGATGCGCACGACGCCGCGGCAGCCCGGCGGCCCCGGGCAAATGGGGCAGCGCTCGCGGCTATAGACCTGCCAGGCATGCTGGAAATAGCCAAGCTCGCCATCCGGCTGCACATAATCGGAAAAGCTCGAGCCGCCGGCAGCGATCGCCGCCCTGAGCGTTTCGCGGATCGCATCGTGAAGCCGGGCGACCCGCTGCTTGCCGAGATTGGCAGCGATGCGCCGCGGGCTGATCTCGGCTCGGTAGAGCGCCTCGCTGGCATAGATATTGCCAAGGCCGGCGATGACACCCTGGTCCATCAGCGCGGCCTTGATCGTCGTGCGCCGGCCCGCCAGCGTCTGTTCGAGCACCGCCCGGGTGAATTTCGGGCCGAGCGGCTCGGGGCCGAGGCGGGCAAGTCGCGGATCCTCATCTTCCTTCGCCGTCGGCAGGAGATCGAGGGTACCGAAGCGGCGCGGATCGATCAGGCCGACCCGCGATCCGTCATCCATCTCCAGAACAAGGTGCTCATGCGTCACGGGTGCGGCATTTCCGGTGGTGAGCCGGACCCGTCCGGACATGCCGAGATGAAGGAGCAGGCTCTCATCTCCCGAGAGTCGTGCCAAAATATATTTTCCGCGGCGACGAAACCCTTCCACCCGGCGGCCGCGCAGCCTTTCGGCGAGATGGTCTGGCAGTTTTCCGCGCAGATCTCCGCGCGCGACCCGCGCCTGCGCGATGCGGCGCCCGGTCAGGCGCGCCGCAAGCCCGCGCATCACCGTTTCAACCTCGGGGAGTTCCGGCATGGCAGGGGGGAAGGCTATGCTGCGGCCGCATGAGCGACAATCCCGCGACCACGGACTTCGGATTCCGCACCGTCCCGCGCGATGCCAAGGGGGCGATGGTGCGGGCGGTCTTCGCGAGCGTCGCGCCGCGCTACGATCTGATGAACGATCTGATGTCGCTCGGCATTCATCGGCGCTGGAAGCGCCGGCTCGCAACCCTGCTCGACCCGCGCCCCGCTTCCACCTTGCTCGATCTCGCCGGCGGCACGGGCGATATCAGCTTCGCCTGGCAGGACAGAGGCGGCGGCCCCGTCGTCCTCTCCGACATCAATCCCGCCATGCTGGCGATCGCCCATCGCCGGGCGGTCGGCCGGGCGCGGCTGGCCGGGCTCTCCCTCCTCGTTGCGGATGCCGAGCACCTGCCCCTTCCCGATCACAGCTTTCACCGCGTCAGCATTGCCTTCGGGCTGCGCAACTGCACTGATAAGGAAGCAGTGCTCGCCGAGGCACGGCGCGTCCTGCGGCCGGGCGGACGCTTCTTCTGCCTGGAGTTCTCCCGCCTTGAGATCGCTGCCCTGGCGCCATTCTACGAGGCCTGGTCCTTTGTCGCCCTGCCGGCCCTCGGCCAGATCATCGCAGGCGATGCGGCGAGCTATCGCTACCTTGCTGAAAGCATTCGTACCTTTCCCGATGCCGAGACCCTTGCCGCGATGATGGCGGGGGCTGGTTTCGCGCGCATCGGGATCGAGCGCCTGAGCGGCGGCATCGCCGCCATCCATTCGGGCTGGCGGCTTTAGGTCCGATGAGCCTTGCGGGCAGAAAAATCCTTCTGATCGTCTCCGGCGGCATCGCCGCGTACAAGGCGCTTGAGCTGGTCCGTCTGCTGCGTGCCGAAAATGTCGGTGTTCACGCCGTGCTCACGCGGGCGGGAGAAAAATTCATCTCCTCTCTCTCGCTTCAGGCGCTCACCGAGAGTCCCGTTTCCACCGATCTCTTCTCGCTCGATGAGGAAAGCCGGATGGGCCATATCGCGCTCTCGCGCGCCGCCGATCTGCTTGTCGTCGCTCCTGCCACGGCGAACCTGCTGGCAAAGATGGCAGGCGGATTGGCCGATGATCTCGCCTCCACCCTAGTGCTTGCAACCGATAAGCCCGTGCTCGTCGCGCCAGCGATGAATGTGCGGATGTGGCTCCATCCCGCAACGCGCGCCAATCTCGCCTCTCTCATGGCGCGCGGCGTGCACGTGGTGGGGCCGGACGAGGGGCCGATGGCCTGCAACGAGTACGGCCCCGGCCGGCTTGCCGAACCACCTGCCATCGTCGCGGCGATCCGCGCCCTGCTCGGCGCGGGCCCGCTCGCCGGGCGGCATGCTCTGGTCACCAGCGGCCCGACGCACGAGCCGATCGATCCCGTGCGCTACATTGCCAATCGCAGCTCCGGACGGCAGGGTCACGCGATTGCCGCTGCGCTGGCGGGGCTTGGCGCCCGGGTCACGCTCGTCTCCGGGCCAGTGGCGCT
>DASZQO010000193.1:0-5984 GCA_035549615.1 Acetobacteraceae bacterium
AAAAGGTTTGAGGCGCGCGGCCTGATCGTCCGCTCCCCCTCCGCCGCGGACGGCCGCCAGGCGGTGCTCAGCCTGACTGAGGCGGGCCGCGCCGCTTTCGCGCCGCTGGACCAGCGATCGCGCGAGCAGGTGGCGGCGATGCTCGGGCCACTCGATCCGGAGCAGACCGAGCGCCTCACCCGCGCGATGGCGAGCGTGGAGGAATTGCTGGGCGAGCGGCCGGCGGCCCCGGCGCCGGTCCTCCTGCGGCCGCACCAGATCGGCGATATCGGCTGGATCGTGCATCGCCAGGCCCTTCTCTACGCGCAGGAATATGGCTGGGACGAAACCTATGAGGCTCTCGCCGCGGAGATCGGCGCGGAATTCCTCCGCGCCTTCGATCCGAAACGGGATCGGGCCTGGATCGCCGAGCAGGGGGGAGCCATCGTCGGCTCGGTCTTTGTCGTGCGCGTCTCCGACGAGGTTGCCAGGCTTCGGCTTCTTTATGTCGAGCCGCACGCGCGCGGATCAGGCCTCGGGCGGCGGCTGGTCGGGGAATGCATCCGCTTCGCCCGCCTCAAGGGCTATCGGAAGCTCACGCTCTGGACCAATGACGTGCTGGCGGCTGCACGGCGCATTTACCAGGACGCCGGATTCACGCTCATCGCTGAGGAGCGCCACCATTCCTTCGGCAAGGACCTCGTCGGGCAGAACTGGGAACGTGTCTTGTGATGCCGCGCGAGCAGATCGTGATCAGCCGGACGCGGCCGATCGCGTGAAGAGGCTCGCAAAACAGCCAGAAAGAGCCGTTCGCGTGAGCCGGGGCGGACGCGAATGGCGCTGGTCACTCCCTGAGCTGGGGGTTGTCGAACACCGGATGGCGGAGCCGCTCAAGCGCTTCGGAGAGGGCTGTGGCCAGGCTGCGCTTCTCCGCCTCGCCGAGCGCCTCGGCCACCGGAAGCGCAATGCCCGGCGCCCGCAGCACCAGTGCCGGCACCCGGCCGCGCCGTTCCTCCAGCGTCACCCGAAGCCAGCCCACGGGCAGCACCGTCTCCTCAAGCCGGCCGCGCGGGAAGCTGCGCACCACGCGGAGTCCGGCCTCGCTCAGCAGCAGCACCTCGCTTCTCCGGCCGGCGCTGCCGGCGTGCCAGATGAGCGCGAGCACGGCGAAGCCGATCTCGGCGCCGTTGAACCCGATGATCGGCCAGGCGCCGAGCCGCCAGCAGAGGAAGCTCACCAGCGCCGAAAGCGCCGCGATGGCGCCGATCACGGTGCCGAGCCCGCGCCGCGAGAGGCTGCGATGCGGGACGATGACCGCTTCGAACGAGGATCTTGCCTGCTCCGTCATCCCCTCTCCCCGGCACGCCCGATCTTGTGCGCGCCCCAGCCCCTCTGCAACAAAACTCTCATGCCCCCCAGACCCGCCGCCGGGTCCCTCACCCCGCCGCGCGCACCGCGGAAGCCGACCGGCAGACCAATCAGCACGCCAATCAGCACGCCAATCAGCCCTGGCGCCGCCCGGGCCTTCATTGCGGCCATTGCCGCCGCCAATCCCAACCCGCGAAGCGAGCTCCACTTCGCCGATCCCTTCACCCTCCTCGTCGCCGTCGTGCTCTCGGCCCAGACGACGGACAAATCCGTCAACGAGGCAACCCGTGGGCTCTTCGCTGAAGCCCCCACGCCCGAGGCGATGGTCGCGCTCGGCGAGGCCGGGATCGCCCGGCATATCCGCCGTCTCGGCCTCTGGCAGGCGAAGGCGCGCAATGTCGCCGCCCTCTCTCGCCTGCTGATCGAACGCCATGGCGGCGAGGTTCCTGAGGATCGTGCGGCGCTCGAGGCGCTGCCCGGCGTCGGCCGCAAGACCGCCAACGTGGTGCTCAATGTCGCCTTCGGCAAGCCGACCATGGCGGTCGATACGCATATCTTCCGCATCGGCAACCGCACTGGCCTTGCCCCCGGCCGGACCCCGCGTGAGGTCGAGGAGGCGCTGGTCCGTCGCATCCCGCGCAAGCTGCTGCGCGACGCCCACCATTGGCTGATTCTGCACGGGCGCTATGTCTGCAAGGCCAGGCGGCCGGAATGCTGGCGCTGCCCCGCCGCCCGCTATTGTGCCTATCCGGACAAAACCAAGCCGCCATGATCACGCTCGACCCGACGACCGACATTCTTTGCGTCACCGACATCCAGCCGACCTTCATGCCCGGCGGCGAGCTCCCCGTGGCCGAGGGCGATGCGGTGGTCCCGGTCATCAACCGCCTGCTGGACGAAATTTTTCGCCATGCCTTCGCGACACAGGACTGGCATCCGCCAGACCATGCCTCCTTCGCGGAAAGCCACCCCGGGCACGCTCCCTTCTCGACGATCGCCATGCCCTATGGGCCGCAAACACTCTGGCCCCGCCATGCCGTGCAGGGAACGGCAAACGCCGGGTTGCACCCCGAGCTTCACCAGGCGCGCCTGGAAATGATCATCCGCAAGGGCTTTCACCGCGAGATCGACAGCTACTCCGCCTTCTTCGAGAATGACCGCACGACACCGACCGGCCTTGAGGGCTATCTCCGCGCCCGTTCCTTCCGCCGCATCTTCTTCGCCGGCCTCGCCACCGATTACTGCGTCGCCTGGTCCGCCGAGGACGCCACCCGGCTGGGTTACGCGAGCTTCGTGATCGAGGATGCCTGCCGCGCCATCGCCCTTCCACAACCGGACGGCGGCACCACAATGAGCCAGGCGCGATCCCGCCTCACCGCAGCCGGCACCCGCTTCATCACCAGCGCCGATCTCGTTCCGGGATAGAGCGCGCCACGCATTTCGATAAAGGACCGGAAAGAAGAAGGCTTCTTGTTCTGAAGAAAAGGCAGCAGAGGGACTTTTCTCCGTTTTCCGGACCGGGCGCCGGCCATGGGCTGCGAAGGAAGGGAGAAAAGTTCCTTGTTTAAAGCCTGCTTGAAAATGCGCTGTGGTGCGTCGGACGACCGCCACGGGCAGCATCTCGAACAGGCTCTCAGGTCAGTGATAATGCATGCCGGGCTGCACCTTTCCCCGGAAAATCCAATAGGCATAAGCGTTGTAGGCAAGGATGATCGGAATGATCACCACCGCGCCGACGATCAGGAAAGCCTGGCTGATCACGGGCGCGGCCGCCTGGTAGATCGTGATCGCCGGGGGCACGATCAGCGGATAAAGGCTGATGCCAAGGCCGGCGAAGCAGAGCACGAACCACAATTGGGCGGCGAGCAGCGGCGTCCATTGATGCTGGTGCCTGAGCCCGTGGCGAAGCAGCAGCCCGACCAGCCCGACCAGCACCGGCACCGGGCTGGTCAGCAGGATGCCGGGCCAGGAGAACCAGCGTGCCGAATATTGTGGATGGAGGAGCGGCGTCACGAGGCTGACGACGACGATCAGCCCCAATGTCGCGATCGCAAGCCGCCCGGCATGAACACGGCTGCGCGCCTGCAATGCGCCCTCGGTGCGCCAGATCAGCCAGCACGAACCGAGCAGGGTATAGCCGATGACGACCGCGATGCCGCAGAGCACGGTGAAGGGCGTGAGCCAGTCCCACCAGCCGCCTGCATAGACACCGTTTCGTACATGAATCCCCTGCAGCAGGCCGCCGAGCACGAGCCCTTGCGCGAAGGCGGCAACCAGGGAGCCGCCGCAGAAGGCGATATCCCAGAGCGCCTGCCCAGCGCCCGTGGCCCGGAAACGGAACTCGAAGGAGACGCCGCGCAGGATCAGTCCCAGCAGCATCGCGATCACGAGCGGATAGAGGGCCGGCAGAATGACCGCGTAGGCGGGCGGGAACATCGCATAGAGCCCGGCGCCACCGAAGACGAGCCAGGTCTCGTTCCCGTCCCACACCGGGGCGAGGGAATTCATCATCAGATCGCGATCGTAACAGTTGCGCTCGGCGAGGAAGAGAATGCCCGTCCCGAGATCGAATCCGTCCAGCAGCACATAGGCGAGCACGCCGAACGCAAGCAGCCCGGCCCAGGCGAGAGAGAGCAGGCTGTGCAGCGTCCACATCGCCCTACTCCGCCGCGCCGGCGCCCGGACGCAGGGCCGCCGCCGGCCCTGGCGTGATGCCCGCGCTGCGCAAAGGCGCTTCCGGCACGCCGGACTCGTCATGCTCGGGCGGCTTGGCCATCAGGCGAAGCAGGAAGGTCGCGGCCGCGCCGAAAACGATGGCATAGACCACGGCGAAGGCCGCAAGCGAGCCGGCGACACCGGGTGTTCCAACCGGAGAGACGCTGTCGATCGTTCGCAGCACGCCATAAACCGTGTAGGGCTGGCGTCCCGTCTCGGTGACGGTCCACCCGGCGAGCATCGCGAGATAGCCCGCCGGCCCCATCACCACCGCGATCCACAGGAACCAGCGCGTGTCGTAGAGGCGGCCGCGCCAGCGCAGGAACGCCCCGAGCAGGCCGAAGGCCAGCATCAGCATGGCGAGCCCGACCATGATCCGGAAGGCGAAGAAGACGATCGGGACATAGGGGATATCGTTCCGGGGGAATTCCCGAAGCCCCCTGATCGTGCCCGCCCATGTGTGGGTGAGGTACCAGGACGCGACGCGCGGGATCTCGATCGTGTGGCTGTTGCTCTCGGTCTTCATGTGCGGGATGGCGAAGAGCACCAGGGGCTCCCCGGCCCCTGGCGCCGGCTGGACCCAATCGCCTTCCATGGCCGCCACCTTCTGCGGCTGGTAATGCAGCGTGTTGTCCCCCTGCACATCACCCGCGACGATCTGGGCGGGAGCGCCGAAGAGCACGAGCCAGAGCGCCATCGAAACCATGAGCCGTGCACGGTCGTTCTGCCGGTTGCGCAGCACATGCCAGGAGCCGACGGCGCCCACCATCAGCGCCACGCTCAGATAGGCCGCGCCCAGCATGTGCACGAAGCGATAGGGCATGGAGGGATTGAACAGGATCGCGAACCAGTTGGTCGGAACGAAGCGCCCATCGGCAATCCTGTAGCCCTGCGGGGTCTGCATCCAGGAGTTGGCGGCGAGGATCCAGAAGGCGCTCACATGCGTGCCGAAGGCGACGGCCAGGGTCGCGGCGAAATGCAGCTTCGGGCCGACCCGTTTCATCCCGAAAAGCATGACGCCGAGGAAGCCCGCTTCGAGGAAGAAGGCCGTCATCGTCTCATATGTCAGCGGCGGCCCGAGGATGGCGCCGACCTTGTCGGCATAGCCTGACCAGTTGAGGCCGAGTTCATAGGCCATGACGAGCCCGGAGACGACGCCGATGCCGAAGACAATGGCGAAGATCTTGATCCAGAACCGGTAGAGATCGAGATAGGCCAGCCTCTTTGTCCAGAGCCAGGCCGCTTCCAGCGTGACGAGATAGGTTGCGAGAGCGATCGAGGTGGCGGGAAAGACGATGTGAAACCCGATCGTCAGGGCAAACTGCACCCGCGCGAGATAATAGGCGCTCATCTCAGAAATATGGTGTTGCCGCCGTGTCGGATATGGCCATCCGCCATGATCGCCAGCGCGACCCGGGAAGAGGCTTTCTCCACGCCAACGGAATCCCTTGCAGCGCACCGCCCCGGCCCATGGACCTTACGTGGGAATGACGACGAGGGGCGATCGAGATGAGAGGTTCCGGCAATCAGAAAGTGCCTTCCCTTAGTGTAAAAATTTTATCATGTCCTATTGTACACGGTCAATGTCTCCACCTTTGCCATAGTCAGGATTCGTTCATAAGACCGTCCAGGCGTTGATCCTATGTCATGGTTTCTCCCTTGCCGAAAATTGGCCATTTCTCTTGAAAAGATCGGAGATAGCGCCGTTCATCACGGCGAAAGCCGCTCTTCGCGCATGCCAAGGCAGAGTCGCTGCGATCGGGAGCGAACGAGTCCGCCGCATGTTTCGTGATCGAGCGAATCCTGATGCGCCGAGCGTGGGTGGCGAATGAAAGGATGAAAGTTCTTTGGTTCTTTCTTTCAAGAAAGAACAAATTCTCGTCTTCGGTCGCCGCGTTTTGTTTGCCTCCCACGGGGCTTGA
>DASZQO010000194.1:0-4066 GCA_035549615.1 Acetobacteraceae bacterium
GAGCATCAGGCCATCGAGCGCGTTCCGCGAAAGAAATGGCCGCGCGGCGATCAGCTCCGCCTCGTCGGGGTCGGGGGAAAGGTCGGGAGTGTCCAGGGTGCCGTGCATGGCTTGTCGCGGTTTTGTTGATCGCCCTTCCTAGCGCGTGGTATCCAGAGGCGTCGAGGACCGCCATGACCATGGTGGTTCATCCCTCGATGGGAGGATGGAATGATCAGGCATCTGTTCCTCGCTTTGGTTGTGCTCGGGGCGATTGCCGGCGCCGCTGCGGTGAGCAGCGTGTCCGCCACAGCCTGCCAATATCAGGACTCGCACCCGAGCTGACGGGCTCGCGCGGTCGCCGGGCGGGCGTGAGGGGGCTGAGGAATTTCGCGCGCGTCCGTTTCATTTTCTCACAATCGGCAATGTGCCGGTGGCCCGGCTGCGCGGTAGAAATGCGTCGGCAGCGTACCATATTGCCTTGCCGTCATGGCTCCGCCGTTCCGGCAGGAAGGGCGAGCTGCGCCGGCACCAGGACAAGGATGCGCCAATGACGGCTGGCAGGACGACTCTCCGGCAAATGCGTCAGCCGAAAAGACGGCGGTCTTTCGCGAGACGGGCCGGACCTCCCCTTGTCCTCGCGATGATGCTGCCGTTCGCCCTTGATGCCTGTGCGGTTCCCCCGCCCACGGGGCCGACAGTTGCGGTGATGCCCGGCAAGGGGGTCAGCTTCTCGGAGTTCCAGGCCGACGACGCGGTCTGCCGCAACTATGCTTCGGCACGCACGGGCGGGGCCTCCCCGGCTCAGGCGGGTGCGGCGAGCGGCGTGGGAAGCGCGCTGGTCGGCACCGGGCTTGGCGCGGCCGCCGGAGCGGCGATCGGCTCGACTGTTGGGCAGGTCGGGGCAGGTGCTGCGATCGGTGGCGCGAGTGGATTGCTGCTCGGCAGCCTGTTCGGCCTGCAGAACGCGTCGGCCAGCGCGGGCGGGGTGCAGAACGCCTACAACATTGCCTACGTGCAATGCATGTCCGCCAAGGGCAATCAGGTGCCGCCGCCGAGCGGCTATTCGGGCTATTACGCCTATGGGCCTTATCCGGCGTACCCCTGGTATCCTGGCTATTACTGGCCCGGCTACTACTACCCTTACTGAACGCGCGGCTTATTCCGTCGGATAAACCTTCGGGTAGGTGATCTGGCTCGCCGGCCCGGGCGGCGAAGGTGCGCCACGCTTGCCGCAGGCGCCGAGCAGCGGCAGCAGAAACGCGAGAAGCAGAAGGGCGAGGGCGGCGCTGCGCGGCATGGTGCGCTCCCGTGCGGAAAGGTCAGGCATCTGCGCGTGGCGGTAGCACGGCGGTGGTGGCCGGTCACGGCCGTAACGCACCCTGATCATTGATCGTCTTGTCCTAAGGCAATTCCCCTTGGCCGTGATCGGCTTTATGGTCCGGGCCCGCCTCGGGCAAGGGAAACGCATTGGCTGACATTTTCGAGGAAGTCGAATCCGACCTGCGTGCCGAGCGAGCGCGGGTGCTCCTGCAGCGATACGGCAAGTTCGGTGTCGCGGCTGTCGTGCTCATCGTGCTGGGTGTCGCTGTCTGGCAGGGCATGGCGTGGCTGCGGGCGCGCGAGATGGCCCGCGTCGCGACGGCATATTTCGCCGCCACCCAGGAAGCCCAGGCGACAACCCCGGCCGGAGCGGGCAACAGCAAGGCGGAGGCCGATTTCGCGCGGCTGGCCGGAAACAACACGCCGGCGGGCTATCGCACCCTTGCGCGGCTGCGCGCCGCCGCCCTCGCCGCCGGGGCGGGACAGAAGACGCTCGCCCTCAAGCTCTGGCAGGAAGTGGCCGAGGACTCGAACGCCGATCCTCTGCTCCGAGGCCTCGGCCGGCTGCTCTGGGTCACGCACCAGATCGACGGGGTGAAGTCCCCGGCCACGGCCAAGCCACTTGAGGCCGAGCTTGCCCCCCTGCTTGCCGCCGGCAACCCATGGCAGCCGCTGGCCGAGGAAGCCTCGGCGCTCATCGCGCTGGCCTCCGGCGAAACGGCGGCGGCCCAGAAGACGTTGACGGCGCTCGAGGGTGACCCCATGGCGCCGGAAGGCGTGCGCCGGCGCGCCGCCGCGCTCCTGGCCCGAATTTCCGAATGACCCGGGCTGGCCGCACGATGGGCCCCTCGCTGACGCGGCGGGCCGCACTTCTCGCGCCGCTCGCCCTCACCGGCTGCGGCGGCTGGTTCGGCGCGACGAAAACGCCGCTGCCGGGCGTCCGGCTCGATGTGCTGCCGCCGCCGCGCAACCTGACGGTCGATACCAGCGATACGAGCCCGATCACGCTGCCGCCGCCGCGGCGCAACCCGGACTGGCCGCAGGTGGGCGGCAATGTCGAGCACCGGATGGGTTCGCTTGCCGCTGGCACGGATCTCACGCTCGCCTGGCGGGCATCGATCGGCCAGGGGGCGAGCTATCGGCAGATGCTCACCGCCCAGCCGATCGTCGCCAACGGGGCCGTGTTCACGATGGATTCTGCGGGCATCGTCCGTGCCTTCCGCTTCGCGGACGGCGAGACCCTCTGGCACTTCAACACCAAGCCAAAGAAAAACCGCAGCCAGGAACTCGGCGGCGGCATCTCCTTCGATTCCGGGGTGCTCTACGCCGCAACCGGGCGGGCCGAGGTGCTCGCGATCGACGCCGCCAAGGGTGAACTCCGCTGGCGGCAGGATATCGGCCAGCCGGCGCGGGCGGCGCCGACCATTTCCGGGGGCACGCTCTTCGTGCCGACGATTGCGGCCCAGGTGCTCGCGCTCGACGCCGTCAACGGCAAGCAGATCTGGTCCTACCAGGGGCGGACCACGCTCGTGGGCCTGCTCGGTGAGCCTTCGCCCGCGATCGGCAACGGGCTCGTCATCGCCGGCTTCGCTTCGGGCGAGCTTTCCGCGCTGTCGATCGATAGCGGCACCGTGCAATGGTCCGACAATCTCGGCGCCGTGCTCGGCAGCTCGAGCCCGGCGGATCTCTCCGCCGTGCACGCCTTGCCGGTGGTGGATGGCTCAGAGGTCTATGCGATCAGCATGGGCCAGCTCCTGGTCGCGGAGGATATTCATTCGGGCCGCCGTGTTTACTATCTCGATGTCGCAGGCAGTGAGACGCCTGCAGTCGCGGGGGACTGGCTCTTCGTGTTGACGTCCGATCAGCGCCTGGCGGCGATCCAGCGCAATACGGGCTTGGTGCGCTGGATCACAGTGATGCCGCGCTTCAAGAACCCCAAGCACGAGCGTGGGCCGATCCTGTGGCATGGGCCGGTTCTGGCGGGCGGGCGGCTTCTGCTTACGGGGGACAGTGGCGAGCTTGCGGCGGTGGCGCCGGAGAGCGGAAAGATCATCGAGCGACAGCGCCTGCCGGGTCCGGCGGCGATGGCGCCGGTGGTGGCTGACGCGACAGTGCTGGTGCTGTTGCGCAGTGGAACGCTCACAGCCTGGAGATGAAGCTTGAGGGAAGGAGCTTGGGGCGCCGGCAGGACGGGCGGTGAAATGACGGACGCGACTCTGCCGAGGGTGGTCATCGCGGGCCGGGCGAATGTCGGCAAGTCGAGCCTCTTCAACCGGCTCGCGGGGCGGCGTCTCGCACTGGTGGGAGACGTGCCGGGCCTGACGCGCGACGCGCGTGAGGCGGAGGCACGGCTCGCCGGGCGGGCGGTGATGCTCGTTGACACCGCCGGGCTCGAGGACGCGCCTGCAGGCTCGCTCGGCGGGCGGATGCTCGCCCATGCCGAAAGCGCGCTGAGGCGGGCGGAGCTGATCCTCTTCGTGGTCGATGCGCGGGCGGGCGTGCTGCCGCGCGACCTCGAACTCGCGCAGCGGCTGCGCCGGCTGGGCCGGGCGGTGATGCCGGTGATCAACAAGGCGGAGGGGCGTGGGGCCGCCGGCGCGGCCGAGGGCTGGACGCTCGGCTTCGGCGAGCCGCTCGCCGTCTCGGCCGCCCATGGCGAGGGGATCGACGCGCTCGCCGCCGCCATCGCCGCGCGGCTCGCACCGGCGGGCGAGGTGCGGGAGGCGGAGGAGCGGGCGCTCAGGCTCGCGATCGTCGGGCGGCC
>DASZQO010000195.1:0-3791 GCA_035549615.1 Acetobacteraceae bacterium
CCCTGGCCTTTTTGCCGAGCGTCCAGCCCGTGCCAGCGTCCAGAGAACGCCGGTCCAAGGTTCCTTGTCCCAAAGTTTTTTGTCCGCGCGCCCGATTGACGCGGCGAAGAGCGGAAGCCGCGCGAGCCACTTTTCTTCGCGATCGGGCATCATGACTTTCCTGGCACGATGCTGAGCTATATCGTCCGCCGGGTGCTGGCGACGATTCCCGTGATGGGGATCGTCGCGCTCACGGTATTTTCGCTGCTCTATCTCGCCCCCGGAGATCCGGCGGCGATCATTGCGGGCGATCAGGCGACAACCGAGCAGATCGCGCGGATCCGCGCCTCGCTCGGGCTCAATCAATCCTTCCCGGTGCGTTTCGCGCACTGGCTCTGGCAGGTGGTGCATTTCAATCTCGGCACTTCCGTCTTCACCGGCCAGCCGGTGAGCGGAATGATCGGTCAGCGGATCGAGCCGACGCTTGCGCTGATGATCCTGACGATGGTGATCGCGATCACGCTCGCGGTGCCGCTCGGCGTGATCGCGGCTTGGAAGCAGGGCACCTGGATTGACCGGGCGATCATGGTCTTCGCGGTGCTCGGCTTCTCCGTGCCGGTGTTCGTGGTCGGCTATCTCCTCGCCTATCTCTTCGGGCTTACGTTGCGGATCCTTCCGGTGCAGGGATTCACGCCGCTCAGCCAGGGATTCTGGCCATTCCTCGGCAGCCTGATCCTGCCGTCGCTCGCGCTCGGCGCGATCTATGTGGCGCTTCTCGCGCGCATCACGCGGACGGCGATGCTCGAGGTGTTGGCACAGGATTATGTGCGCACGGCGCGCGCCAAGGGCGTGGGGCAGGGTGGCGTGCTCTTCGTGCATGCGCTCAAGAACGCGGCCAATCCGGTGGTGACGGTGGCGGGGCTGGGCGTGGCGCTTCTGATCGGCGGCACGGTGGTGACGGAGACGGTATTCGCGATTCCGGGTCTTGGCACGCTCACCGCCAATGCGATCCTGCAGCGCGATTATCCGGTGATCCAGGGTGTGGTGCTGCTCTTCAGCTTCGCCTATGTCATCATCAACCTGATCGTTGATCTGCTCTACAGCGTCTTCGATCCGAGGATCCGGCTGTGAGCGAAATCTCGGTGCCGGAAGAAGCGGCGGCGCTGCCGGAGATCCTGCCGCCGCCCGTGGCGCATGGCCGCGCTGCAAGCTTCGTGCTGCGCCACCCGGGGATTGTGATCGGCGGCGCGCTGGTCGGGCTGATGATCTTCCTTGCGGTCGCGGCGCCCTGGCTTGGCACGGTCGATCCCGAGGCGCTCGATCCGGCGAACATGCTGATCGGGGTTTCGGCCGGCCATTGGTTCGGCACCGACATGCTCGGGCGGGATATCTATTCGCGGGTGCTTTATGGAGCGCGCGTCTCGCTCATCGTCGGCTTCTCGGTGGCCGCGCTTGCCTCAGCGGGTGGGATGGCGATCGGGCTCGTTTCGGGATTCGTGCGGCCGCTCGATCCGCCGCTGATGCGCATCATGGACGGGGTGATGGCGATCCCCTCGATCCTGCTCGCGATCGCGCTGATGGCGCTGACACAGGGCTCGGTCGGCAATGTTATCATCGCGATCACCATCTCGCAGGTGCCACAGGTGGCGCGGCTGGTGCGCGGCATGGTGCTGGGCCTGCGCGAGCAACCCTTCGTCGAGGCGGCGATCGCCGCAGGCACGCGCACGCCGCGGCTGATCTGGCGGCATATCGTGCCGAACACGCTGGCCCCGGTGATCGTGCAGGCGACCTATATCTGCGCCTCGGCGATGATCATCGAGGCGATTCTTGATTTCATCGGCGCCGGCACGCCGCCGGTTGTGCCGAGCTGGGGCAATATCATGGCCGAGGGGCGCGCGCTCTGGCAGGTCAAGCCGTTTATCGTGTTCTTTCCCGCCTTTTTTCTCTCGGTGACCGTGCTTGCGGTCAATCTGTTCGGGGACGGGCTGCGCGATATGCTCGATCCGCGCGGCGTGGCGCGGCGATGAGAAGGACGCGCTGATGGCGCTGCTCGAGGTCGAGCGGCTGCAGACTCATTTCCGCGCGGGCGAGGATGTGGTGCGGGCGGTGGACGGCGTCTCGCTCACGATCGAGGCGGGCGAGACGCTGGCGGTGGTGGGGGAATCGGGTTGCGGCAAGTCCGTCACTGCCATGTCGATCTTGCGGCTGGTGCCGGAGCCGCCAGCGCGGATCGCGGGCATCGTGCGCTTCGCCGGGCGGGATCTGCTGGCGCTCTCCGAGAGCGAGATGCGAAAGATCCGCGGCAATGAGATCAGCATGATCTTTCAGGAGCCGATGAGTTCGCTCAATCCCGTACTGAGCGTGGGGCGGCAGATCGGCGAGACGTTGCGCCTGCACCAGGGGCTCGGCGCCCGGGTGGCGCTGGCGCGCGCGGCAGAGATGCTGGCGCTGGTCGGGATTCCGGAGCCGGAACAGAGGCTCCGGGCGTTCCCGCATCAGCTTTCCGGCGGGATGCGTCAGCGCGTGATGATCGCCATGGCGCTCGCCTGCAATCCGAAGCTTCTGATCGCCGATGAGCCGACGACCGCGCTCGACGTGACGATCCAGGCACAGATCCTCGATCTGATGCGCGATCTCAAGGCGCGGGTGGGGGCTGCGATCATGCTGATCACGCATGATCTCGGCGTGGTGGCGGAAATGGCGATCCGCGTCGCGGTCCTCTATGCCGGGCGGACGGTGGAGGAGGGACCGACGGCGGCGATCTTTGCCGCCCCCCTTCATCCCTATACGCAAGGGTTGCTTGGCGCGGTGCCACGGCTTGGTGCGGTGGACGGGGCACGCAACGGGGTGCGCCAGCGGCTTGCCGAGATTCAGGGCCAGGTGCCGGATTTGCGCCGGAAGATCACCGGCTGCGCCTTTGCCCCGCGCTGTGGGCGCGCGAGCGAGATCTGCCGCCGCGCCAGCCCGGCGCTCCGCCGGCACGCGGCGGGGCGGACGGTGGCATGCCATCACCCAGGGCCGGCGTGATGGGGCAGGCGGCGCCCGTCATCGAGGTAGCGAGGCTCAAAAAATATTTCCCGCTGCCGCGGAGATATCCCGGCCAGCCTTCCTTGGAGGTGCATGCGGTCGATGATGTGAGCTTCACGATCGGCCGCGGCGAGACGCTTTCGCTTGTGGGGGAATCGGGCTGCGGCAAATCGACGGTGGGGCGGATGATCCTGGGCCTGATCAGGCCCTCGGCCGGTGAGGTGCGGCTGGATGGGATGAGAATCGACCATCTCTCCGCCGGCCGGTTGCGGCCGCTTCGGCGGCGGATGCAGGTGGTGTTCCAGGACCCGTTCAGCAGCCTCAATCCGCGGCTCCGCGTGCGCGAGATCCTGGCCGAGCCGATCGCCAATTACGCCCTCGCGCGCACCCGGGCGGAATTTTCCGCGCGGATCGCTGCGCTTCTGGAGAAGGTGCGGCTGCCCTCGGATGCGGCAGAGCGTTATCCGCATGAATTCTCGGGTGGACAGAGGCAAAGGATCGGGATCGCGCGGGCGCTCGCGACGGAGCCGGAGGTGATCATTTGCGATGAGGCGGTCTCGGCGCTCGATGTCTCGGTGAAGGCGCAGATCGTCAATCTGCTCGCCGATTTGCAGGAAGAGCTCGGGCTTTCGCTGCTTTTCATCACCCACGACCTCGCGATCGTCGAGCATCTGACGCACCGCGTGGCGGTGATGTATCTGGGAAAGATCGTCGAACTTGCGGACCGCCGCACGTTGTTCGCGAAATCGCATCACCCGTACACACGCGCGCTGCTGTCCGCGGTG
>DASZQO010000196.1:0-10886 GCA_035549615.1 Acetobacteraceae bacterium
AACGGCAGGTTGAACACGGGAAAACCGAGATCGCCCCGAGCGAAGAAACGATTTTCCGCGTCCCAGAGATGGATTTTCCGGAATACCCCGATCACGCCTTCGGGACCGATCACAACCGCGGAATTGTAGATTCGCTCCTCCACCCGTTCATTCAGCCCAGCGACGAGCCAAAGCCGCCGCGCCCTCGCAAGCGCGGCCCAAGCCCGTACGGCGGGGCCGGAATGCGCATCCTCGGCGAGGCCCTGGGCTTCCTCCTGGCTCTCGAACACATAGCCTGAATTGCAGAGTTCCGGCAGGACGATCAGCTCGGCACCCTGATCGGCCGCCGCGCTTGCCATCGCGACAGACTTCGCAATGTTCTCCCCGACGGCGCCGATCCTCGGTTCCATCTGCACGCAAGCGAGCCCGAGCGCGCTCCCTTCCTTCCTCATCGGCAGCTTCCTTCCTTGGCGATCTTTTGAAAATGCGCCGTGTTGAGAGGCCCTTGCTTGACGTGGGGAGCCGCATGCGCTGGCCGGCGCGGCTTTCGAGAACCGGCACGACCTTTGCGGGCCATGAGCACCGGACGTGCAGAGAGATTCGTCGGACCACCGCCACGTTCGCGTTCTCAAAAGGTTTCTTAATTTGGCGGGCGCTGCTCATGCCAGGCATGAGCTTTCTCGTAGGCGGCAGCGGCGCGCAGCACGGTGGCTTCATCAAACGGGCGACCCGCGATCTGTAGGCCGATCGGTAGTCCATTATCATCGAATCCGCAGGGCAGTGTGATCGCCGGCAACCCTGTCAGGTTGTACGGATAGGTAAGCCGCCATGTCGCCGCCAGCGCACTCTCACGGTGCGGGCCAAGCGCAACAATGTCGGCACCGACCGGCGGGGCCGTAATGGGTTCCGTCGGTCCCAGCACGACATCGGCCGTTTCGAACAGGCGCGCATAATCGTTCATCAGCACATGGCGGAACTGCTCGGCCTTGAGATAATCCGCGCCGGTGACGAAACGGCCAAACTGTACGAGGCGCCGGACATCCGGCGCAAACCCCGCACTGCGGCCGGCGCGAAGCGAAACATCGTGATAGGCGGTCGAAGAGGAAAGCTCGATCGCGAAGATGGCACCCAGCCCGTATTCGAGGCTCGGGAGCTGCACGTCATGCACGCGGGCGCCTTCCCCCGCGAACCAGTCGATCGCCGCCTCGACCGTCTGATCCACCGCAGGCTGGTTGCGCTCGAAGAAATGGTTGCGGATCACCGCCACCCGCAGGCCGCTGACACCGCCTGCCACCGCCTCTGCATAATCCGGCACAGGGGTATCCCGGCTTGCGGAATCGGCCGGATCGTAGCCCGCCATCACACCAAGAAGGATCGCCGCATCGGCGACACTCCGAGTGAGCGGCCCAGGATGATCGAGCGACCAGCTATGCGGCACGATACCCCTCCTGCTGATTCGCCCAAAGGTCGGCTTCAGCCCGACGACACCGCAAAAGCTCGCCGGGATCCGTACCGAACCTCCGGTGTCCGAGCCCGTCGCCGCGAGGCAAAGACCGGCAGCGAGCGCGGCGCCGGAACCACCGCTTGAGCCACCCGGAATCCTGTCCTCCCGCCAGGGGTTGCGGGTCGGCGGCGTGGTCGTTCCCCAGGCGAATTCATGCGTGCGCGTCTTGCCGATCAGCACCGCGCCGGCCGCACGCAACCGCTCGGCCACCGCCGAGTCGACCAGTGGAAATTCAATGCCAGGCGCACGGGTGCCGGCCGTGGTGGGCATATCGGCCGTGAGGGTATTGTCCTTGATGGCGATCGGCACGCCATGCAGCGGGCCACGCCATGCGCCGCCACGAATCTCCGCCTCCGCTCGCCGGGCCTGACCGAGCGCGCTTTCCGAGACATGCTCATAGCTTTCGAGCCTACTGTCATAGCGGTGGATGCGATCAAGAATCCGCTCGCAGAGCGCGACCGGGGAAAGACTTCCAGCACGAAGGCGCGGCGCGAGTTCCGCAATCGGCGAGAATTCCGGCTCCGCGCTCAAGACGCGCGGCTCCGGTAGGAGAGCGTCGGGTCGTAGATCACGACCGGGTGGATCTCGGTAAGATCGAGCATGCGCAACCGGCGGATCGCCGCGGCGATATCGGCGAAGGCTGCAAGCTCCTCGGCAAGTTCCGTATCCGGCAGATCGAGGCCGATGATCTCCTTGAGGTCCACCATCGCGCTCTCCTCTTGCTCCACCTCACACCGCGAGATGTTCGTGAATGGCGGCTTCAGCGCCAGGCTCTCCGACCTTTCCGCTGGCGACGATCTCGCCGCGCGCCAGCACGGCATAGCGATCGGCGAGCGAGAGCGCGAAACTCACATTCTGCTCGATCAGCAGGATCGCGAGACCGAGCGCGACGAGCTCCTCGCGAAGCACTTCCGCAACACGCCGCGTGATCGAAGGCTGCAACCCTTCGGTGATCTCGTCCACCAGCATCAGGCGTGGACGAAAGAGCAGCGCGCGCGCCACCAGCAGCATCTTCTGCTCGCCCCCGCTCAGGGTACCCGCCCGCTGCCGCCGTCGCGTTGCAAGAAAGGGAAAGAACGCAGCGACACGCGCGCGCTCGCGCTCATAGAATCGATCGCTGGCCAGGCCGAGGCGCAAATTCTCATCCACCGTGAGGTCCTGGAAGATCGCCTGCTCCTGCGGACTATAGGCAACCTTCCGCCGCGTCATCCGGTGCGGGGGAAGGCCCGTCGTCTCTTCCCCGGCAATGCGGATCCGGCCCTTGGCGGCAGGCAGGAATCCCATGACTGTCTTGAGCAGCGTGCTCTTGCCCATCCCGTTCTTACCGAGGATCGCGAGCACCTGACCCGCGGGAAGGCTGAAGCTCACATCGCGCAGGACCATCGCTTCGCCATAGCCGCTCGTCAGACCTTCCACCTCGAGCGCCGCCCCGCTCATCCGGCTTCCTCTCCGATCGCCTGCGGTTCACCGACATAGATCGTGCGCACCAGCTCAGAGGAAACAACGTCCTCAACATTCCCATCAAGCACGATCCGGCCCTGGTGCAGCACGATAATCCGCGAGCTGATCTCGCGCACGAACTCGAGGTCATGCTCGACCAGCAGCACGCAAAGCCCGTGCCGCTGCACCAGATCGACGAGCACCTTGCCGATGACCGTGCGTTCCGGCTTGGTGAGGCCCGCGGTCGGCTCGTCCAGCAGCAGCACGCGCGGTTCCGTCGCCAGTACCATCGCCAGCTCGAGGGCCTGCTTCCCGCCATGGGAAAGATGGCGCACCCGCGTCGCGAGCTGCTCGGCAAGCCCGGTCGTGCGCACCACCTGCATGGCCGCTTCCGGAAGCCGGATCGCATCATCGCATCGCCAGAACGACGGTCGCTCGATCCGCGCCCGCGCGATGCGCAGCGATTCGGCGACGGTGAGCGCCTCGAACACGTTCGGCGTCTGGAACTTCCGCCCAAGCCCGAGCCGCGCGCAATATTCCGGCGCCGAACGCCCGATTCCATGCCCCTCGATCGCGACCCGGCCGGATGTGCGCTCGCGCCCGTCACTGATGCAGCGGATCAGCGTCGTCTTGCCCGCGCCGTTCGGCCCCACCAGGCTGACAAGCTCGCCGCCCCGGGCGCTGAAGCTGATATCCTCGAGGACATGCAGGCTGCCATAGCGGCGCGAAAGATGGGTGATTTCGATGGCGGTCGGCCCGCCGCCGAAAGCGGGCTCGGCCGCGGCATTCCGCTCCTCCGCGGGCCTCAGCCTTGCGGTGACCGGCCGCGCGGGAGCCTTGCGCCGCCAGGCTCGCCGCACCGGAGAGGCCAGCGCGGGACCGAGACCGCGCGGCATCACCACGATCACCGCAATGAACACCACACCGACGATCAACTGCCAGACGAAAGGCAGGCTGCCGCTCAGATAGGCGCTGACGAAATCGATCAGGACGGCTGCACAGGCCGGGCCGAGCAGAGTGCCGCGGCCACCGAGCGCCACCCAGATGACGAGCTCGGTGCCGAACTGGAACCCGCCAAGATCGGGCGCAACCACGTCGGTATAACCGGCATAGGCATAGCCCGCGAGGGCCGCGACGATCGCCGAGCCGGCAAGCAACTGCATCTTGATGCGGCCGGTGGCGAGCCCGAAATATTTGCAGCGCTGCTCGTTCTCGCGGATCGAAACGAGCAGCCGTCCGGCATCGCTCCGCACCAGAATCCAGCCGAGCGCCACCACCAGCACCAGCGCCGCGCCGGCAATCCAGAACCACCCCGCCATCGAGACATCGAACGTGTCGAAGCCGGAGAGCCCGCTGCTCGATCCCGTGTAGACGCCGCCGGAATAGAGGACCTGCACCATCACCACGCAGAGAACAAGGGTGGCGATCGAGATATAGAGAGCCGGCACGCCATAGCCGAAGGCGAGCCAGCCGACCAAGGCGCCGACCAGCGCCGCAACGGCGACACCGCCGACAAGCGCGCCCAGGGCGGTGAAGGGGGTAAGCCCGATATGCACGAAGGTGAGTCCGCAGGCATAGGCGCCGATGACGAAGAACGCCGACTGGCCGAACGAAAGGATCCCCGTATAGCCCCAGAGAATATCGAGCGTGACCGCGATGGCGCCGTAAAGGAACGAGCGGATCAGGATATCGACCGAATACTGGCCGAGCGCCCATGGCCCGATGCCTATCAGCACCAGCGCCGCGACGGCGAGCATGCCGACCCTGCCGATCTCCCTCCTGAACTCCTCCGAGGGAAGCCGGCTGGCACCGCGAAACTCCTCCGCCGCGCGGATCTCCCGCCTGGGCATCTGAGGCATGCCGGTCACGCCCGCGCAAAGCCGGCCGGGCGCACCCTGAGCACGATCGCGGCCAGCACCACGATGGTGAGGCCGCCAAGCACCGGGCTGCCATAGCTGCTCACCACCACCTGCGCGCCCCCCAACACGAGGCAGGCGAGCGCCAGGCTCACGAGCGAGGTGCCGGAGACCATCACCAGCATGAAGGCATTGAGCAGCCACGGCACGCCCATGATCGGATCGACGCTGAGCAGCGGCGTGAGCAGGGCGCCCGCCAGGCTCGCCAAGCCTGCGCCGACGCTGAAGGTGGCGAAGCGCACGAGATCGCTGTTGATCCCAAGCCCCCGCGCGAGGTCTTCATTCATGATCACGGCGCGCGCCACGAGCCCGAGGCGCGTGCCTTGCAGTGCAGCCGCGATCGCGATCCCGATCGCGATCGCGATCGCGAGAAAGATCAGCCGGTAGAGCGAATAATCGGTCCCGAGCACGCGCGTCGCGCCGGCGACCGGGCTCTGGACGAACTGCACGCCGCGCCCGAAGCCAATCGTGATCAGTTGCACGACGACAATGGCAAGCCCCCATGTCGCCAGAATCGCGTCGAGCGGGCGGCGATAGAGCGGGCGCACGATGATCCGCTCCACCGCCGCCCCGAACACCGCACCCGAGATGAGCGCCAGCGGCTCGGCCAGCCATGGGTCGAGATGGAAGTGTGTCACCACCAGCGATGTATAGCCGCCGATCGTGAGAAAGGCGCCGTGTGCGAAATTGATGATCTTCTGCACACCGAACACGATCAGCAGCCCGACGGAAACGGCGAACAGAATGCCCGCGGTGGTGACGATGTCGAGCAGCAGGCTCGTCATGCGCCTATTTCAGATTCGGGCATTGGTCGCCAGGGGAGACATTCGGGAAACTCTGGATCACCTTCACCGAGCCGTCTGCCTGCACCTCGCCGAGATACATCGTCAGCGGCGCGTGATGCTGGACAGACATCTGCACCACCCCGCGCGGCCCGTCAAAGCGAACCAGAGGCAGCTCGGCGAGCACCTTGTGCGGATTGATCGAACCCGCCTTCTCCACCGCCTCCTTGTAGAGATAGATGCCGTCATATTCCGGCTCGGAGAGATCGTTCGGCGTCTTCATGTTGGCGCCAAACATCTTCTGGAGCGCTGCAATGAAGGCCTTGTTCTTAGGATTGTCGATGCCCGTGAAATAGGATTGGGAGAGATAGGTCCCGGCAGCATCGGGCCCGATCGCCTTGGCCGTGCCCTCATCCTCGGCGAGATTGCCGAAAAGAACATTGATCCCCGCTCCACGCAGCTGCTTGGTCAGGGTCACGTTTGGCGCGCCGCCCGCGGTCGAGCTGACCAGCGCATCAGGATGCGCCGCGCGCAGCTTGCTCAGCACCGGCGTCCAGTCGCTCGCGTCCATCGGCAGATATTCCTCGCCGACGATCTTGCCGCCATGCGCCAGGATATATTTGCGCGTGAAATCCAGCATACCGCGGCCGAAGGCATAATCGCTGCCGACCAGAAAGAAGGTCTTCGCGCCCTTGTCCTCCATGAAATAGTCGATCACCGGCGGCACCTGCTGCTCCGGCACCCAGGCATCGACATAGAGGTAGGGGCTGCAGGAACGCCCTTCATAATACGAGGTGTAGATAAAAGGGGTGCGGCCGCGCGCCACCACCGGCAGCCCGGCATTGCGCGCCGCGCTCGTTTCCATCGATATCAGGGCATTGACATGCTGGCGGAAGACCAGCGAATCAAACGCTTTCACCGCGCCGTCGGCACCGCTGCCATCATCCGCGACATCAAGCGTGAGTTTGTGGCCAAGCACGCCCCCCTGGGCATTGATCTCAGCGACGGCGAGCTCGGCCGCCTGCACCACCGAAGGCGCCACCACGCTGTTCGCCCCGCTCAGCCCAACCGGAACGCCAATGCTGATCGTATCGTCCGCCGCCAGTGCCGTCGGAACGAAAGCGCCCAGCAGCAGAGCGAACGTGCCAGCGGCCATCATGCCTCGGGACATTCCCCGGAACATGCCTTGCGGCATCTCTGGGGGCATCGCGCTGAGGATGGGTCCTTCAGAGGCAGCGTTTGAGCGCGTTCGGGGCATAAGCTGGCTCCTCATCATTGAGCACGGATCTGTGCTGAGCGGGGGATTGCACGGCGGGGCCGGAACGGCCAGCCTCAAGTCTCGTCGACCTCAGTTTCGGGGACAGGGCCACCGAGCGCAAGAGTCCATGCAATAACGGTACCGTACCTTGACTCATACGCGATGCGATTCTCTTGCGCGCCGCGCCAGCCCTTCAGATGCCGGTTTTGTTTTGTGATCAATGCCGTGACTGCGGCATATCACTCCGCCGATCCACCATGCGCCGCCCTCATCTCTCCGCCTGCCTGCCCTCCGGCACGGCGGTCCGCTTTGCGTACTCGCTAGGCTGATGCAAGGGGCCTGACCACTTTTTGGGCCGCTCCTGCACCGGCTCCGCTGCCTTCGGTTGGAGGGCCATCGCGTTCACTTGCCTCCTCGCCGACACGGATGTTAATGTTTTGACTCCGTACCATGAGGGAACCGCGATGCCAGGACGCGGGAGCGATCAAAGCCACGTCCTCATCGCCGGTGCCGGACCAGCCGGCCTTTTCGCTGCTTGCGAGCTTGCTCGCCATGGCGTCGTGCCGCGCATTGTCGAACGCAGGCTTGTGCCGCACCATCAGACCCGCGCGACCGCCATTCAACCTGCCGGGCTCGAGCTTCTTGCGCGCGCCGGCGTGCTCGCGCCATTCCTTGAATCTTCCGTGCGCGTCCGTCGCACGCGCTTCTATGCACCGGGCTTCGTTCCGCTCGCAATGAGCAGCTTCGAAGGCATCGATTGTCCGCACGAGTACCAGTGCAGCCTGCCGCAATGGCAGACCGAAAAAATTCTCACCGATCATCTGGGCAATTTCGGTATTTCTGTAGAACGGGGTACCACTGTCCTTTCGATCGATGAGGATGTCGACTCACTCGACGTGCACTTGCGTGACCCGAATGGTGAGATTGAAACGTCATCTTTCAGCTATCTGCTCTGCGCTGGTGGTGCGCACTCCATCACCCGCCGCTCGATGCAGGAATCCCTCCAGGGGGAGACCTATGCCGGCCAATATATCGTAGCGGACATCCGGATTGGGCTGCCGCATGAAGCGGAGGAATCGATGGTCTTCGCGAGCAGCGAGGGCTTCGTCCTGCTCGCGCCGCTTCCCGAGGATTATTGGCTGAGCTTCGTCGATCTCGATCCCGACTCACCTGTGATCGACCAGCGAGAAACGCCCGAGCTCGCCCAGGTAAGCGCCCTCCTCAACCGCCGCATTGGCGTCAATGCCGGCGTTACAGACCTTCGATGGGCCTCGCACTTCGTCATGCACAACCGCATCTCGCGGCGGCTTTCCGATGGGCGGCGCTTCCTCATGGGCGATGCCGCGCATCTTTCGAGCCCTATCGGGGGCGAGGGCCTCAACTCCGCCTTGATGGACGCCGCCGACATCGCCTGGAAGCTCGCCCTCGTCGTTCGCGGCGCGGCGCGCCAGAGCCTGCTCGATGCCTACGCGACCGAGCGGCAGCTCGCCGATCAGCACGTGCTCGAGGTTTCGGACTTGCTGCATCGCCGCGCGCTGGCGCTCGCCAAGGTGCGGGTCGACGCCGCGGCACCCCCTCCTGACCCCGCCCGCGTCGTGGCGCTGGCCCGTGCGCGCGGTATGCTCGATGTGTCTTATGCGGGAAGCCCGATCGTCGGCGAATATCGCGAATCCACCGCGGTACCGCCTGCCCCGGTCTCTGGGCCAGGCCCCGGCGAACGCTTTCCCGATCGCATCCGCCTCACCGGCACACGCCATCACCTGTTGCTGTTCGGGGCCGATATGCCACCCGATTCATTTCGCCATCGCTGGCATGATCTCATCTCGATCGCGGACGGCGCGGAGTTCGATCCGAACCGTTGCGGCATGCTTCCCGGCGGAGCTCTTCTCGTGCGCCCGGATGGCTTTGTCGGCTACCGCCTGGCACGGGCGAACGAAGGAGGTTTCGCCGCGCTCGATGCGCACCTCGCCTCCTACCTCATTCCGGGGCATGCGTGAAAACATGATCCTAGTGCAGATTGCGCTTGACGGGATCGCAGAGCGCTCCGGGAGCGCGTGAATCTGCTGGGCAAAACAAGGCTCGCGCATGTTCCGTCAAACGGAACACGCTCCATTATGATGCGGCCTCCGCCTATCTTGCCCGCAGCGCCACGTGAGCCTTGGGCTCGGCTCTTCGGCAGCAGAGCTTCCGGCGAACTCAGCAAGCCTGCCCAAGCCGCTGCTGGCGATTGCCGGCTATATCCCCTTTTGCCAGGCCATTTTCCTTTGCTCGTCTCCTGCGACGCCCCAGCAAATAGTCCCCGGGGAATGGCTTGAGCGCTCGCTGTTGCCGAGCGTGTTGATCGCAGCACTTGGCGAAGGACCTCATCGGCTCCACATATATTCAGCTCATCGCCCACATCCCACTCGTGCCCTTCCTACTCTGGCTGGTCGGGATGAGCTTGACCCCCACGCCTCCGATCGTGCCGCAGGAGCGAAGAAAGCCGACGGCGTCGCGGATATATGGCAACAGGGCTCACGCCGGCAGGAACCCGACCAGCCGCTTTGTCTCCGCAACAATCGGCCGGCAGATCGAAGTCGCGCGTCCGGCCCCCTCATGCAGAATCTTATCGACATGCCCTGGCTCGGCCAGCAATCGCCGCGTCGTCTCGGCGATCGGCCCCAGCACTTCTACGAGCAGGCTCGCAAGCTCTTCCTTGAAGGCTGAAAAACCCTTGCCGCCGTGCAGCCGAAGCACGCCTGCCTCATCCATGTCCGCAAGCGCCGCATAGATCCCAACGAGGTTCCGTGCCTCCGCCCGCCCCGCGAGCCCCGCTGGCTCCGAGGGCAGCGGCTCGGGGTCGGTCCGTGCGCGGCGGATCTTCTGCGCGATCATATCCGCCGAATCATTGAGATTGATCCGGCTCTGATCCGAAGCGTCGGATTTCGACATCTTCTTCGTCCCGTCGCGCAGGCTCATCACGCGCGCCGCCGGTCCCAGGATCAGCGCCTCGATCGGCGGAAAGAAATCGACACCGTAATCATGATTGAATTTCTGCGCGATATCGTTTGCAAGCTCCAGATGTTGGCGCTGATCATCGCCCACCGGCACGCGCGTCGCGCGATAGGCAAGAATGTCCGCCGCCATCAGGTTCGGATAGACATAAAGCCCGGCGGAGGCATTCTCCCGATCCTTTCCCGCCTTGTCCTTGAACTGCGTCATCCGGTTGAGCCAGCCGAGCCGCGCGACACAGTTGAAGATCCAGGCGAGCTCGGCATGCTCCGGCACCGCCGACTGATGAAAGAGAATGCTGCGCGCGGGGTCGATCCCGCAGGCGATGATCGCCGCGGCAAGCTCGCGCGTCTGCTGCGGCAGCAGCTTCGGGTCCTGCCAGACGGTGATCGCGTGCAGATCGACCACGCAATAGATGCATTCATGGCTCGCCTGAAGGGCGACCCAGTTGCGGATTGCGCCGAGATAATTGCCCAACGTCGGGATGCCGGAAGGCTGAATGCCGGAGAAGATGCGCTGCATGCGTCGCTGATCCGCGTTCTCGTTGCTCATGGCTCGCTCTTTGCTCTTGGCCCGTGTGCGGGGCAAATCCCGCTTTGGTCAAGCCCGGCGGCGCCGGCGTGCAAGCCGCCCCGCGATCTCCCTCAGGTCGAACGCCGCGAGCGCCTGCCCCGCCAACCCGTAGACGAGCACCCCAGCCGCGATGATGACGCCGAGCCTCATCCAGCGCAGTACACCCGCGCCCTCCGGCACGCCTTCGGAGGCGAGCGCAAGCGCCAGCCCCATTGCCGCCGCCGCCAGCAGCATGCGCGGCGCCCGGCTTCTGAGCCCGCGATCGGCCCGCAACGCGCCTCGCCGCACCAGGATCGCGGCGAGCACCCCGGTGTTGAATGTGGCCGAAATGCTTGCCGCGCTCGCGATCCCGGTCGCGCCGAGCGGTCCCATCAGCGTGAGGATGAAGACGAGGTTCACGAACAGTGCGGCCAAGCCCACCAGCACGGGCGTCTTCGTATCCC
>DASZQO010000197.1:0-6319 GCA_035549615.1 Acetobacteraceae bacterium
AATGAGCCTACCGAACGGCTCGGAAAGATGCGCCTCGTCATGGACAAGGAGCGTATCTTGCCCAAGCAGGCCAGCATGGAACGGGCGCATGCGGCGGGATACGCCGTAACCTGAAAACAAAAGCCGCGAGCCGATCATGTCGACCGTGCCGATGATAATCGCCGGGCGCCCGGGATCGGATTGCCATTCGCGGTTGTCGGCGCGTTCGCCGCGGAGGGTGCTGATGGCGAGCGGCGACGCGTCATCGGTGGGGTCAATGCAAAGTTTGTTCAACTGATCTCTGACTTGCGCGGTCAAGCTTGCCGCGGGCGCGCTCCTCAAACTTGCGCGCAGCCTTTCGGCAACGTCCGTCGCCTGATCCACCACCGTCCGGCGGTCGACGACATAGATGAGCCGCCGCGGGATTTTGACCTCGCCCCTTTCCGCTTCCCACGCCAGCGCGAGCAGCCACACGGCGATGACCGAGGTCTTGCCGAGGCCGGTCGGCAGATCGAGCGCTTGCGGGATCGCTCCATCCTCGAACCGGTCGAACAGCCGCTCCTGCCACCGCATCGGCTTCGGATGGCCGGTCAGGCGGGAAAAATTCTCAGAGAATGATGTCAGGTTCGAACTCATCCCTGCGACGCTCCAGAGTCTGTTTGGGAATTTTGCGCCAAGCGTTTCGCGGCAGGGAACCGCTTGCCGGATAGGATCTCTGAGATGCGGCCCTGATTCACGTCAAATGCGGCCGCGATCTTGTGCTGGGCCTCGCCAACAGACCGGCGACGCCAGATCTCGACCGCATCACTCAGCGTGAGAAGACGGGAAGTGGGGTTGGCCCGCATGTCCATCTCCTGGTTGTCAGGGGTCATCTTGCCAGGCAAACGTAACTAAGACAAGATCCTTGCTACGCCAAAAGACACGAAGTAAAATTCTTCATCGGGCGAGGGCGTTCTCGTATCCGAGGCGCACGCGCCTCGGCCTCATTGAAGCGTGTCATTTGGAGTAGCATGTTGAAAGAGATTGCCAATTCGCCCGACTCCTAGTCTCGCCTCGGTCACCGGACCGACATAGGCACCCCAGGACCGCTCCTTGAACCGTCCGCCTGTCAGCCGTACAGCTTGGCCAAGCTCTGGGCGCAACTTAAGGTATGCGGCGCCGGCCGAAACCACAATCAATGCGGGAGGTGTGCGGCTGGAAACGCGCATCTCGCGCGAGCAGAAGGCGCTGTTCCAACGCGCCGCCGAGTTGCAGGGACGCACGCTAACGGATTTCGTGATTGTCAGTGTGCATGAGGCGGCCGTGCGCGTGATCGCGGAAACGCAGACGATCCGGCTGAGCGCCAGAGACAGCCGGGCGTTCGCCGAGGCGCTCATCAATCCGCGAGAGCCCAACGCCCGGCGCAAGGCATCTGCGCGACGATACCTCAAGCTGATCCGTGCCTGAGTGGCCGTCGCGGCGCCGGCACTGCACATCGAGCCCCTGTCGGACAGGCACGATCGACAGAGCTTCGCCAGCGACGCGACGCCGCTGGATAACTATCTGCGGCGGCAGGCGGGGCAGGACATATGGCGACGCGGCGCGTCGTGCCTCGTTCTGATCACTGATGGCATCGCACCCCGACTGCCTATTTACACGCTCGCCGCCATCGGCATCGCGCTTGCCGGCTGCGCCGCCGAGCTCGGAACGACACCATCCGACGGTGGCGGTCCGATGAACTTGCCGCAGGCCAATCGTTTCGGGAAAGGCAACGTCCCCAATCCGCCATGCCAAAGAATTTTCAACGGGTCATCGTCTGTCTCGCGAAATATGCGCGGATCGTTGCGCCCAGATCGTGAGGATCGTTCCTGGCCCGAATAGAGACCAATTGCCATGCCTGGGGCGGCATCTTGCGGGAAAGCTTGCTCGCCCCCCGCGTGGTTTGGCGGCGCCACGCCGCTCGCGACATGCCGCACACGCCACTCTCCGGCGGGGCCGTTCATCACCACGGCCACCGGCCGGCGCCTGTTGGACTCGGCAAGCTGCCGGTTCCCCGCTTCCCCGGCGAGCGCGGGCTGAACGGAGATTCCGCCGTGGCTCGCGCGTTCTCTTTCGCTCCCGCGCCCGCTCTCACGCGTTGACGGTTTTGACGGTCGAGGCCCGGTAAATCTCGTCGATGGATTTCGCAAGCGCCGCGTTGAATTCGGCATCGCTCATCGAATGCTTGAGATCCTCGATCAGCGCGCGAGAGAAGCTCGCGATCATGCCATGATTGGCGGCTAGCCGCTTGCAAGCGTCATCGCGCGTATAGCCGCCGGAAAGCGCAACAACCCTGGTCACGCGCGGATGCCTGATCAGCGACGCATAAAAATCCGGAATGTCCGGGATCGTGAGCTTGAGCATCACCTGGCGGTCCTGCGGCAGGGCATCGAGCCTTTGGGTCAGTTCCTCGCGGAGGATGGTTTCGGCGCCGACCTTGTCCGGGCTCTTGATCGAGACTTCCGGCTCGAGGATGGGCAGGAGCCCGTGCCTGGCGATCTGCGCCGCCACCTCGAACTGCTGGGCCACGATCGCCGCGATTCCCTCCTTCGAAGGCAAATTGATGACGGAGCGCATCTTGGTGCCGAAAATGCCGAGCCTCACCGCGCGCGCGAGCAATGCATCGAGCCCCGGGATCGGCTTCATCAGGCTGACACCCTGCTTCTCGGCCTCGAGCCCCTTGTCCACCTTGAGGAAGGGAACAACCCCCCGCTCCTCCCAAAGAAAGGTTGGAACCGGCTTGTTCTGTGCCTGCCCGTCCATCGTGCCCTCGAAGAGGATGGCGGCAATCACCTTGTCCCCGGTGAAGGAAGGCGCGGTTATGATGCGCACGCGCATCTCGTGGATGAGCTTGAACATCTCGGCATCGTTACTGTAGGCGCCGTCCGGAATGCCGTAGCGGCGGAGCGCGCCGGGCGTCGATCCGCCACTCTGGTCAAGTGCCGCGATGAAGCCGTCCTTGCCGGACATCTGTGCAAACATCTTGTCATTGGCCATAATCGTTATCCTCGCTCTTTCGCTACGATCGGCACGTTCAGGATAGTGTCACGGCTTTGCGGGACCAACCATCTCGTTCCGCAGCGCCGCGATCAGCGCCAACGCCTTCTCACCAACACGCGCCGCGCTATCACCCGGTTTATAAATCGATGAACCAATTCCGAAGCCTGCCGCTCCGGCCTCCCGCCAGGGCAGCATGGCGCCGGCATCGATCCCGCCCACCGGCAGCACAGCCGTCCCGGCCGGCAACACCGCGCGCATCGCACGCAATACCGCGGGGCTCGCAGCCTCGGCGGGAAACAGCTTAAGCGCATCGGCGCCGGCCGCAAGCATCGCGAATGCCTCGGTGGGGGTGAACATCCCTGGGCAGGCCAGCATGCCATGTCCCTTGGCCGCGCGCACCACATCGCCCGCGGCATGGGGTGTCACAATCAGCCGGCCGCCCGCGGCCTTCACCGCGGCAACCTCGTCCGCCGTCATCACCGTGCCCGCGCCGATCAGCAGGCGTGCGCCGAATCGCGTGGCAAGCCGGCGAATGCTCGTCATCGGATCGGGCGAGTTGAGCGGCACCTCAACAATCGCGAAACCCCGCTCCGCAAGCACCGCGGCGATCGCTTCAACCTCATCCGGCCGCACGCCGCGCAGGATGGCGATGAGCGGGCACTTCGCGAGCCAATCCTGGAAGCTCAGCGCCATGCGGCGATTCCTCCAAGCCGCGCGAGGCCGCGTTCCGCCGCGTCCTCGCCATGCACGATCGCGCGCGCTCCAGCGGCACGGATCGCCCGTGCATAGAGCTCGGAAAGCGAGGTCGCGCCGATCAGATGCACCACCGCACCATCCGCGGGCAATGCCGCCCGCACCTCGTGGCCGATCAGCAGCCCCGAGAGATAGGAGCCGGCCTCTTCCTCCATAAGTTGCCCGAACAACCCGAGCGTACGCACACCGAAGAGCTGGTGCAGCAAATGCCCCGCCTCGGCAGCGCGCGCCACGCCGCGATCGAACGCAACGGGATGGATGGGCGCGTCGCGCATCTGGCGGCCGAGAATCGTGTGACCACGCAAGGCCGCGAACAGCTCGCCGCTGAAATAGGTCTCGAAGCGGAGGATCTGCCCGTTCGCAACCTCGGCCCATTTGCTGTGGCTGCCGGGGAGGCAGGCCAGCGCGCGCCCTTCCATCTCCGCCAGCACGCCGAGAATCTGTGTCTCCTCCCCGCGCATCACCTCCGGCACGCCGGCCGCATCGGTGGACGAAAGCCCCGGCACCACGCGCACCATGACTCTCTCTCGAGGGCCATCCCCGGGGTCATTCAGGAGGTCATCGCAGGCAATCTTGGCCAACCCCTCCGCGATCTCGGCAAGCCCGGCCGGGCACGGCACATAGGGTGCCTCCCGCCAGCCCTGGCGACTGCCGATCATGCCGGACATCAGGATCCGCCGCTCGCCCGCGGCGAGCCAATCGCCGACCTGGCGTCGCAGCTCCGCTTCGAAATGGCCATCCTCCACGGCAAGGATACCGCGCGGTGCCGCGCGCCTCTCGCGCGTTTCGCCCGTCTCGTCGATGCGACAGGCGCGAAAACTGCTCGTCCCCCAATCGATGCCGATCATCCGTGCTGCCCTGCAGGCTTCGGAGCGGCATGGTACCGGTTTTGGAGACTTCTGCCCACCGGAGGGTCAAACCCTGCGCACGCAGAGAATTTCGCAAAAAAATAAAAAGTTCTCTCTCGTATGGTTCAGACTTCCAGTGTTCCCAACTCCGATTATCACGCTCCAAATGCGGATAGACGCACATCACTTCGGGGTCAATGTTCGTCCCATCCAATCTCGATATCCATCGTCATCCAGGCAAACGGAAAGGCTATCCCGTGACAGATTTCGAATCGTTGCCACCCATGGAAAGCGCCCGTCAGCTCGTCGATCCGGAAGGTGCCATCGGTATCGATGTTGGCCTCCGCCTGAACAAGATCAACCGCAGAATCGCCGATTGCGCCTATATTCGGCTTCAGCTGGCCCCCGAACATGGATGTTCTGCAAATCGGCTTCGGCAATGGGCATTTATTGCCCGATTTGCTGGGCCGGGCCGAGGGCCTAAACTATGTCAGGATCGATATTTCCCAAACGATGATCGATGAGGTCCGGCGGTTCGATGCGTCTTTGGTCACGAGCGGGCAAACCACGTTTCATCACGCGAAGGCCGAGGAAACGCCCTTCCTCGCCGCAAGTTTTGATCGCGTTTTCGCAGTCAATGTCATCTATTTCTGGTCGGACGCGCTTCGCCAGCTCAAGGAGATTGGCGGCGTTCTCCGCCCGAACGGCTTCAGACTGATCGCCGCCACCCTGGAAACGACCTCCGCCAATCCCGTCACCAGGCCGGAGTTCGGCTTTCTGGCGCGTGACGAGACGACCCTCGTCGTTCTCCACGAAGAAGCCGGCTTCTCCGACCTCACCGTCGAATTGTTCGAGGAGGCCGCTCCTCATCTTTAGCGGCGGGCAATCCCAAGCGCCGGTGCGGATGCTTTCGCGACAGAGAGGAGGGGAGATGCGTAGAGCGGGCCTGCGCGCTTCGCCAAGCCTTTATCCTGGAAACGGAAGCTGTGCATCTCATCGACGAACACGTCCTCGACCAGAATGTCATTGCTTCCCGTGCCCCACAGTCCCGTCGCATACCAGGTATCCAGGATTTTGCATTGGGACAGTTTCAGGAAGGGCAGCCGTGTTTCCGGCATGTCGTTGGCTGCCATGCACGGTGTGCCGTTTAATGCCGGCATCCGTCGGCGCCGGCGATCCCTTCGAGCTGGCGGCGCCCTCTCGATCTCGTCGCCTGCAACGCGAATTTTGTCGGCCATGGCGATGGCGGCATGCCAAATGGGCGAATCCGTCGGCTCTGCCAGGCCCGCGCGCTGGGGGTCATCAGCGAAACTCCATCCATTTCGGCGCTTGGCCGGCATCAAACGGAATGGAGATATCTCTTGTGTGACGGGGTTTCCCGATTGCGCTACGCTTGTAGCCGGGGCCGGATCGCCCGATTCGGTCGAGGGAAGGGGCGGAAACGAGCCTTGTGTGTCCCCTCTGTTTCTTATAGTCAATTGATTCTAAAGTATGAAATTTTCACGATGCCGCAATGGGGCGCCCGCTCTGTCAAAATTTTCTCCGGTTCTTGGCAAAACCGGAGCAGTTCCAAACGCTTCCCCCCCGGTCTTGAGCCCTCGGCCAAGATGGTGATTCTGACTGCGCACCGCGGCACCTTGCCGCAGTTTCATCCTTCGGGAGGGGTCCGCTCCACGTTGGCGTCCTGGTTTGGATGCAAAAAGGGTTGAGCTCCATCTATA
>DASZQO010000198.1:0-8522 GCA_035549615.1 Acetobacteraceae bacterium
ACGACGAGGAAGGCCACCGCATAGAGTCCGTAATTCGAGACGAGATTGCCGGTGGCCAGAAGAATCTGCGTTGACTGCGGCAGGGCGACGCCGTTCTGCTCGAAGAGCGGGACGAACTGGGGCAACACGCGCGTGAGCAGCAGCGCCACTGACCCCGTGGCGGCGATCATCAGCATCACCGGATAGACCATCGCCGAGCGGACAGTGGCGACGAGGCTTCGTTCGCGCTCGAAGAGGACGGCCAGCCGCTCGAGCGTGGCGGCGAGCGCGCCGCCCGCCTCGCCCGCGCGCACGAGCCCGACCAGAAGCTTGGGAAAGCTCCGCGGCTCGGCGGCCAGGGACGAGGCGAGCGTGCCGCCGTCACGCACCGCGTCGCGCACGCGGCCAAACACGGCGCGCACGCGCGCAGAGGGAGCGGTCTCGACGAGATAACGAAGCGCGCGGTCGAGATCCTGCCCGGCCGTCAGCATCGTCGCCAGCTCACGGATCGCCTCGGCAAGCTCCTGGCGCGAGAGCGCACCGCCGCGGCCGATATCGGTTTGCAGAAGATGGAGGAGTGCCGAGCGCCGCGTTGCTTCGGCCGCCGAGATCGGCATGTTGCCCGCGCGGCGCAGCCGTTCGATCACGCTGGCCTCGTCCGGCGCCTCCATCGTGCCGCGCGCAAGCGCGCCGCTGGGATCGATCGCGAGGTAGCGGAATTCCGGCATCAATTTTCGGCCCGGACGCTGCGCGCCAGTTCCTCGAGCGTGGTTTCACCGGCGAGCACGGCATCGAGCCCGGCCTCGAACATCGGAACCATCCCGCCGGCGATTGCCGCCCGTTCGATCTCGGCCTCACCCGCGCGGGCGAAGATACGCTCGGCGATTGCCGCGTCGGGAACCAGGAACTCCGCCACTGCGAGGCGCCCCCGATAGCCGGTGCCGCGGCAGGAAGGACAGCCGGTGGCGTGCCAAAGCATCGGCGGCGACGCGCCCGTGCCGCTCCGTTCGAGGCCGAGGCGCGCGGAAAGTTCTGCCGGCGCAGGCGCGCCGCGCCGGCATTCAGGGCAGAGCCGGCGGACGAGCCGCTGCGCCAGCACGCCGCGCAGGACCGCCGCGACGAGATAATCCTCGAGCCCCATGTCCCGAAGGCGCGTGACGGTCGCGGCGGCCGAGTTCGTGTGCAGGGTCGAGAGCACGAGATGGCCGGTCAGGGCGGCTTGCACCGCGATCTCCGCCGTCTCCAGATCGCGGATCTCGCCCACCATGATCACGTCCGGATCCTGACGGAGGATGGCGCGCAGCAGATGCGCGAAATCGAGCCCGATCTGCGGCTTGACCTGGATCTGGTTGATCCCCGGAAGCTGGAACTCGATCGGGTCTTCGATCGTGATGATCTTGCGCGTGACCGCGTTGAGGCCGAGCAGGCCGGTATAGAGTGTTGTCGTTTTGCCGCTGCCGGTCGGACCTGTCACCAGCACGATTCCGTTCGGCAAAGCGAAGGTTGCTTCGAGGCGCTTCACCACCCTTTCCGGAAGGCCGAGGCGCGCATAGTCGAAGGCAACCGCGCCGCGATCGAGCACGCGGAGCACCACCGTCTCCCCGTGCAGCGCCGGGACCGAGGAGACGCGGAAATCCACATCCTGGCCGCGCACCGCGAGCTTGATCCGTCCATCCTGCGGCAGGCGGCGCTCGGCGATGTCGAGCCGCGCCATAATCTTGATCCGGCTGACGATGGCTGGCGCCAGCCGGGCCGGCGGGCTCTCGATTTCGGAGAGCATGCCGTCATGGCGATAGCGGATGCGGAGCCGATCCTCGAACGGTTCTATATGGATGTCCGAAGCGCGTGTCTCAACGGCGCGGGCGATGAGCTGGTTGACGAGCCGGATTACCGGCGCCTCACTCGCGAGGTCGCGAAGACGATCGGCATCCTCCTCGAGCGGCGCGGCGGCTGCGGCGTCGTCCGCGCCAATGTCGGGGCTGTTTTCGGGACCCGCCTCCGGGTAGAGACGCTCGATCGCCGCTTCAAGCTCGATCGGCACGGCAACTTCGATCGCGACCTCGCATCCGCTGGCGGCCGCCACCGCTCGCGCTGTGAAATCATCGAGCGGGTCGGCCATCGCCAGCACCAGCACCGCGCCCTCGAGCGCGATGGGCAGCGCGCGCGCGGCGCGCAGGAACCTGGCCTCCAACCGCTCCGGAAGGAGTGGATCCGCCGGATATCGCTCGGCCGATGCGAGCGGCACATCGAGCAGCGCGGCATAAGAGGAAGCAAGATCGCGCTCGGTCACCAGGCCGAGCTGCTTGAGGACGTGATCGAGCCGCCCATCCGTCTCGGCGGCGACGCGGCGTGCCCGCTCGATCGCCCGCTCATCACAAAGGCCACGGGCGAGCAGGATGGCGGCAAGTGCGTCGATGGCCGCCACCCCGCTCGCGACTGTCATCGTATCGGGCATGCGGGCCGATCCGGATCGCGCGTAAGGGGCATCGCACCAAGATAGACGGAACCGGCCGGGCGATGCCCGACATTGGCGTGACATTTCCAGGGGCTATGGCAATCCCCTGGCCGACCGAGCTCGCGATGCTTTTCGCGCCCGCGATCGGCAGCCTGCTTGGGGTTTTCATCACGCGGCTGCCTGTGGGCCGTCCCGTTGTGCTCGGCCGCTCCGCCTGTGTTGGATGCGGCCGGCCGCTCACGCCTTTCGAGCTTGTTCCGATCCTATCCTATCTCCGGCTTCGCGGCCGCTGCCGCTGCGGCGCGGCGGCGATCGGCCCGTTTCATCTCGCAATCGAGATCGCCGCCATCACGATCCCCCTTTCCGCGTTCCTGGCCGGCCAGAGCGGCAGCCTGCTCTGGGTCGGCTCCGTGCTCGGCTGGGGCCTTCTTGCGCTCGCCTGGATCGATGCGGTGAGCCTGACGCTTCCGGACATGCTTACGCTTCCGCTGATCCCGGCCGGGCTTCTTGCGACCTTATGGCTCCTGCCGGAGGCGCTTGTGGCGCATGCCGCGGCCGCGATCCTTGGCTATGCTGCGTTCGCGCTGCTCCGCCTGTCCTGGCGCGCCTGGCGCGGGGTTGAGGCGATGGGCGCCGCCGACGCGAAGCTCATGGCGGTCGCCGGGGCATGGCTTGGCCCGGCCGCATTGCCGGATGTCGTGCTCGCCGCGGGGATCGCCGGACTGGCGCTGGCAGGAGCGCTCCGCCTTGCCGGGCATGCGGTCGGGCGACAGACGCGGCTGCCCTTCGGCCCCCCCCTCGCGCTGGCGATCTGGGGCGCCTGGCTCCTCGTCGGGCTTGGTTGAATTTTAAGGCGCGACGAACAGAGGGTATCACCGCAGGTTTGAATTCAGTCGACGCGGACATAGAGCAGGCGCCGGGCCAGCCAGCAGCCGACCAGGACATTTTTCACCCGGCCCGTCTCATCGCGCTGGAAGGCCAGCGTCCAGTCGCCGGGCGGGGTGTGGTCCAGAGCGCGGGGGCAGGGCAGCGCCCAGACATCCCGCCCGATCGGCTCAAGCATCTCCATTCGCCCCTGGCCGAGGAAACCCGAGAGACCGCCATAGAGCACGCCGCCGGCGTCGATCACGGCGAGCTCGGCATCGAGCTCTTCGCAATGATAGCGGGCAGCGACATCCCGGGTGGGCATGCCCGCGCAGGGTTGCAGGCGGGAGCTCTGATTTTCCTGCGGGCGGTCCATCCAGAGACCCAGATCAGCGGGGCGCAACCGCACGCTTGCCGAGCGCGCCGTGCCGTCTTCCGCCAGCGTGAGTCGTTCCTCGTGGTGACCGTACCGCAGCCGCACCCACCCGTTCGCCGCGGCATCGATGCGCACGGCAAGCCCTGTTTCGGGCTCGATATAGGCGCCGAGCCAGTCCGGCGCTGGCACGGAAGCGGCGGGGGAAACCCGCGTTTCGCCAAGAACGGCGGCGAGCAGATCCAAGGCGGCCTCGCGCGCATCCGAGAGATGGTTGAACATGACGACGACGGAAACACGCGCGGATGGCGCATACAGGCGATGGCTGCGCCAGCCGCGCAAGGCCCCGCCATGGCCCGTGACGGGACGGCCGAATTCGATTGTCCGTGCGAGGCCAAAGCCATAGGCGGCAAGGGCGCCATCGGAGAAACAAACGGGGGCGGAGAGGCGGCTATAGAGCGCGGCTTCATCGTCCCGTGACGCATCGATATGGCGTTCCCAGGCAATCATGTCGTCAAGCGAGGCGGCGAGCCCGGCATCACCTGTCCATAGGACGCGATTTTCCGCGGCCCGGAAGCCCGCCGCCTGCGTGCCTTCATAACCTACCGTTCCGTCCGGCATGGCGCTCGTATCGGCGACAAGCAATGCGCTCTCCATGCCGACGCGCACGAAAAGACGCTCACGCAGCAGCTCCGCGAAGCTGCGGCCGGTTCGTTCCTGCAGCACATCGGAGAGGATGCGAAAATTCTGGTTGCAGTAGGAATAGCGCGTGCCCGGCGTGAATTGCAGCGTTCGCTCGCCGGAGATCACGCGAGCGGCTTCGCTATCGCCGAACGCCGATTCGACCGGCGCGCCATGCAGCATCGCGACAGCCCAATAATCGCGCAGGCCGGACTGGTTATGGCAAAGCTGCAACGTGCGCGGCGCCGTTTCCGCCAGCAAGGGCAAGCGGGCCCGCACATCGCCATCAAGGACGGAAGGATCAGGGAAAGCATCCAATACGAGGCCGCAAGTGAACTGCTTCGTGATGGAGCACATGCGGAAGAGCGTGCGCGGGGTGAAGGCGATGCGCCGTTCGGCATTCGCCCACCCCCAGGCATGGCGGACCAGCACCTTGCCTTCGCGCAGCACGGCGACCGCACCCCCCGGTCCCGGATAGGCGCGCGGCAGGGCTTCGAGGCAGTGATCGAGCCGGGCGGAAAGAGATGCGGAGAGAGGTGTCGTCATGGGCCTACCCTCGCATCCCATATCGCGATGCGTAAAGATGGCCTCGCCCCTCGTTTGTTGATCCTATGAAACGATTTTTCCAATCGAAGCGGCGATGTCGGTTCCGCTTTCATCGGGCCGGAAAGCTGTGACGAAGCGCCCGTCCGGCGCCATGAGGTAGAGAGCAGCCGTATGATCGATCCCCGGATTGCTCTTGCCGGTCTGGGAGGGGGGAACGGATACGCTGACGTGATATTCTTTCTCGACCTGGGCGATCTCGGCGACGGAGCCGGTGAGCCCGATGATCGCCGGGGAGAATTGGGCGACATATCGGCGCAAAAGAGCAGGCGTATCCCGAGCAGGATCGATCGTGATGAAGAGAGCCTGCACCTCTGCCGCGCGCGGCCCGAGCCGGGCCATCGCGCGGGCGATGCCGGCAAGGGCTGTCGGGCAGATATCCGGACAGGATGTATAGCCGAAATAGATCAGCAGATATTTGCCTGGAAAGCTCTTCTCGGTGACGATGCCGCCCTTGCTGGAGAGGAGGCGGAAGGCGCCGCCGACCGGTGCCGCCGCGCGTTCCGCGACGCTGCCGAAAAGCCGCAACAGGCCGCCCGCGATGATCAGCAGAGCGAACAGGGCAAGAAATATCGGAAACGGCGCGGGCCGCCTTGCCTGCATCTTTTGACGGCGCGAGCCGGTTGGCATCAAACCTGCCTCAGCCTTGCGGGGTGGAAACGGGAGCGGGTGGCGCGTGATTCAGGAACATCGCCATGTCCGCCGGCGGCGCCAGCGAGGAAATCATCGCGGCCGCAAGCAGAATCACAAGGCCCAAGACAGCTTCCTTCACGATGCTGCGCGCCAGAACCTCTCGCGCGATGAACGGCTGGGCGCCGGAAAGCGCCGGAGCCAGCCGCCAGCGATGGCGGGCAGCGAAGCAGAGCAATGCCGCAAAAAGCCCGAGCTTGAGCAAGGCGATCCATCCATAGGTTGTGCCGGTCAGCGCGGCAATACTGCCAATCAGCAGGCGGCCTTGCAGGAACGCAGTGATCGCCAGCAGCAGTACGCAGGGGGTTGCGAAATCCGAGAACCGGCGGGCAATGACCGCGCCGGTTTCGGGGGACGTCATCCGGATGAAGAATGCGAGCGGCAGAATCCCGCCAAGCCAGCCGCCGGCAGCCAGCACATGGAAGATTTCGGTGAGGAGAAACGGGCTCACCCCCGCCTGCATCGCCGCGCCATGGAGATGCCAGGCCTCGAGCACGGTGGCGAGACCCGCCAGCCAGAAGCCAATGCGGGCGCGCAAGCCACGTCCGAAAGCCAGGGCGGCTGCGATGAGCGCGAGGATCTGGGCGGCCACGAGATGGCCGAACAAAGTGTCGTGGACGACCACCGGGAGTGAGGCGATCATTTCCGAAAGGTTTGAGGCCCCGGCAATGACGCCGGACTCGGCGGTGAGCCACGCGAGTTCCAGGAGGATGGCGAGGATCAGGCTGCCACGCGAAACGGCGGAACAGAGGCGAATCGCCGCCTCCTGTTCCGCGGGGCCGCTGCGTGTCAGGGCGGGAGGCATCAGAAAGGCAAAGAAGAAGAGGGAGCCGAAAGCGGAGAGCAGACCGGCAAGCGCCAGCCCATGCAGAAGAACGACCGCGAGACCGCCCGCGCCCCCGAATCCCATCCCCGACATCGTTGGCCCCTTCTCCGTTACGGAGCGACCGTGAAGTTGAAGCTGCCTTGGGTCTTGTGCGTGTCCACGGACGTGGCGTGCCAGATCACCTTGTAGGTGCCCGGTGTGAGCGGGGGGAGATCGACGACGAACTGTTTGGCTCCTTGTGGACCGATATGGGCGTCTTTCTTATCGAGACGTGTGCCCGCCGCATTGACGACCTCAAGCGTGCTGAAATGCGGCTCGATCTCTTCGGTGAAATTGATGACAACCTGGGTGGGCGGCGTCTTCAGCGTGCTGCCCGCCGGCGGGTTGGTGGTGGCGGGAAAGGCGTGCGCGAATGCATAGCCGCTCGAGAAGAGCAGAAGGGCGATTGCGAGCGCGGAGGAACGGACATGAAGCATGATGGTCTCCAGTGGGTTGGGGGGAAGAACACGCGTGAGGAAAACCCCTTTTCCTGTCGCCGATCTCTCTATTGAAAGAGCGGCCGGCCGAGCGTGTTGGGGAACATGCCGTCGAAGAAGAAGCACATCTGCACGATGGCGCCGACATGCGGCCCGGCCGTGGAATTGCCGGGGATCAGCGCCTTCGGGCCGGCCGGGTACGTGTCTCCCATGTAAATCACGCCCGGCGTGATCGTCAGTGTTTCGGGCAATCCCGGGGCCGGCCCCGGTAGCCTCGCCGCCGACACCAGGTTCATCGAAGGGAAGTTCCATTCGCTTTGCAAAAGCCGACAGCACTGGCTTGCGCACTGCCTGCAGCGGCCTGGTTGCGGCCGGGGGCGGTGCTGGCGCGCTATTGGCTGTTTGCGTTCCGGACAGGGAAGGAGACGGTGATCTCCGTGCTGTCCGCGAACGTCAGCGTCACGGGCACGGTCTCGCCAGGCTTCATCTTCGGCTGCATGCACATCAGGTGATAGCCGCCGGGAGCGAACTGGAATCTTCCGTTTGGCGGTACGGTGATGCTGGAGACGGCATCCATGGACTCCATGGCGCCGTTCGCATCCGTCTTGTGCAGCATCAGCATCCCGCAAGCCGGAGAGGCGGCTGCCGTCAGCACCACCGGCCGATCGGACGCATTGTGCAGCGTCATATATCCGCCCGCGGGGATCTGAGGCAGCAGATAGCGGAACCAGGGCGCGCTCACGGTGACCGGCGAGGCGGCGAGCGAAGAGACGGGGACGAGCAGGCCGAGGCCAAACGCGGCGGCGCGCACGGCTTTTCGGCACGTGACGAAGGCTGTCATGTCAGGCTTCCTTGGCTTGAGTTCCTGAGCGCAGAGTGACGAACTGCGCGAATGCCGGGGGATTCAGGCCAGGGAAGGAGGGGCACGCGGCTGGGCTGAAAGCCGTACGAGGGACGGCGCTGCGGCGGGTGGTGGCGGTGGAAGGAGGGACGGCGCCTGAACGGCAGGCATGGGAAAGGAGAGATTTGCCGGGCCAAGCAGGCTGCTGGATTGCGCGAGCGCCTGAGCGAGGGCGGAGAGCGCAAGCCCGATGGGGTGGTGATGCCGGGGCGCTTCGTTCGTGCCGGCCAAAGGGCCGCAGAGCACGGAGGCTGCATCGAGCGTCGCGATGGGCGATGGCGCGGCGGGCGCGCGAAGAATTACGGCGCCGAGCGCAATCTGGCCCGCCAGTGCGATGATCGCGGCAAGCAGGCCCGAGAGGCGGGTCCGTGTCATGAAGCGCCCCGTGGCGGCCGGCCGGATCATCGCCACGGATTCAGAGAAGTCGTTGCAGAATCAGCTTCTGCACGTCCGAGGTGCCTTCGTAAATCTGGCAGACGCGCACGTCCCGCCAGATGCGCTCGACCGGAAAATCCGAGAGATAGCCGTAGCCACCGAGCGTCTGGATGGCGGCGCTGCAAATGTCTTCAGCCGCTTCTGAGGCGTAAAGCTTGGCCATGCAAGCCGCTTCGAGGGCGGGCTGTCCGTCCCGCTTGCGCCGGGCGGCGGAGAGTGTGAGCTGGCGCGCCGCTTCG
>DASZQO010000199.1:0-4953 GCA_035549615.1 Acetobacteraceae bacterium
CCCCTGTCGTTCCGACCGGCACGACGGCATGGCTTCCTTCCTGGATCTGCCAGTCAACGAACGCCTCGTAAGCCTTCTCGTCCATCGCGCCGTCGGAACGCATGGGCGTGATCAATGCGACGAGCGAACCCTTGAACATGATGCTCCTCATGGTCCTTGGGTCAAAGGGGGCGGGAAACCTAGGCGTCCGGGGGATACGCTGCAAGGCGCTCGTAAGGTAGCATTGCTGCCGATGCGCCTTGGCCGCCTCCTGCTGCTTGCAAGCCTTCCGCTGCTGCCCGCCTGCCCGGCGGCGGCGCAGAACCCGATGCCTTTCGTGCAGGCGAACGAATGGGACCAGGCGGCAGCGGCAGCAGCCCAATATCCCGACCCGGTGGCCGGCAAGCTCGTCACCTTCTATCGGCTGCTCGATCCCGGCGGCGGCTCCGCGGCCGAGATCGCAGCATTCCTCCAGGCCAATCCGGACTGGCCTTTCCAGGATCGGCTGCGCCAGGAGCTCGAAGCCGCACTCGTGACTGAGCCCGATGACGGGACCGTCCGGCAGCTCTGCGCGCAGTATCCCCCCCGCTCGGCGGATACGCTGCTGCGCTGCGCAGCGGCGGAGCAGGCGGCTGGCAATGACGCAACGGCGGCACGGGATGCGCGTCAAGCCTGGATTACCGGCGATTTCTCTGCGGCGAAGGAAGAGCAGGTGATCGGGCAGTGGGGCGATGTTCTCACCCAGTCCGACCAATGGCAGCGCTTCTCACATCTCGCCTTTGCCGATTCGGGGAGCGATCCAGGCGCCGCGGCGCGGCAGTTGCAGCGGCTCTCCCCTGATCAGCAGGCGGCCGGCGCGGCCTGGCTCGGCCTCCTCAGCGGCCGGAACGACGCCTGGGGCGCCTACGCCGCGCTTCCCGCTTCATTCCGGCGGCAGCCAGGCCTCTTCCTCGCCGCGGCAAGCTGGCTCGAGCAGCAGAACGATTTCGATCAGGCGCTCGCGCTCTGGAACAGCGACGGAATGGCCGCCCAGCAGGAAGCGGACCCGGCTGAGCGCTCGGCGTTCTGGACCCAGCGCAGCATCCTCGCCCGTGACGTGCTGCGCGAGAACGAGGCGAAGGCGGCTTACGCGCTCGAAACCGCTCCCCTGCCGATCGGCAGGGCGGATGCGCTCGACCGCGATTTCCTCGCCGGCTTCATCGCGCTTGAGTTTCTGCACGAACCGGCCGAGGCGGCCCCGTATTTTCAGGCGCTCGCCGACCTCTCCAAGGCAGCGATCACCCAGGGCCGGGCCCATTACTGGCTGGGCCGCGCCGCCGCCGCCGCCGGCAACCAGGCCCTTGCCCGGCAGCAATACGCGGAATCGGCCGCCTGGCCGACGACCTATTACGGGCAGCTTGCCGCGCTCGCCTTGGGCGAGAGCTCCGCCGATCTCGCGGCCCGCATCCGGGCGCTCAAGGATCCAGGCTGGACGCCTGAGCGGGCGCTCGCATTCGCCAGCGGCGAGGTCGCCCGCGCGGCCGGCTTCCTGGTGGCCTGGGGAGAGCCGCGGCGGGCGCGCGCCTTCGTCCTCAAGCTGGTGGACCTTGCTCCCGACCCGGCCGGGCGATCGCTCGCCGCCCATCTGGCCCTTGGTTTCGGCCTGCCAGACCAGGCGGTCGCCGCCGGCCGCGTGGCCGGAATCTATGGCGAAATGCTGCCGGGTGCCGGCTGGCCGATTCCCTATCAGCCGCCGGATGGTCCGGTCGATCCGGCGGTAACGCTCGGCGTGATCCGCCAGGAGAGCAGTTTCGACATCGGCGCAGCAAGCCCGAGCGGCGCGCTCGGCCTGATGCAGTTGATGCCGGAGACGGCTGAGCGGGTCGCGCGAAGCCTGGGCGAGCGTGTCTCGCTCGCGGCCCTGGCCGCCGACCCGGTCCAGAACATGACGCTCGGGAATGCCTATCTTCTGCGGCTGCTCACGCAGTTTGACGGCTGCCTGCCGCTCGCCCTCGCCGCCTATAACGCGGGGCCCGATCAGGTGGGCACCTGGCTTGCCGAGAACGGCGATCCGCGTGTGGGCGGCATTGGCATGATCGACTGGATCGAGCTCATTTCCTGGGGCGAAACACGCGACTACGTGCAGCGCGTGATCGAAAGTGTCGAGATCTACCAGGCCAAGCTTGACGAAGACCGGCCCGCCCCGCTCGCCCCCTACCTGCACGAGCGGTAGGGGGGCCAAGGCGTGATGTCCGGAGGTCTGAATCACGCGAGAAAGGAAAAGCCAAAACGTGATGATCAAAAATCGTCACGCTCTGCTCTGGAAAACGGAGAAGAGTCTTCTTGCTTCCTTTTCTTCAGAAAAAGAAGCCTGCTTCTCTCTGGTACTCTACCGAAGGGGATAACTCGCTGGAGGGGTCTTCGCCCGCGCCTCTCACATCGTCGCGCCAATGACCCAGGGGGCGAATTCGGAGCTGCCGAAATCGTAGGTTTCACTCTTCGTCCGCTCGCCCGAAGCCACGCGACGGATGAGATCGAAGATGCGTCGGCCGCATTCCTCGACCGATTCATCACCATCGACGATCGTGCCGCAATTCACGTCCATGTCGTCGGACATGCGCTGGTACATCGGCGTGTTCGTCGCAAGTTTGATCGAGGGCGCGGGCTTGCAGCCGAAAACGCTCCCGCGGCCGGTGGTGAAGCAGACGAGGTTGGCCCCGCCGGCGACCTGGCCTGTCGCGGCAACCGGGTCGTAGCCGGGGGTGTCCATGAAGACAAAGCCGCGCGCGTTCGGCGGCTCGGCATAGCGCACGACATCGGTGAGATTCGTGCTGCCGGCCTTGGCCATCGCGCCTAGGGATTTTTCAAGGATGGTGGTGAGGCCGCCGGCCTTGTTGCCGGGCGAAGGATTGGCATTCATCTCCGCCCCTTCGCGACGCGTGTACTCTTCCCACCAGTGCATCAGCGCCACGAGCTTCTCGCCCACCTCGCGGCTCACCGCGCGACGGGTAAGCAGGTGCTCGGCTCCGTATGTCTCGGGCGTTTCGGAAAGGATCACGGTGCCGCCATTGCGCACGACGAGATCGCTCGCCGCACCGAGAGCCGGGTTGGCAGAGATGCCCGAATAGCCGTCCGAGCCGCCGCATTGCAGGGCGATGGTGAGCTCGGAGAGCGGGACGGTCTCGCGCGTCACGGTATTCGCCTCGGCCAGCACCTCGCGAACGAAGCTGATGCCGCTTTCCACCGTCTTGCGGGTGCCGCCCATCGACTGGATATCCATCGAGCGCAGCCGGCCGGCGAGGCGCTGCTCTTCCATCATCGCGCCGATCTGATTCACTTCGCAACCGAGCCCGAGCACGATGACGTGGGAGAAGTTCGGATGGCGCGCGTAGCCGGCCAGCGTGCGGCGCAGGAGCTTCAGCGGCTCGCCCATGCTCATGCCGCAGCCGGTCTTGTGGGTCAGCGCCACCACCCCATCAACGTTCGGGTATTCGGCGAGCGGATCGGCGTTCGAAAACGGGCTGCGGCGGAAGGCGTCGGCGATCAGGTCGGCGACGTGGGCGCTGCAATTCACGCTCGTCAGGATGCCGATATAGTTGCGTGTCGCGACTTTCCCATTTGCCCGGCGGATTCCCTCGAAGGTTGCCGGCGGATCGATCATCGCGGTCGGTTTCGCGTCGACGCCGTAGGCATAATCCTTCGCGAAATCGCCCATGCCGCAATTCTGCACATGCACGTGCCGGCCTGGCTCGATCGGCGCGGTCGCGAAGCCGATCACCTGGCCATAGCGCCGGATCGGCTCACCCGCCGCGTGTGGCCGGACAGCGACCTTGTGTCCGGCCGGGATACGTTCCTGCGCAATCACTCCCGGCGCAACGGGCGTGCCAGGGAGCAATGTCACGCGGGCAATCAGCACCCCATCATCGGGGTGGAGGCGAATTACGGGGGGCGGTGGCATGGACGTACTCCCGTTTTTTAGGCCCTGCCTCCGGCAGCCTGGCGGACGGCGGCAACCGCGCTTTGGGCGGCACGGAACATCAGCCCGCTGTCATTGGCAATGGTCACAAAGCGAAAGCCCATTCCGATCATGCGCGCGGCATAGGCCGGAGTGGCATTGTGCACGCCCGGCGCGATGCCGCGCTTGCTGGTTTCGGCGACCAGCCGCTCATAGATCTTGAGGATCTCCGGCTCCTCGCGGTCGAGCTTCGGTTCAAGCCCGAGCGAGAAACCGAGATCGCTCGGGCCGATATAGATGCCGTTGATGCCGGGCACGTCGAGAATCGCTTCGAGATTGTCGAGCGCTTCCTGCGTCTCGATCATCGGGATGCAGAGAACTTCCTCGTTGGCGGTCTTCACGTACGCGCCACCCTCGCCATAGATGCCGGCGCGGATCGCGCCGTTGCTGCGCGTGCCCAGCGGCGGATAGCGGCAGGCGGCGACGAAAGCCTCGGCCTGGGCGCGGGTGCTGATCATCGGGCAGATCACACCCATCGCTCCGCCATCGAGCACCTTGCCGATAATGCCGGGCTCGTTCCACGGCACGCGCACGAGCGGTGTGATCGGGCGGCTCTGGAATCCCTGAAAACAGGCCACCATCGAATGGTAGTCCTGCACGCCGTGCTGGATATCGACGGTCAGGCTGTCCCACCCGGCCTGGGACATCACTTCGGCGGCGAAACCGGAGGGAATGGCAAGCCAGCCATTGATCACCGCCTTGCCTTCCGCCCAGAGCTGCTTCACCCGGTTCGCCATCCTATTCCTCTCCTTGCATGATCTCGGGCGCGCGAGAGCGGAAGGCCATTGTTCCCGCTCACGTATCCCACTCTAGCCTTTTGTTTTCCCACGTGATTCACGCCTTCGGCGAGTCCGCCCCCGGCGATCACGCTATAGGCCCGGGTTCCCAAGGGGTCAACGCGCGCTGGTCATGACGCTGCCGTGACGGGAGCGGGAAGCGCAGCGGGTGCGGCAAGCGGGCTGATGATCTCCGCAATCTCC
>DASZQO010000200.1:0-3812 GCA_035549615.1 Acetobacteraceae bacterium
CGGCTCCGCATTCCCCGCACCGAATGGCGCGAGCCGGCCAAGCGCGGCGGCGAGTTCGACCGAGGCTCCCGGCACGGCCACCGTTCCTTCGATCGCGAGATCAGCGACCGCCGGCAGCGCCGCCGCCCCCCCCAGGCAGTCGTTGAGGAAGGAGTGAAACGCGGCAAGCCGGCTCGCCGCCAGCGAGAATCCCGCCGCCATGGCATGCCCCCCGCCAGTCTCAAGCAGCCCGCTCTCGCGTGCGGCAAGCACCGCCGCGCCAAGGTCGAAGCCCGGGACGGATCGTCCCGATCCTTTGGCAAGCTCCGGTTCCCCGTCCCCCTCCACGCCCAGCACGCAGGCCGGGCGGTTGAAGCGTTCCTTGATCCTCCCTGCCACGATCCCGACCACGCCGGGATGCCAGCCCGCGCCGCTGACCAGAAGCACCGGCAATCCGGCCTCCGCCTGGGCCGCCGCGGCGGCCATCGCCGCCTCAAGCACCGCTGCCTCCACCTGCTGGCGCTGGCGGTTGACCCCGTCGAGCGCGCGCGCGAGCGGCGTCGCCGTCCCCTCATCGGGCGCGAGCAGCAGGCGCAGGCCGAGATCCGCCTCGGCGATCCGCCCAGCCGCATTGATCCGCGGCCCGAGCGCGTATCCGCAGCTTTCGGCCGTCGGGTTGCCGAAAACCTCGGCCACCGCCAGCAGTGCCGCAATTCCCGGGCGCCGTCGGCGCGCCATCACCTTAAGACCTTGCGCCACCAGCGCCCGGTTGAGGCCGGAGAGCGGCATCACATCGCAGACGGTCGCCAGCGCCACGAGATCAAGCCAGGAAAGAAGATCAGGCTCGGCCCGGCTCGCGAAAAAGCCTTGCCGGCGCAGCAGGCGCAGCAGCGCAACCATCGCCAGAAAGGCAATCGCGGTTGCCGAAACCGCGCCAAGACCGGAACGATCATCCGGCCGGCTCGGATTGACCAGGGCGATCAGCGGCGCGCAAGGGGCGCTGGGCAGCGCATCCATCTTGTGATGATCAAGCACGATCACCTCTGCCCGGCCGGCGATGGGGGCAAAAACTTCGCCCGCACTGCTGCCGCAATCGGCGCAGATGATCACCCGTGCGCCGCTCTCCACAAGCCGGCAGAGTGCCGCCCGGTTCGGACCATAGCCTTCCGCGATCCGATCGGGCACATAGCCCATCGTCTCGACACCGAGTGCGCCCAGCACCGAGATGAGCAACGCTCCCGCGCAGGCGCCATCCACATCATAATCACCGAAGACCGCCACTTTTTCCCCGTCCGCAACCGCGGCGGCGAGCCGCGCGGCGGCGCGATCCATATCGGCGAGGCACGAAGGATCGGGCAGCAGCGCACGCAAGGTCGGGTCGAGAAAATCGCCCGCCGTCTCCATCGTCACGCCGCGCAGGGCAAGCATGCGGCCGAGAATCTCGGGCACGCCAAGCCGCTCGGCGATCCCGAGGCCCACGCGCTCCTCCGTCTCACGCCAGACCCAGCGCCGTCCGCTCAGGCTGCGCGCAACACCTAGAGCAATTTGCGTTCGCATTGGCTCGCGCAAACCGCACTCTCTATCTGTCCGGTTGGTTTTGCCGGCATCTTCATGTGATCAGCCGATTCCAGCGGATCGTGATCCGCTCCCGCACGGGATGAGATCGCTGGCGCACCCCGATTCCGCACCCGCCCTTTGCGACCTCGCATGATTCACGCCTTCGATGATCCCACCTCCGGCCCGTATGCTCTCGAGCGTGCGCAACCATGCCAAACCCGCCCGCGGTCAGGTCACTGCCCAGGTCTTGGTCGCGAAATTGTGGTGCGCCTCGATATAGCGCACGGTGCCGGACTTGCTGCGCATCACCATCGAGTACGTCACCGCGCCCTGGCCGAAGCTGCGGACGCCACCGAGCATCGCGCCGCTCGTCACGCCGGTTGCGGCGAACATCACGTCCCCGCCCGCCATCTCGGTGATCACGTATTTGCGGTTCGGATCCTGGATACCCATGCCGCGCGCGCGCTCGATCTGCGCCTCGTTCTCGAACAGGAGCCTGCCCTGCATCTGTCCGCCCACCGCGCGCAGAGCCGCCGCCGCAAGCACGCCTTCGGGCGCGCCACCGGAGCCCATGTAAATATCAACCCCGCTTTCAGGCCGGGTGGTCGCGATCACGCCCGCAACATCGCCATCCGGGATCAGCATGATCCTCGCCCCAGCCTCGCGGCAGCGGGCAATGAGCTCGTGATGCCGTTCCCGATCGAGGATGCAGACGACGAGATCCCCAACCTCGCGGCTCTTGGCGCGGGCGAGGTTGCGCAGATTCTCGCTCACCGGCGCATCGAGATCGACAATGCCTTCCGGCAGATTGCCGCCGACGGCGATCTTGTCCATGTAAACGTCCGGCGCGTGCAGGAACCTGCCGCGCTCTGCGAGTGCCACCACGGCCATCGCGTTCGGGCCGCCCTTGGCCGTGCTGGTGGTCCCTTCGAGCGGATCGACCGCGATATCCATCTCCGGCCCCCCCGCGCCCACCTTCTCGCCGATATAGAGCATCGGCGCTTCATCCATCTCGCCCTCGCCAATCACCACCGTGCCGGCAATCGCCACCGTATCGAAGGCCCGCCGCATTGCGGCCACCGCCGCCCCGTCGGCCTCGTTCTTGCGGCCGCGACCCATCCATTTGGACGCGGCAATGGCAGCGGCCTCGGTGACCCGCACCAGTTCAAGAGCGAGATTGCGGTCGGTCACGACACCCGGTCTGGAAGTCCTCTCGCTCATCCCCTTCTCCTTCGCATCAGGATCTCCGGGAATCGCCCGGCCTGGGCTCAGCCCGGCTCAATCCGGATCAGCGTCGGCTCCTCGAGCACCGCCTCGAGGGCGGCAATGCGTGCCAGCGCCGTGCGTACTGCCGCCTCATTCGTCTCATGCGTGACCAGCACCACCGCCACAGCCTCGCCGGGGGCACGGCCATGCTGCAGCATCGACTCGAGCGAGACGCCGAAATCGCGCAGCACGGCCGTGACATCGGCGATGACGCCCGGCCGGTCGACCACCATCAGGCGCAGGTAATAGCATCCGCTATGGAGCTGCATCGGCACCGATGCGTCCGGCGAAAGCTCCGCCGCCGCCGCGCCCCACACGGGTGTGAGACGTCCGCGCGCGAGATCGATGAGATCAGCAACGACCGCGGAGGCGGTGGGGCCGGCTCCCGCGCCCGGACCCTCCAGCACGACACGGCCGACGAAATCCCCCTCGGCCACGATCGCGTTCGTCACGCCATCCACCCGCGCGAGCGGCGCGGTTTCGGCCACCATGCACGGATGCACGCGCGCCGTGACCCCCTTGGCCGCAACGCCGCCATCGCTCCGCCGCGCGATGCCGAGCAGCTTGATGCGATAGCCGAGCTCGCTCGCATAATGAATGTCGAGCGCGGAAATCCTGCGAATGCCTTCCACGTAGACATCGGCGAAGGCGACCGGACGGCCGAAGGCGAGCGCGGCGAGGATGGCGAGCTTATGAGCCGCATCGATGCCGTCGATGTCGAAAGAGGGGTCGGCCTCCGCATAGCCAAGGCGCTGCGCCTCCGCCAGCACATCGGCGAATTCCCGCCCCTCCTCGCGCATCATCGAGAGGATGTAGTTGCAGGTGCCGTTGAGGATTCCGGCGACTCGCTCGATCCGATTGCCGGCCAGCCCCTCACGCAAGGTCTTGATGACGGGAAGCCCCCCGGCAACCGCAGCCTCGAAGCCAAGCGGCGCGCCGCCGCGCTCGGCCAGCCGGGCAAGCTCGGCGCCGTGAATCGCGAGCAAGGCCTTATTCGCCGTCACCACCCG
>DASZQO010000201.1:0-2184 GCA_035549615.1 Acetobacteraceae bacterium
CGGATGCGCCGGACCTGGGCGTGGGCGCGAGCGCATTGAGCGCGTTCATATTCACGCTCACCTGGCCACGCGCCCATGGCGCGGCGAGCACCAGCACGGCCGCAATGACGAAGCCCCTCCGCATGATAATCATGGCGACACTAGCCGAGCCGTCTCCCAGTGCCAACGGTATGCATCATTTTTGGCTGGTTTTCGCTGGCGTACGGCGTCCCTTTCGCAAGCGCGCTCGCCGATCGAGGGGACTGCTTACCCCGTTCCCACTCGGCCGCGCCGCTCCGCCGCTTCCATCCCTGCGCTCACCGCTTCGAGAAGACGCGGGTGCAGCGCTGGATTCGCGGCCACCACGTCACCGCTCGCCAGTGGGTCTCCACCCGCAGGATCGGTTGCGAAGCCGCCTGCTTCACGCACCAGCAAGAGGCCTGCCGCCATGTCCCAGGGCTTGAGCCCGAGCTCCCAGTAACCATCGAAACGGCCCGCCGCGACCCAGGCGAGATCGAGCGCGGCGGCGCCGAATCGGCGCACCCCGGCAACTTGCGGCATGAGGAGGCCGAGCGTGCGGGCGAAGGCAAGGCGCTGCTCGGAAGGAGCGGCGGCAAACGGAATGCCGGTGGCGAAGACCGCCTCCCCCACCTCCCGCCGGGCCGAAACTCTGAGCCGGTGATCATTGAGATAGGCACCGGCGCCCTTTTCGGCGCGAAACATCTCGTTCGCCGCCGGGCTATAGACGATGCCCGCGACGATCTCCGACCCGCCATCCGGGAGCCGCCGCTCGAGCGCGATGCTGATCGCCCAGTGCGGCATCCCGTGCAGAAAATTGGTGGTTCCGTCGAGCGGATCGACGATCCATCGCCATGCCCAGCGGGGCGAGCCCGAAGCGCCGGATTCCTCCATCAGGAAGGCATAGCCCGGCCGTGCCTTCTCAAGCTCCTGGCGCAAGCTGGCCTCGGCGCGGAGATCCGCCTGGCTCACGAAGTCCGACGGGCCTTTCACACTGACTTGAAGCTGCTCGACTTCGTTAAAATCCCGCAACAGACGCTTCGCCGCCTTCTGCGCGGCGTTCATCATCACGGTGAGATGCGGCGATTGCGGCGGCGGCATCGCCGCGTGCTCCCGGCTTATGCCTTCGCCCGCTCCACGTAGCTCGCGTCCTCCGTACGGACGACGATCTTCTCGCCAGTCTCGACAAAGGGCGGCACCATCGTCTTCACGCCATTGGCAAGCCGCGCCGGCTTGTACGACGAAGCCGCGGTCTGGCCCCGCACGACCGGATCCGCCTCGACCACCTCAAGCACCACCGTCTGCGGCAAATGGACCGCGACCGGCTCGCCCTCGACGAGATCGACCGTCACCGGCATGTTGTCCTGCAGGAAGGAAGCGGCGTCGCCGAGCAGCTCCACCGGCACCATCGTCTGCTCATAGGTCTCATTGTCAAGCAGCACGAGATTGGCGCCATCCGTGTAGGAGTAGGTGAACTCCTTCTCGTCGGTCAGCAGCCGTTCGACGGTATCGGCCGTGCGCCAGCGTTCGTTCGTCTTGTTGCCGGATTTGAGGTCGCGCATCTCCACCTGGATGAAGGCGCCGCCCTTGCCCGGGGTGATGATCTGCTGCTTGAGGACGGTCCAGCGGCGACCCTCATGCTCGATCACCTGGCCGGCGCGGATCTGGTTCGCCTGCTGCTTCATGCGTTGAACTCGCGGAATTGCTCGGGAATGGCCCGGCGGGCTTCTAGCCGCTGCCCCTCACCGGGGCAAGGTGGGCGGGGGCAAGGCGGTGCAGCCGCCCGGCTGGGTCGCGCACGCTCTCCGCGCCCTCCAGAAAATCCGGGCCGATCGGAACCTTGCCAGCACCACCTGGAATATCAATCACATAGGTCGGAAAACCGTGGCCTGGCAGCTTGCCGCGCAAGGCGGCAAGAAGGGCGCGGCCGCGCGCGATCGGCACGTGAAACCGTGCCGTTCCCGGCGCGCGGTCGAGCTGATGGAGGTAATAGGGCTTGATCCGGGCCGCGATCATCGCGCGGAAGAGCGCGGCGAGCGCCTCCTCCGTGTCATTGACGCCGGCGAGGAGCACCGATTGGCCGAGCACGGGAATGCCGGCGGCAAGCAGGCGCCGGACCGCGTCCCTAACCGCCACCGTGATCTCCCGCGCATGGTTGGCATGCAGGACAAGCCAAACCGGCTTGCC